>JAEKKK010000306.1:1408-10451 GCA_019510405.1 Gemmatimonadota bacterium | reverse complement strand
TTCGCTGCGGCTTCACGGACACGCGCATCGGCGTCGTCGGCGAGCGCGCGTTGGAGCGGTGTGAGGGCGACCGGGTTGTTGAGCTCTCCGAGCACGTCCGCGGCCATGGTGCGAGAGATGGCATCTTCGTCGCGCAGCGCCGGGATCACCTCGGTGGCGACGTTCTTGTCGTCGAGCTGGCCGAGGGCCCAGATGGCGGCGAGCCGCACGTGCGGTTCGCTGCCCTTCATCGCTCTGACCAACGAGGGAACCGCCGTGCGGTCGTTCATCTCGCCGATCGCCCACGCTGCCATCGCGGCGACGCTGGCGTCGCGATCGCCGAGCGAGGTCTCGAGTGGACCGAGCAGGTCGTGCACCTCACCGACGCCCGCCGCGTGCGCGGCGGCCTCGCGCACCGTGGGAGAGGAGTCGCCGAGCAGCGCACGCAGCCGACTCGAGGTGACCGCACTGTTGCCGAGCATCTTGCTCGCGACGCGTCGCACGCAGGGATTCGGCGCGCTCAACTCGCTCACCAGACGATTGATCGCGCGCGGATCCGAAATGCGGCCGCCGATGGAGTCCTTCGCGGCCTGGAGTGCAACGGGCGTCGCCGCCAACCTGCCGACGCCGCCACGCTCGCCACCGTTCCAGAAGTTCCCGATCTGATCGCCGAGCAACTCGCAGACGACTGGATCCGTCTTGCCGAGCGCGTCGAGCAGAATGGCGACGCGGCCGGAGTCGGGGCCCGGACGCCCTCCATCGTGGTCGACACGTGATTCGGCTGGTGACGCGGCCGGTTTGAGGGTGACCGCGGCACCGACCGCACCCGCGCCCACCACAGCCGAGAGCACTGCCAGCGTGATGACTCGCATCATCACGGCCTCCTGTCGCCGAGCGCTTCGGCTGCGGCGCGGCGGACCTTGGCGTCCCGCGAAGCAAGACCCGCGCGCAGCGCCACCACGGCGGCGTCGTCGCCGATGTTGGCGAGTGCCGAGATCGCGTTCTCGCGGACGTCCTGGTCCTCGTCGTCCATCATGCGGCGGAGCGACGGGATCGCCGCGACGGATGAACGCTCGCCGGCCAGCTCCGCGGCCTGCACGCGGACGTCCGCGTTGGGATCGCGCAACATCGTCAGCAGTGTTGCATCGGGAAGCGGCACTTTCAGCTCGCTGATCGCGCTCACTGCCTGGTGGCGCACATCGGCGTTTGCGTCGCCGAGCGCCGACAGGATCGCCGACGCGTGCGACACGTCGTGCAATTCAGTGAGCGACTCGATCGCTGCCTGCCGAACATCAGGGGAGGGGTCGCGCAGCAACGGCACGAGCGCCGACGCCGCCGACCGGTCACCGAAATGGCCGATGGCATGCGCCGCGTCGTGACGCAGATCGGCGTCGGGGTCGCTCAGGAGGCGAACGATGCTGGCCGTGGGAACTCCCGTCTCGTACTCGGTCAGCGCGTCGAGCGCCTGCTTTCGAACGTCCGTCTCCGGATCGGCGAGGAGCGCCGCGAGCCCGTTGAGCGCGCGCGGATCGGTGAACTTCGCGAGAGACGCCGCGGCGGCGGCGCGCACCTTCGCTTCGCGGTCGGACAGCGCCGCGACGAGTCCCGGCACGGCGCGCGAATCCTCCAGCTTCCCCAGCGACTCGGCCGCCGCGACGCGCACATCGGCATCCTCGTCCTTCAGCCGTCCCACCAACGCGAATACGACGGCGGTGTCCGCGCTCGTGAGATGCTCCGGCGCCGGCTTCTTCACTTCGGCCGCCGCCGGGCTCGCAGCGTCGGGGAGCGTGGGCTTCGGCGCGCCGGCGGGATACGAGATCTGCGCGTCGTCGGGCATGCCATACGGCTCTGCCGCGCCAACGGTGCGACCAGTGACGCCGGGGACGAGCGCGATCGTCGCGAGCACCACCGCGGCCATCGCGACCGCGAGGACGCCGCGCGAGCGCGAGTCGTGTCTCGCACCCGCGAGCAGCTTCTCGACGCGCGACACGAGCAGCGACCGCTCCTCGGCCATGCCGGCGACCGGCACGCCGAGCGGCGACGTCTGGATCCACTCCGCCACCTGCGCGAGACAGCGTGCGAGGGCGACACCCGAGCCCGTGCGGCGAACGGCCCACTCGTCGCAGAGATACTCGGCGGACGTCGCGATGCGGCGTCGCGCGACGCGATTGAGCGGCTGGACCCACAGCACGCGCTCCACGACGCTCGCGAATGCGAGCCACAATGGATCGCGCCGCGCGAGATGGGCCAGCTCATGGGCGAGCATGACGCGCTGTTCCTCGAGATCGAGCTCCTGCAGGGCGCTCTCCGGGAGACAGATCTCGGCGATGCCGAGCGCGATGGGGCTGGAGATGCGGGACGTGACGGTGAGTCGTGGACGACGTCCGAGCTTCGCGGTGCGCGACAGCTGCTCCAGCTCGGAGAGCAGCCGTTCGTCGGTCACCGCCTGACGGTCACCGATGCGGCCCACCAGGATGAACCGGCGCGCGGCATATCCCAGCGCGAGGGCCAGAGCGACGAAGGCCCAGATCGCGGCAACGATCGTCTGCATGGAGAGCGCAGGCGCCACGCTGGCAACTGCGGGCGGCGGCGTCTCGGGCGGCGTTGGTGCGGCCGAAGTCGAAGGCGTCTCGGTCGCGTCTGCGCTCGAGAGCGTCTCCGTTTCCGTGGCGCGTGCCGTGTGCGAAGTGAGCCGCGACGACGGCGCGTCGGTCGCGCGGGCCAGGGACACCGTGCCGGCCGGGCGAAGCTCCAGTCGGAGCTGCGCCGTGGCGGTCAGCATGCCGCCGACGAGGGCAGTCTTCCAGAGCAGGTCCGCGGAGGCCGGTGCCCAGCTGCGCACGCGGGTCAGCCCCCACGCCAGCGCGAGCAGCACCGTGCTGTGGATGAGATACGTCAGCAGCCAGGCGAGCGCCGCGGAGGAGAACGTGTCGATCATGTCGGATCTCCCTTGGGGGCCTGCGCGGTCATGATCATCCGCTTCACACGAGCGAGATCGCCCGGGCTCATGTCGGACGCGGAGAGGAGGTGGTTGACGAGCGCGGCGGGGTCGCCGGCGAAGAGCCGCTCGGTCAGCTCGCTCACCATCGAATGTTGGACGTCGGCCTCGGTGATCGTGGCGCGGTAGAGGTACTGCCGGTCGCGTGTGCGCCGAGCGACGATGCCCCTACGCTGAAGCCGGGCGACGAGTGTCGCGACGGTGGTCTGTGCGAGACCGCGCTCCTCGTACAGCGCTTCCCATAGCTCGGCGACGGTGGCTTCGCCGCGCTGCCAGAGGAAACGGAGGATGGTCAGCTGCAGCTCGGTGAGGTCGTGTCGTTCGGGCATCAGGGCTCCGGGCGGATTCTACAGGTGTAGTTTTACAGGTGTAGATGTTCCTGTCAAGCTGGAGCTGCGCGCCGCGTGCATTCGTAACACTCGCGATCTGGTGCCGATTTCCTTTGCGCACCGGCTAGCGATGAGTAAAATTGCCTCGCTTTCGAACGGCGCCTGATTGCGGCGCCCACGCGCTGCCCGCTGTCGGCATCCGGGGGCGGAAACCCTCTGTGATGCCATGGCCGACGCAGATCCATTGAATCTCGCCGTCGTTGATGATGACGAAGCCGTGCGCACTGCGCTCGGCCGCCTGCTGCGCGCGATGGGGCACGAGGTCCGAGCGTTCGCGTCAGCGGAGGAGTACGAGGCGCGGGGTGCCGAGGCGGACTGCCTCATCGTCGACCTGCGTCTTCCTGGCCTGAACGGATTCGAGCTGCGTGAGCGACTTCGCCTCCGCGGCTCTCGGATCCCGATCGTATTCATCACCGGCGACGGCGGTCCCTCGCCGAGCGACGCCACGGCTCACGTCGGCACGCCCACCGTCGCCAAGCCGTTCAGCGATGGCGACCTCATCGCGGCGATCGCGCTTGCGGTGTCCAGCGGCGCGAATCTGTACTGAGTCGCGTCCGCGTCCGGACGCACGTACGTTTCCCGAGACTGCGGGAGCGAACGACCATCACGCGCGAGGATGCCCGTGAACACAGATCGACGGATGCCTGCGGCGGCGAATCGACAGCTGGCCGTGCGCCTGGCAGTTGGGCGCGCGTTGGGCCGGACGCGAGATCTGGACGACGTGTACAGCGCCGCGCTGGACACGCTCGCGGAATGCCTCGACATCTCGCGCGCGTCGGTCCTTCTGTTCGATCCCGACGGCGTGATGCGGTTCAAGGCCTGGCGCAATCTGTCCAGCGAGTATCGCGCAGCGGTGCAGGGGCATTCGCCCTGGACTCCGGAGTCCGTGGACGCGGAGCCGTTGCTCGTGCCCGATGTGACGCGCGAGCCGTCGCTCGACGCCTATTTGCCGGTCATCGCGCGCGAGAACATCGCGGCGATGGCATTCATTCCGCTGGTCAGTCTCGGGCGCGTGATCGGCAAGTTCATGCTCTACTATGCGGCGCCGCACCTGTTCGACGATGAGGAAGTGCAGCTCGTCGGCATCATTGCCGCGGCCATCGCATTCGCCGTGGAGCGTGGTCGGGCGCAGGAATCGAGACCGCGCAGCGACGCTACGCCTGGGTACGAGCCGAATGCCTCAGCCATCGGGCCCTGGGAGTGGGCGGCCTCGTCCGACGCCTTGGCCGAGCGATCCGATGGCCTCCCGTCGGGAACCCTGCGTCAGGTGAGGCAGTGCGACATCGAGACCGATCGCGACTGCCTCAAGATCGTCGACCTCGACGGCCGGCTCCTCTACGTCAATCCGGCCGGCGTCGCGCAGCTCGACGCGGAAGATTCGCGCGCGCTATTGGGCCGGCGATGGGTCGACTTCTGGGACGACAAGGACCAAGAGGTCGTCGAAGCCGCGATGGCGCGGGCCAGGACCGGCGCAATCGCCAGGTTCCAGCGCCCCGCAAGAACGTTCGCCGGAGCCATGAAGTGGTGGGATGTCGCCGTCATGCCGATCGTGGATTCCGCCGGCGACGTCGTGCAGTTCAAGGCCGTGTCACGCGACGTCTCCGCGCAGTGGCGCGCCGAAGTCTTCCAGGCCGGCCAGCATCAGGTGTTGGAGATGATCGCGACCGGCGCGCCGCTCGCTGAGGTGCTGACGCTCCTCGCGCACGTCATCGAGGACCAGTGTGAAAGGTTGGTGTGTCAGAGCCTGCTGCTCGACGTGGACGGAACGCACGTACGGGTGGGCGCGGCCCCGAGCCTTCCCGAGGAATTCGCGCGCCGGTTCGACGGCCAGGCGGTGGGTCCGCGGATTGGTTCGTGCGGCACGGTGATGCAGACCGGACGATCGGTCATCGTCACGGACATCGGCAGCGACCCGCAGTGGACGGTCCTGCGCGACGCGGCCGCGTCGATCGGACGGCGCGCCTGCTGGTCGAACCCGATCCTCTCGTCGAAGAAGAAGGTGCTCGGCTCGTTCACGATGTTCTGCGACACGTCGCGCGGCCCGACGTGCGAGGAGCTGAGGCTGATCGAGACCGCCGCGGACCTCGCCGGCGCCGCCGTCGATCATCACCGGTCGCAGGAAGCGCTGCGCCAGAGCGAGGAACGGAACCACGCCATTCTCCGCGCCATTCCGGACCTGATGTTCGTGTTCAGTGACGAAGGGGTGTACCTCGACTTCCATGCCAAGGATCCGAGCGACCTCTTCGTGCCGCCCGAGGGATTTCTCGGCAAGAAGATGCGCGATGTCATGCCCCCACCGCTCGCCGGGATCTTCTCGCAGGCATTCGAGCGGGCGCTCGCGAGCAACGAGCCCGAGCGACTCGAGTACAGCCTCGACTTGCCGCACGAACGGCGCTTCTTCGAGGCCTGCATCGTCCGCTGCGACAGCGACAAGCTGCTCAGCATCGTGCGGGACATCAGCGACCGGAAGTACGCCGAGCTGGATGCCGCCGCGCAGCGTCAGGAGCTCGCCCATCTGAATCGGGTGCTGATTTTGGCCGAGCAGTCGGGTGCGCTCGCGCACGAGCTGAGCCAGCCGCTGGCGGCGATCCTCGCCAACGCGCAGGCGGCGCGTCACATGCTCGATCGCGACCCACTGGATCTCGTGGAGCTGCGCGAGACGCTGGACGACGTGATCAAGAGCGACAAGCGGGCAGGGATGGTCATCCACCGGCTCCGCGAGCTGCTCAAGAAGAGCAGCGCGGTCCTCCAGCCGCTCGACCTGAACGAGGTCACGCGCGAGGTCCTCGAACTGACGCATAGCGATCTCCTGCTGCGCCGCATGCCGATCACGACGGAGCTCTCCCTCGGGATTCCCCTGGTGCTGGGAGACCGCGTGCAGCTTCAGCAGGTGATCCTCAATCTCCTGATCAACGCGTGCGACGCGATGAGCACCGTCGATCCTTCGGAGCGCGAGCTCCGGCTGACGACCGTCGCCGACGACGAGTGCGTGCAGATCGCGGTCAGCGATCGCGGCGTCGGAATCCCGGACGGTGCGCTCGACTCGGTGTTCGACCCGTTCGTGACGCATCGGGCGGAGGGGCTCGGACTCGGGCTCGCGATCAGTCGTTCGATCGTCGTCGCGCACCACGGACGAATCCAGGCCGAGAACAACGCCGATCGAGGCGCGACGTTCCGCTGCTTCCTGCCACTGGCGACCGGCACTGCTGACGGCGTGCCTTCCGCCACTCGGTTGTAGCGATGGTGCCGCCCGGGTAGCTTCCGCTCGCGCGCGCGACGCGCGCGACCACTGCCCGGAGCGCCCGTCGATGACCGCAGGAAGTGCCGTTTTCCTCTTCGTCCTGGTTCTCGCCACCGGATTCTTCTCGCTGAACGTCCAGCGGCTGGTGAGCTACCTCCGGCTCGGCTATGGCGAGAACCGGACGGACCATCCGTTGACGCGCCTGAAGAACGTGCTCGTGATCGGGATCGCGCAGAAGAAGATCTTCCGCGATCCCGTCGCCGGACCGATGCACGCGCTGATCTTCTGGGGCTTCATGGTCCTCACGGCGGGCACGATCGAGATCGTGATCGCCGGCGTGTTTCCGCGCTTCTCCTTCGCGGTGCTCCTGCCGGACGCGTTGTACCGCGCGTACTCGCTGTCGCAGGACGTCTTCGCACTCCTCGTCATCGGCGCGGTCGGGTTCGCGCTCTATCGCCGGCTCTTCCTCCACCCGAAGCGGCTCGAGGGGGACAACCTCGAGCACACCGACGCCCTGATCATCCTCAGCATGATCATGGGCCTCATGGTCACGCTGCTGCTCTTCACGTCGCTCCTGCTCGTCGTGCAGCCCGATGCGTTCGGTGCGGAGAAGGCGGTCTCACGTCCGCTCGCCGGCATCTTCGGGACGTTCCTGTCGCCCGCCGCGGCGAACGGGGGATACCACGTGTTCTGGTGGATGCACGCGCTGCTGATCCTGGTCTTCCTGAACTACCTCCCGTACTCGAAGCACCTCCACGTCGTCGTGGAAGAACCTCCTCGACGGATACTCGTGCACCGAGTGCGGGCGCTGCACCGCCGCGTGTCCCGCGAACATCACCGGCAAGCCGCTCAGCCCGCGTAAGATCGTCGTCAACACGCGCCAACGCCTGATGGAGAAGGCGCCGCTCGTGACGGGGGACCGGATGGAGTTCCTCCGTCCCGCACTCCTGCACGGAGAGGGAGGCGATGCCGGCGCGACGACGGTGACGGAGGTGATGGAGCATCGCCTCCTCGACACCTACATCACCGAGGACGAGCTCTGGGCGTGCACGAGCTGCCGCGCCTGCGTCACGGAGTGTCCCGTCTCGATCGACCAGCTCGACGTCATCAACCAGATGCGGCGCAACCTCGTGCTCACGGAGTCGCGGTTCCCCGAGGAGCTGCAGCCGGTGTTCGAGTCGCTGGAGCGGAACGGGTCACCCTGGGCGTTCCAGGCCGCGGATCGCGCCGCGTGGGCGGACGGGATGCACATCCCGACGATGGCCGAGCTGGCCGAGCGTGGCGAGCGGCCGGACATCCTCTTCTGGGTCGGCTGCATGGGCTCGTTCGACGACCGCGCGAAGAAGATCACCGTCGCCTTCGCGCGCATCCTGCAGGCGTGCGACATCAAGTTCGCCATCCTCGGCCAGGAGGAGCACTGCCACGGCGACCCGGCGCGCCGGATGGGGAACGAGTACCTCTATCAGATCCTGGCGAAGGACACGATCGAGACGCTCGACCGCTACGCCGTGACGACGATCGTCACGCACTGCCCGCACTGCTTCCACCAGCTCGGCAACGAATTCCCCCAGTTCGGCGGGAACTACGAGGTCATTCACCACTCGACCTACATCGAGCGGCTGCTCCAGGAAGAGCGAGTTCCCCTGCGCACCGCCGAGGGGCAGCGCCTCACCGTGGCGTACCACGACTCCTGCTATCTCGGGCGGTACAACGACGTCTACGACGCGCCGCGCGAGACGCTGAAGCGCGCCCTCCCGGTCATCACGCTCCTCGAGCCGCCGCGTGCGCGCGACCGTGGGCTCTGCTGCGGCGCCGGAGGCGGTCGCATGTGGATGGAGGAGCGCACAGGCAAGCGGATCAACGCCGAGCGGACGGAAGAGCTGCTCGCGACCGGCGCCGAGACCATCGCCGTGGCCTGCCCGTTCTGCATGACGATGATCTCCGACGGCGTGAAGGCGAGTGGCAGCGAGGTGCCGGTGCTCGATGTGTCGGAGGTCGTCGCGAACGCCCTCACGCCGTCTTCCACCTCAGCTTCCAGAGCGTGACCGTCTGACGGATCTCGCCGTCGACGAACGGCCGTGGATCTCCCTCGTGCGCGAGGCCCAGCGTCTCGCACTCGTCGAGGAACTCGCGGAGCGCGATGCGCCCCGGGTCGGCGACGATGGCTTCACCGCCGCGCACGAGGGTCGTGGCGATCGCGTTGGCGACGAGCCCGGCGTACCGGTGCTCGTACAGCACGTCCGACGCGAGCACGACGTCGAAGCGCCCGAGGTCGCGCGGCATCTCCACCCAGTTGACCATGCGCGTCGCGATCGTTCGGCCCGTCGCTTCGGCCACGTTGAGCGCCGCGAACTCCAGCGCATCCTCGTAGTAGTCGGTCGCCGTCACCTCGGCGCCGGCGAACGCCGCCCCGATCGCAACGAGGCCGAGACCGCA
>JAEKKK010000306.1:0-1362 GCA_019510405.1 Gemmatimonadota bacterium | reverse complement strand
ATCCGAGCTCGAGGACGCGCTGGCCGGCGAGTCGCATGACCGTGAGCTCGTCGGCCAGGATGCGCGCCGATGGCCAGAGATCGGCCCAGTACGGGAGCCGCTCGTCGCGGACGAAGTCCTCCTCGCGAATCAGGTCGTCCGCGTTCGCCGGCATCAGCAGCTGGACCTGCCGGCCGCCGACCTCGATGTCACGCGTCGCCGTGCGGAAGCGCCGTGAGAGCTCGTCGCGCCGCGCCGCTCGGGACTCTGGTGTCTTCATCCTGGGAAGCTAGTGCTTCCTCCAAACTCCCCGTCGAGCGGGAGCGCGCGCAGCAGCGCGCCCGAAGCGCGCTGGAGCGGATCCGGCGGAACGATGAGCAACGCGTCGGCGGACGACATGGAGGTGAGCATCCCGGAGCTCTGCGCCCCCGTGAGACGCGCGTGAAGCTGTCCGTCGACGCCGTCCGCCAGCACACAACGCAGGAAGTGCATGAGTGGGGCGCGCAGCACGACGTCCTCGTCGAGCACGACGGGTACGGTGCGACGGTGCGGGCGGCTCGATCCGAGCAGGGTCCGGAGCAACGGCCGTCCGAACAGCTCGAAGGTCACGAGCGCCGAAACGGGATTGCCGGGAAGGCCGAGCCACGGCACACCGAACAGTCGGCCGAAGGCGAGCGGTGCACCCGGTCGCATGCGCACACGCCAGAGCGAGAGCGTCCCGCCGAGTCGATCCACGACGGTGCGCGTGAAGTCGAAGTCGCCGACGGAGACGCCGCCCGACGTGACGATAACGTCGCAGCCGTCCGCGCCACGGAGCAGGCGCGCGAGCGCGTCGGGGTCGTCGGCTCCGATACCGAGCGAGACCGGCTCCCCGCCGGCGGCGCGCACCGCTGCTTCGAGCGAGTAACTGTTCGACGAGACGATACGCCGGCCGGCGACGACGTCGGCGAACTGCTCGACGGGGACGAGCTCGTCGCCGGTCGCGAGGATCGCGACGCGTGGGCGGCGATGCACCTGCGGCCGCGCGCAGCCGACCGAAGAGAGCACGCCGATCTGCGCCGCGCCGAGCGTCGTGCCGGCGCGCATCACGATGACCCCGGACCGCACGTCCTCACCGGCGAGGCGCACGTTGGACTCCACGTCGCGGTCGTCGCGAATCTCGACGATGTCTCCCGTCGTCGTCGTGTCCTCGACGCGGATGACCGAGTCTGCGCCTGCGGGCACCGGGGCGCCGGTCATGATACGCATGGCCGAACCCGCCTCGATGGCGCGTGTCGCGGCAGTGCCGGCGGCGATCGTCTCGACGACGCGGAGCCGTACCGGCTGCGAGGCGGACGCGCCGCGCACGTCGATCGCGCGGACCGCGAAGCCGTCCATGCTCGC
>JAEKKK010000125.1 GCA_019510405.1 Gemmatimonadota bacterium | reverse complement strand
GATCGCCGTTCGGATCCGCGTTCCGTCGTATTGAAGAGCGTTCAGTCAGCGCTGGAGCGCCCGTATAAGCCCGAACGGAGAACAACTCCCGAATCGTCGAAACGCCGCGCGTTCTCGGTCGTTTCCGGAGTGACAATGCTAAGCCGAACTGAACTGTTTCCCGTGACGGAAGTCGTCGCCCACCGTCGCCCGAGCCGCATCTCGCAGCAGCTCGCCGTCCAGGGGCGAATCAGTCTCTCCGAAGTGCTCTCCGCGCTGTCGTGCGCACTCGATCTCACCGAGGGCGCACCAGCGGGACACTCGATGCGCACCTGCCTGATCGGGATGCGCATCGCCGAAGCGATCGGGCTCGAGGCTGACCAGCGCTCGGCGCTCTACTACGCGCTGCTCCTCAAGGATGCCGGGTGCTCGAGCAACGCGGGGCGGATCGCGGCGCTGTTCGCGGCCGACGACCAGGTGATCAAGCCGCGGCTGAAGCGCGTGAACTGGCATGCGCGCCTCCGGCTCGCCCTCGAGACGGCGCGTGCCGTCGCGCCGGGCCGCCCGCTTCGTGCACGGCTGCGCCAGTTCGCCACCGTGGCGCGCACCCCCGACGCCACGCGCGAGCTGATAAAGATCCGCTGCGACCGCGGCGCCGCCATCGCGTTCCAGCTCGGCTTCCCCGAGGAGACGGCGCACGCGATCCGCTCGCTCGACGAGCACTGGTGTGGGCGCGGCTACGCCGAGGGACTCGCCGAGGAGCGCATCCCGCTCCTCGCGCGCATCGCGAACCTCGCGCAGACGGTCGAGGTGTTCCACGACCGCGGCGGTGTCGAGGCGGTGCACCGCGTCGTGCGCGAGCGGAGCGGCCGCTGGTTCGATCCGACGCTCGCGCGCATCGTCCTCTCGTGGCGCGCCGACGATCCGTGGTGGGCGCTGCTGCGCGGCGACGTCGGCGGCGCGGTGGTCGCTGCGGAGCCGGCGGACCGCGTGATGGAAGTGGACGACGAAGGGCTCGACGGCGTGGCGCGCGCCTTCGCCGACATCATCGACGCCAAGTCGCCGTTCACCTTCCGGCACTCGACGCGCGTGGCGAACATCGCGCGTCGCGTGGCGGAACGCTGCGGACTCGATGCGCTCGAGCAGCGCCGCATCTATCGCGCGGGGCTGCTGCACGACATCGGCAAGCTGGGGATCTCGAGCCTGATCCTCGACAAGAACGGCGCGATGACGGAGGAGGAGCGCGAGCAGATGGAGCGGCATCCGCAGTACACGCTCGACATCCTCGAGCGGGTCTCGGCGTTCCGCAGCTTCGCGCGCACCGCGGCGCTGCATCACGAGCGGCTCGACGGCAGCGGGTATCCGTTCCACTACGACGGAGAGGAGCTCGACCTCTCGGCGCGCATCCTGTGCGTCGTCGACATCTACGACGCGATCAGCTCGGACCGGCCCTACCGCAAGGCGATGGTGCCCGCGGTGGTCACCTCGATCCTCGAGCGCGACCGCGGCACGCGGCTCTGTCCGATCGCGCTCGATGGGCTGCACGAAGTGATACGAGAGCGCGGAGAGGACTGAGAGGCCACGGGGTCAGCGTCCGGCTTTTGCCGCTGTCCGTGTCAAACGCAGTTCCCGTGTCCTCTCCGTTCCTCCGCGTCCCCGCGTTCAGGAACGATGCAAACCATTCGCGTCTTGGATGTGTATAAGAAATAGAAGCACACACCAGGACCGACGAATGAATTTCGCCCGCGCACTAGACGACATCGCCGAGCACGGCGTGACCGAGAACCACGAACGCGCTGCGCTTGCGCGCGACACGATCTACATGCCCTCCGACCTCGCCGCGCGGCTGCTGTCGCGCGACGCGTATCGCGATCACGAGCCGCACTTCCGTGAGCACGAGCCGCGCTTTCGCGAGTCCGGGCCGCACCGCAATGAGCGGCTCGTGTGGGACACTACGGTGCTGGGTGGAGGTCGTCGATCGCCGGCCCGTTGAGCACCTTGCCGTACGGATCGAAGCGTGATCCGTGGCAGGGGCAATCCCAGCTCTTCTCCGCTGTGTTCCAGTCCACGATGCACTTCACGTGGGTACAGGCCGCCGAGCGTTCATGCAGGCGGCCTGCTTCGTCCTTGTAGACCGCGATCTTGTGCGCGCCGCGCCGGATGACGCGGCCTTGCCCCGCTGGGATCGACGCGACGTCGTCCACCTGGCCGGGCGTCACGTAGTCGCCGAACTGAAGCGCGACGTCGGCGTTCTCCTTCGCCATCGTGCCGAGCTCGCGACCGTGCAGCGTGACCCGCTTCGGGTCGAACTCCTTCGCCCACGGATGCGCCCGCCCCTCGAGCAGCGTCGGTAGCAGCAGGCCGGCGATCGTGCCGTGGGTCATCCCCATCCCCGAATCGCCGGTCGCGATCCAGACGTGCTCCGCGCCGTCGGGATTCTTGCCGATGTACGCGAGATAGTCGTTCGTCTCGAGCACCTGGCCGGACCACTGCGCGATCCGCTCACCCGCGAGGGTGAATCGCGCTCGCGTCCACTCCTCCAGGCAGCGGAAGCGCTCGCCCGCGTCGTCCTCGTGCGCCGTCTTGTGGTCCTCGCCGCCGACGATGAGCGCGTCGCGCGTGTCATCGAGTGGCTGCAGGCGCAGGTAGTGATACGGATCGGGGGTGTCCCAGTAGAGCGCATCCACGACCGTGCCCTTCGGCACGGCGAAGGCGACGACGAAGGTGCGATAGGGCGCCATCTTCGTGTGCGTCACCACCATGTCGCTGATCGGACTGTTCGTGCACACGACGACGTCGTCCGCCGCCACCGTCCTTCCCGTCGTCGCCGTCGCCATCGCCGGGAACCCGCCCTCGATCTTCTCCACGCGCGTGCCGCCGAAGATGCGGCCGCCACGCGCCTCGATCGCGGCGGCGAGTCCGGCGAGGTACTTGAGAATGTGGAACCGCCCCTGCCGCGGAAAACGGAGCGCCGGTCCGGCGTTCAGCTCGCGATCGGGCACACGATCCACGCGCGAGACGTTGAGTCCGGCGCGCCGCGCGGCCTCGAGCTCGTCGTCGAGCAGCTCTGGACCGTCGTCGCCGCCGAGGAAGAGAAAGCCATCGAGCCGCGCGAAGTCGCAGTCGATCTTCTCGGTCGTGACCGCTTCCTCGATGAAGTCGATCGCGCCGGAGTGTGCCTCGGCGGCGATCTTCGCCGACTCGGGCCCGCGCGCTTTCTCCAGCGTGACGTACCGGTCGTCGAGCGCGTTGGCGAGGTGCGCCGTGGTGCGGCCGGATTCACCGCTACCAATCTGCTCCTTCTCCAGCACGACGACGCGCTTTCCCGCGCGCGCGAGGGCGTAGGCGACGCTCAGGCCGGCGATCCCGGCGCCGATGACGCAGACGTCGGTCGTGAGATCCTCGCCGAGCGGCGCGCGCTCGGGGACGGTGAAGGTGTCGTGCCAGATGGAATGAGTGCGCATGGTTCGCGGGATGCGGGAAGCGGCGATGCGGCGATGTGGGACGGCCCTTTTTGCAGGGCACGCACCACGGGAGCGCACAACTTTCGAGAAGCCGCGTCTGGCTGGCGTCCACGCACGCATCACCGCATGTTGCCGCCGATGTCGGTCTCCCTCCTCCTGGCCGTGTTCACGACCGGCCTCGTCCTCGGCGTCATCGTCGCGCTCGCCATCGCCCTCCTGCTCGGCCGTCTGCGCCGCGCGGACCGCAACGACGCCACCGATCGGCTGGCCGATCTGCTCACGCCGCTGCGCGCCGAGCTCGAGCGATACGACGCGCGGCTGTCCGCGTTCGACCGCGAGCGGGCGACGCAGTTCGGCGCGCTCGCGACGCGGCTCGATCTCGTCGCGGCGGCGAGCGACGGGCTGCGCGATCAGACCCAGCAGCTCGCGTCGGCACTCCGGTCGCCGAACGTGCGCGGCCGGTGGGGTGAGGTGCAGCTCAAGCGCGTCGTCGAGCTGGCGGGGATGGTGGAGCACTGCGACTTCGACGTGCAGGTCGCGACGCAGGCGGACGACGGCGAGGGCGACGCGCGGCGCATGCGTCCCGACATGGTCGTGCGGCTTCCCGGCGGACGATGCGTCATCGTCGATGCCAAGGCGCCGCTGCTCGCCTACCTCGATGCCGCGGCGACGGCGGACGACCGCGAGCGGGCGCGGCTTCTCCGTGCGCACGCGGGGCACCTGCGCATGCACGTCGAGCTCCTGGGCCGCAAAGCGTACTGGGAGCAGCTCGGGCCGGGAGCGACGCCGGAGTTCGTCGTGCTCTTCCTGCCGGGCGAGGCGTTCTTCGCGGCGGCGCTCGAGCACGATGCGGCGCTGCTCGACGAGAGCGCGGCGCGGGGCGTCATCCTCGCCACGCCAACAACGCTCATCGCGCTGCTGCGCGCCGTCGCGTTCGGGTGGCGCGAGGCGCGCATGGCCGAGAGTGCGCGCGAGATCAGTACACTCGGCGCGACACTGTACGAGCGACTCGCGACGCTCGGCTCGCACATGTCCGAGGTCGGTGCGTCGCTCGATCGGGCGGTGACGAGCTACAACCGCGCGGTCGGCTCGCTGGAGGGACGCGTGCTGGTGACGGCGCGACGATTCCGCGACCTCGGCGCCGCGGCGGATCGCACGGAGATCGAGCCGCTCACGCCGATCGATACGCGGACGCGCGGCGTGCAGGCGCCGGAGCTGAGCCAGCCCCCGGCGTAGCCTGACGCGCGGATCTCCACTCGCGACAGAGATCGATCGCGGCGTCGCGCCACTCGGGGAAGGTGAAGGTGAAGCCGCTCTCCAGCAGGCGCGTGGGCACGACGCGGCGGCTCTTGAGAATCAGCTCGGTCTCCGTGCGCATGAATAGCGCGCCGATCTCCAGCATCACGCGATTCGCCGGAAGTCCGACTCGCGCACCGGCCGCCTGGCGCAGCAGCCGCATGAACTCGCGGTTGGGCAGGGGATTGGGCGCGCAGACGTTCACGACGCCGTCCAGCGCGTCGTGATCGATCAGCCATCGCACCGCGCGGACGAAGTCGGTGTGGTGGATCCACGAGATGAACTGCCGCCCGTCGCCGGCGACGCCGCCGAGCCCGCGCCGAACGAGGCCGAGCAGGGTGTCGAAGATGCCGCCGCGATCGGGGCTCATCGTCATCGCCGAGCGGAGCGCGACCTTTCGCGTCTGCGGCGTATGTGCTTCGTCGAGCGCACGCTCCCAGGCGCGCGCCACGTCGATGCTGAACCGCCAGCTGCTCGGCGCCGATGCCTCATCGCCACCAAGGACGCCAGTGGTCTCATCGTTGGGCGCGTCGTAGCGATGTGCGTAGATCGTGGCGGTGCTCGCCTGCAGCCAGACCCGCGGTGGGTGCACTGCCCGAGCGATCGCTTCGCCAACGGCGCGCGTCGAGAGGACGCGGGACTCGAGCATCTCGCGGCGATTCGCTTTGCCGTAACGGCAGTTGACGCTACGGCCGGCGAGGTTGATGACGACATCCGAGCCGTCAATCTCCTTCGCCCAACCGGCGACGGTGGTGCCGTCCCAGGCTACTTCGCGCCACGGCCGACTCCGTGGTGAGCGACTCAACACGACGACGTCGTGCCCCTCGCGATGGAATTCACGGGCGAGCAGGGCCCCAACTTGCCCGGTGCCCCCTGGAATGACGATGCGCATGTTCACTCTTCCGCGCTTGTGATCTGCAGCGATCCGACAGGTCGGCCGCTCACTCGACTGCGCGCAACCGAGGCGAATTGCGCCATGACAACACGATCGCCATGCAGGTAACGATCAACGGAAAGAGTGCGTACACAAGAACGATGGGAAGGAAGACCTGCGTCTCGATGCCATCCCAGAAAGGAGCATCCGCGAAGTAAGCGATGAGGATGGCGCCCACGCACAACACCACCCATGTGCACCCGGCGACGGCGACGAGCCGATGGCTCGGCGCGCGCCCCCTCTGCTTCAGCCAACGGACTGTGAGCCATGCAAGGGGAAGAGCGAGGAAGGTCCACATGAGGAGCGCGGCAGGCGTGAAGCCCCAACTCGCAAGTGTCACGAGCCCGAACCATCCCAGAGAGAGCATCCACGCGATGCTCGCCAGCCAGCGACAGGTCCGTGAATCGACTCGCATCCAGAGCTCCATCGAAAGGGAGTGGTTTACCAGCAGGAAATGCGGGCGTTGGCGCTATCAGATGAAGCGGTCCCGCCACTCGGGGCGCGGCATCAGGCACTGCTCTCGGCGGCCGAACACGCGGTACCGGTTACGCGCGACGACGTCGTACAGGCGATCGAGCAATGCCGTCGGGAGGACGCCGAAGAGTGTCGCCGCCTTCCATGGCCATCCCAGCGTGCCGGCGACGAACAGTGCGGCGCGGCTTCGGGTGAGCGGGCGCGCCTCGGGCGTCCGGTAGTCGGCGACGACGTATACGGTCGACACGTCGTCCGGATCGCCGCCGTGGCGGGTGACCATCGCGCGGCCCTCCGGGCTCGCCAGCGCCGCGAAGTGGAAGATCCCCGACGGGTCGTGCGCCAGGATGAACTGCACGAGCCCGGCGCAGAGCCCGCACTCCCCATCGAACAGGAGGAGATGGCGGCCTGCGGCCTGAGTCGGCGATTGCGGCATCCCGGGGGTCATGCTAATATAGGTGAACATGTTCATGCAAAAAGTCAAGCCGAGAGGGCGGGGGAGGCCTCCAGGAGCGACGGCGGAGGGGGCCGCCACGAAGCGCCGGCTGTACGAAACGGCGATCGCGCTGATGGCGCGGAAGGGGTACGAATCGACCACCCTCCGCGACGTGGCGAAGGAGGCGGGGGTCAGCGTCGGGCTGCTCTACCGCTACTTCCCCAGCAAGCGCGCCGTCATCGTCGCTCTCTACGAGCAGCTTTCGTCCGACTACGCGGCCCGCGCGCTGGCCATGCCGCGGGGGAAGTGGCGCGACCGGTTCGTCTTCGCGCTCACGACGAGCCTCGACGTGCTCGCGCCGCATCGCACCGCGCTCAAGGGGTTGATCCCGGTGCTCGTCGGCGATCCCGAAGAGGGGGTGTTCGCGGCCGGGATGGCCTTCTCGCGCCAGCGGGTGCAGGGGGCGTTCGAGCATGCGGTGAGCGACGCGACCGATTCGCCCGGCGCGCCGCTGGCGCCGGCGCTCGGCCGGCTGCTCTATCTCGTGCACCTCGCCGTGCTGCTCTGGTGGCTGCTGGACCGGACGACGAATCAGCGTGCGACGTCGGCGCTGGTCGGATTGGCGCGGCAGATCCTGCCATCCGCGGCACTCACGCTGCGTCTTCCACCGGTTCGGCGTCTCCTGTTGTCGGGCGACGCATTGTTCCGCGAGGCGATGCTCGGCGAAGCGTCCTGACGAATCGAGGGTACGAGTGACGATGTCGAAGATCCCTCTGCGTCCGCTCACGCTCACGATCGCCCTGCTCGTCGCACCGGCACTCGCGCGCGCGCAGGCGCAGCAGGAGCGCGACGAGCCGCACGTCTGCCTCGGCTTCGCGTTCGGTACATGGACCCCCGCGCTGAACTGGAAGGCGGCGGGCCACCAGACGAAGATCGATCAAGCGCTGCTGCAGCGCGCCGAGGACGGGCGCGACTGGGCCACGACGCAGGCCGTGCAGGACGAGCACACCATCGTGCTCCTTCCATCGTGGTGGCCGGTCGGCGTGAGCGTCACACTCCCGAATCGCGCCCCCGCACCGGGTGATACTGTCGAGGGCACCGCGTTCGCCTTCATCGCCGACGGGCGCAAGAAGGCCCCGACGGCGAAAGTCCGGGCGTGGCGCGTTCCATGTACCCCTCGGGCGCCCTGACCTCCGCGCCTTGTCGGCCCGGAGCACCGAAACCAACTTCGCTCCGTTCCGATATCGCGCGCAGCGCACCGTCGCGCCCGCCGCGCGAGACAACACCGTTTCACGAGGAGTGTGTCGATGGCGATCGACAAAGCCGTGCTCGAAGCCGCGCGCGCCGCGTTCCCCGCGGGAAGTGCAGCCGTCACCCTCGGGGCCGTCGTGCACGACAGCCAGTGCGGCGGCGAGCCGATCGTCGGCATCCCGCTCTCGATGATGAACCGGCACGGGCTCATCGCCGGCGCGACGGGCACCGGCAAGACGAAGACGCTGCAGCTCATCGCCGAACAGCTCTCGGCGGCGGGCGTCCCGGTGTTCCTCGCCGACATCAAGGGCGACGTCTCCGGCATCGCGACGGCGGGCGTCGCCAACGACCGCGTGACGTCGCGCGCGAAGGACACGGGCTACGACTGGAAGCCGGCGGGCTATCCCGCGGAATTCCTCAGCCTCACGGGGACGAAGGGGGCGCAGCTCCGCGCGACGGTGTCGTCGTTCGGGCCGCTGCTGCTCGCCAAGGTGCTCAACCTGAACGACACGCAGTCGAGCGTGCTGAGCCTCGTGTTCAAGTACTGCGACGACAAGGGGCTGCTGCTGCTCGACCTGTCCGACCTGCGCGCCGTGCTCCAGCACCTCACCGGTGATGGCGCCGACGAGCTGGCGGATTACGGCGGGATGTCCAAGCAGACGGTGGGCGTGCTGTTGCGCGAGATGGTGGAGCTCGAGCAGCAGGGCGCCGACAAGTTCTTCGGCGAGCCGCAGTTCGAGCTTGCTGATTTGATGCACGTCAGCTCAGACGGACGAGGGGCGGTGAGCGTGCTCGAGCTGCAGGACATGCAGGACCGGCCGGCGCTGTTCAGCACCTTCATGCTCTGGATGCTCGCCACGCTCTATCACGACCTGCCGGAAGTCGGCGACGTGGACAAGCCGAAGCTCGTGTTCTTCTTCGACGAGGCGCACCTCATCTTCGACGACGCGAGCAAGGCGCTGCTCGATCAGATCGAGCAGGTGGTGCGGCTCATCCGCTCGAAGGGCGTGGGGGTCTTCTTCATCACGCAGAGCCCCAAGGACGTGCCGGCGACGGTGCTCGGCCAGCTCGGGCATCGCGTGCAGCATGCGCTGCGTGCGTTCACCCCGGACGACGAGAAGGCGCTCAAGGCGGCGGCGCGAACCTTTCCGAAGACGAAGTTCTACGACATCGAGGAGACGCTGACGACGCTCGGCATCGGTGAGGCGCTCGTCACCGTGCTCTCGCCGAGCGGCGTGCCGACGCCGCCGTTCGCGACGCGGCTCATTCCGCCGGCGTCGCGTATGGGTCCGCTCACCGACGACGAGATGCACCAGCGGCTCGCGTCGTCGGCGCAAGTTCGGAAGTACGCGACCGCAGTGGACCGCGAGAGTGCGCGCGAGATGTTGACGGAGCGCGCGGCGGCCGGTGCGCGCGCGGCGCAGGGCGACGCAGAGGGGGCCGCAGAAGCACCGGCACCGGCGACGCGCGGCGCCAAGGCGCCGCCGACGGCGTTCGAGCAGGTCCTCAAGTCGCCGGTGACGCGCACCGTGGCCGGCGTCGTCGCGCGCGGACTGATGGGCGCGCTGCTCGGCTCACTGGGAATGAGCGCGACGGGACGCCGGCGACGCTAGCCGGATGCGAAACGGCCCCGGGCGCATGGCGCCCGGGGCCGTTTCGCGTTCTGGTGCGCGAGCTACTTCTTCGCTGGTCCGCTCGCCTTCCGCGCGACGAGCACCCAGTTGCCGCCGCGACGGACCCAGGTGTCCGCGAAGCTTTCGCTCTCGACCTTGGCGGGCTTCCCCATCCGGCTCGGCTTCCAGTAGAACTGGCCCGTTGCGACGGCGGTGTCGCCGCTGGTCTTCACCGCCAGGTCGTTGACCGCCGACGTGTCCGACTGGACCATCCCGCTGCCGATCTCGGTCATCAGGTCCTTCCGCGACGTCGTCAACGCCGGATGTCCGGCCTTCGGCATGGTGAACTCGGTCGCCGTCATCTTCCCGAGGGTGACGGTGTCACCGGAGACGAGCGCGATGCGCCACGAGTTCTCCGCCGCCTTGATCTCCTCGTCGGCTGACGCCGCGGGCGCTGCGGCGGCCGGCGCGGCGGCGTGTGCCGCGGTATCCGTTGTCGGCGCGGCGGCCTTCGCCGAATCGACGGCGGCGCGTTCGCTCTTCGAGGAGCAGGCGGCCACCGCGCCCGCGGAGATCGCGCACAGGACGAAGGCGCGAGTGAATCGACCGTACATGGTGAACCTCGGGAATGCGGGAATGTGGGATGTGGAATGCGAAAACTCTCACGACGACCGCGGCGTCCTGCCCACCTCGTACCGCCCACAATCTTACATAGCCGCGCAGTCGGGTTGATAGCTCTTCCGGTCGCTCGGCCCGCTCGCGTTCTTCGTGCCGCGCTCGACCGTCACGGTGTAGCCGCCGCCGGCCGTGCCGGGCGACCGCAGGGTGACGGTGCCGTTCTGGTCGGTGCGGTACCAGGGGATGCCGTGCCGGGTGTACGCCGCCTTCGCCTGTGCGTGCATGTGCCCGTAGTCGTTCGCCGCGCCGAGCGAGGCGATCACGAGCGACGGGTGCACGAGGTCGAGGTAGCGGTCGTCCACGCCGTCGCAGCTGCCGTGGTGGTCGGCCTTGAGTACGTCGGCATGCATGCCGGGAGTGCGCGCGTAGCCGGCGCCGCCGCCGAACCAGTCGATGGCGTCGTGCTGTGCGTCGCCGGCCAGCCACATCGTGAACGACGCCGAATCGGGGCCGACGAGCTTGAGCGCCACGGAGCGGTCGTTCTCCAGGCGGCTGTTGGGCAGCGGCCGCAGGATGTGCAGCAGGGCACCGCCCTTCAGCGCGATGGTGCAGAGCGGGCGTCCATCACCGCAGGGATCGTCCGTATCGTGGAGCAGCATCGCGCCGCGTCGCGCGCGTGCGGCGACGGAGTCCGGCAGATGCGACTGGCTGAGTGGAGTCGCCTGATCGCCGTTCCACCAGAAAGCGCGGATGACGCGGCCGTTGCGCGAGCGGAACAGCTCGCGGAGGCCGGTGAAATGATCGCCGTGCGCGTGGGTGAGGATGACCGCGTCGATCGTGTCCGGCACGCGCAGCTCCTCGAGCCAGCGCGCGTACGTTCGCCGCTCCGGCCCTCCGTCCACGATCACGGTCGAGCCGCCATTCTGGATCAGGATCGCGTCGCCCTGGCCGACGTCGAGCACGCGCACGACGAGCTCGCGGTTCGTCAGTGGGGGCGAGTAGGTCGCGCGCGCATCGACGCGGACCGATGTATCGCGCGCTCGAATCGACGTGTCCCCCGCCCGGGCCGGAATGTCGCCCGCGACCGGGGCCGGCGCTGGACCGATGGCGTGATGCACGAGCGCCGTGCCGCGCGGCGGCGCACTCCACGCCACGGAGTCGCGCGTCTTGCCATCCGGATCGCGCAGGACGAGCCAGTCGCTGCGGTTGGAGAGCGCGATGCCGTAATACACGAGCGCCGGTTGCGCACCGTTCACGGCGCCAGGCGCGCGCGCCAGGAGTACGGTGCCGCCCGGCGGGACGACGATCGACGAGTGCACCAGGAAGCCGGCGTCGTTCGCCGAGCGAAACGACCAGCCGGCGAGATCGGCCGCCACGGTGCCGACGTTGGCGATCTCCATCCACTCGCCCCGCTCGTCGGCGACGGTGACGGGATCGATCATCAGGCGCGAGACGACGAGATCGCGGCCGCCCGCCTGGCTTCCCGCAACGCGCCCGCGACAGGCGGCGAGCGCAATCAGCAGGAGAGCGCGAGCGAGCGGCCTCACGCGACGATGCTCGCGGCTACTTCTTCCTCTCGGCGATGACCGCTTCCGCCGCGTCGACGATCTTCTCTACCGTCAGTCCGAGCTCGGTGTAGAGCTGCTCGTAGGGTGCGCTCGCGCCGAACCGATCGATGCCGATCACGACGCCGTCGGTGCCGACCCAGCGGTACCAGCTCATCGGATGCGCCGCCTCGATCGCGACGCGCGGCACGCCGGCCGGCAGCACGGAGCTCTTGTACGGCCCCTCCTGCGCCGCGAACAGCTCGTGGCTCGGCATGCTCACGACGCGCGCCCGCACGCCCTTCGCGGCGAGCTTCTCCGCCGCCGCCATGACGAGCGCCACCTCGGAGCCGCTCGACATCAGCACGACCTGCGGCGCGCCCTCCTTCACGTCGGCGAGGACGTACGCGCCCTTCGCCACGCCGGCGGCGCTCGCGTACTTCTCCCGGTCGATGAAGCCGAGCTTCTGCCGCGTCAGCACGAGGCACACCGGTCCGTGCTTGTGCTCGATCGCCACGCGCCACGATGCGGCGGTCTCCGTTGCGTCGGCGGGGCGGAGCACGGTGAGCTCCGGAATCGCGCGCAGCGCCGAGAGCTGCTCGATCGGCTGGTGCGTCGGCCCGTCCTCGCCGAGGCCGATCGAGTCGTGCGTGTAGATGTAGATGACGTGCTGCTGCATGAACGCGGCGAGGCGGATGGCCGGCCGCATGTAGTCCGAGAAGATCAGGAAGGTGCCGCCGAACGGGATGATGCCGCGGTGCAGCGCCATGCCGTTCATGATCGAGCCCATGCCGTGCTCGCGGATGCCGAAGTGCATGTAGCGCTTGTCGTACGCGCCGGGTGCGAAGTTCGCCCACGACTTCACTGCGGTGCCGTTGGACGGCGTGAGGTCCGCCGAGCCGCCCATCAGCTCGGGCATCACGCCGACGAGCGCGTTGAGCACCGTGTTTGACGCGGCGCGGCTGGCGACGGAGCCGTTCTCCTTCGTGAACGACGGGATCGCCTTCTCCCAACCATCGGGGAGGCGTCCGTCGAGCCGGCGCTCGAGCTCCTTGGCGTCCGCGCCGAACGCCTGGCAGTACGCGTTCCAGCGCTTCGTCCACTCGGCGTGCGCCGCCGCGCCGCGCGTGCGCGCCTCGCGCCAGTGCGCCAGCGCCTCCTCCGGCACGTAGAACGACTCGTCGGGGCGCGGCCAGCCGAGCGCCTTCTTCGTGGCGACGATCTCGTCGGCGCCGAGCGGCTCGCCGTGCGCCGATGCGGTGTCCTGCTTCTTCGGGCTGCCGAATCCGATGTGCGTGCGCGTGATGACGAGCGTCGGGCGCGTCGTCTCCGCCTTCGCGTCGGCGATCGCCTGGTCGATCGCGGCGAGATCATTCACGTCCTCGATGTGCAGCACTTGCCAGCCGTAGCCCTTGAAGCGGAGCGCGGTGTCGTCGGTGAAGGTGAGGTCCGTGCTGCCGTCGATCGTGATGCGGTTGTCGTCGTAGAAGCCG
This sequence comes from Gemmatimonadota bacterium, assembly GCA_019510405.1. Lineage (GTDB taxonomy): Bacteria > Gemmatimonadota > Gemmatimonadetes > Gemmatimonadales > Gemmatimonadaceae > AG11. The sequence goes on along the minus strand of JAEKKK010000125.1, from coordinate 12,484 downwards.
ATCAGCTTCCCGAGCTTGAAGTGTCCGGCGAAGGAGGCCGCCTCGTGCGAGACGCCTTCCATCAGGTCGCCGTCGCTGCAGATGAACCAGGTGTGGTGATCGACGATGCCGTGCCCGTCGCGGTTGAACACCGCGGCGAGATGCGCTTCGGCGACCGCCATGCCGACGGCGTTGCCGACGCCCTGGCCGAGCGGGCCCGTCGTCGTCTCGACGCCGGCGGTGTAGCCGTATTCCGGGTGCCCCGGGGTGCGGCTTCCCCACTGCCGGAACTGCTTCAGGTCCTCGAGAGTGAGCTCGTATCCGCTCAGATAGAGGCTGCTGTACAGCAGCATCGACGCATGGCCGCACGAGAGCACGAACCGATCGCGATCCGGCCAGTGCGGATCGGCGGGGTCGTGCTTCATGTGCTTCGTGAACAACGAGTAGGCCAGCGGTGCCAGGGCCATCGGCGTTCCGGGGTGACCCGAGTTCGCCTTCTGGACCGCATCCATGGCGAGGGTGCGGATGGTGTTGATGCTGAGCAGATCGAGATCGGACATGTCGCTTGGATGATGGGTTCGCGAGGAAAGATAGCCACATCTCCGCGCGCCCAAGAACCATCGAGTCGGGGCGGTGCGGACACCGGACGCGCCGATCCAGCCGACGCGTCCGGCGCCCCTCTCCTCACTTGCCCGAGAACAGCGCCAAACTCGCGCCGCCGGACGTCGGGATGCCGAGGTTGTAGGTGTGGTTGAGCGCCTGCGCCGCGGCGTCGGCCAGCACGCGGGAGCCCTCGGCCGTCGGGTGGATGCCGTCGAGGCTGATGTACGGGCCGTACGGCTGCTGAGAGGTCAACAGCGTGACGGCGTTGAACGGCGCCTTCGTGACGACGTCCTCGTACAGTGCGCTGAGCGGGAAGTAGGCGAAGCCCCGCTTGGCCGCCTCGTCCTGGATCACCGCGTTCATCGCCGCGAGCTGCGCGTTGACGCCGGCGACGTCGTTCGCATCCAGCACGTAGTCCTGGATGTTGGTGAACGAGGGCGCGTTCTGGCAGCTGAGGGTGTACGGTCCGAGGTTGTTGGCGTAGTAGTACGCCCCCGTCGCGGCAGCGACCGGGACGCGCACGGCGACGAAGAGCAGGTTGGTGCTGTTCTGGCAGTCGGCCGAGACGACGACGTTGAATGGCGCGAACGTCGCCCGTGCCTGATAGAGCTCGTCGCCCGTCCGGAAGCTCGGGAAGCTCCGCACGTCGTTCACGAGCCCGACGAGCACGCCCTCCTTGGCAACGGCATCGACGCGCGCGACGACCTCACGATACTGCGGCTCCCATACGGCGACCGGCACCACCTCCGTCGCGCTGGGATACACGCCGTACCGCGCGCCGAGGATGTCGTTCCCGCCCAGCTCCACGGAGACGATCTTCGGATTCTGCGCTTCCATCGCCGTCACCTGGGACATCCCGGGCGCCAGGACGCGTGGATACTGCGTGGCATGGCCGGGATCCGGAAACTCCGGCGTGGCGTTGAGTGCGGCACTCGTGCGCGCGCCATCGATCGCGACGTTCTGCGTCGGCAGCTCGACACCCGGCTCGTTCGCCGCGCACTGCCGTTGGAGGAAGGGCAGGCCGGCGGGCTCCCCGCTCTCGCGCACTCCGAGCGCGAGAGGTGCCTTGAGCGACGAGGCGCAGCCGAAACCGGAGATCAGTGGAAGCGTCATCGGGCGGTTTGCCAGGCGCGCGAGCTGCGCGGGGAAGGACATCTGCTGGCTGGCGGACTTCACGCCGTCCGAGGTGATGCCCATGCTGATGCTCGTTCCGATGGCGACGTAGCGCTGGAAGGCGCCCATCCCCTCGAAGCCCTGCGCGTTGGTGCTTCGACTGGCGGACGGTGCGAGTGGGTCGGCGCTCTGATCCGAGCAGGCGACTCCGGCGACGGTCAGGACGGCGGCGGCGAGGCGAGCGAGTGGGGCGAGGCGAGACGTGTGCATCGGTGGCTCCGGTGGAGAGTTCACGGCCGGCGGCGGGCGCGAAGAGGTCGAACCTCGCCACGCGTTGGAGGGGGGACCCCCGCGGCGTGGGCGTACAGTGCGCGCGTCTCGTCTCACCATCCTTCGTACGAACGACGTAGGACACCCACCAGTTCGACGTAGAAACGCCTGAAGGCCGCGCGCAATCGACCCGCAGCGGTGACGTAAGTGCTTCCGGCTGCGAAGCATGCACGGCTTCTACGTCGTTCTGGCGGCCCTCCTACGTAGACCGACCGATCCTCGCGCGACGCGCCGGACGGCACCCTTCTGCGCGTCCACCGCCTGGAGCGTCGCATGAAGACGAACACGGCCGGCGTCGAACGCCGCCACGCCCACTGCATCCGCGGCATCGCGTACGTGTACGCGAGCGCGTCACGCTCGGTCCGCGAGCTCGCCGCGTGCGGCACGCTCGAGAGCGAGCCGTCGGTGCTCGAAGGATTCGGCTTCGAGCGCGTACACGTCGCGGTCGAGGAGAGCCCGTACGCGCTCGCCCACGAGGCGGCGACTCGCTTGATGTGCGAGCAGCGAATCGAGCCGGCATCGATCGGCCTGCTCGTCTGCGGCGGGACGCCGAGTGCGATGGCGTTCTCCGCGGCCACCGATGCGGACGCAGGGGCGGCGTCGCTCTGCACCGCCGATCGCTTTCGCTATCCCGCCACCAGGCTGCAGCACGAGCTCGAGCTCGAGCAGGCCGCGGTGTTCGCGCTCGACCAGCTGGCGTGCACCACGCTGTTCGGTGCCGTGCGCGTCGCACGCGCGATGATGGAGTCGGAGGGCATCGCCCGCGCGCTGTGCGTCGCGAGCGAGTTCTATCCGGCGCACGCCGGACGCGAGGCGCTCTACAACTGCACCTCCGACGCGGCCTGCGCCGTCCTGGTCGAGCGGACCGACGATCCAGCGGCGCGCAATCGCATCGTCGGCGCCTCCACGATCACGAAGGGCTACTACTGGGACGCCGCCGCGATGCGCGAGGAAGTAGTCGCCTCCTACTTCCCGACCGCGGTCCACGCGATCGCGCGCGCGCTCGAGAGCGCGGGCTGGCGCGCCGAGGACGTGGATTGGGTGATCCCGCACAACGTGAGCGCCCGGAGCTGGGAGGTGCTGCTCCGTCTCGCGCGGCTCCCGAACGCGACGCTGTGGGCGCGCAACATCGCGCGACGCGGCCACGCACTCGCCGGCGACAACTTCATCAACCTGCGCGACGCGATCGACGCGGGCGATCTGCGGGCCGGCCAGCGCGCGCTGCTCTTCTCCTATGGATACGGCGCGCACTGGACGGCGCTCGCCGTGGAGGTGTGACATGTGCACCCACTCCTACGCCGATCACGGCGACGGCGTCGTGCTCGTCACCGGCGCGACCGGTTTGCTGGGCGCCGACGTGGTGCGCCGCTGGGCCACGGGCGGCGCCGCGCGCCGGCTCGCCGTGCTCGTGCGCGACCGCGCGCGATGGCAGCTCGCCGCGCATCGCCTGGGCATCGCGCACGGCGCGGTGATCGCCGTGGACGGCGACGTCACCGCCGAAGGACTCGGCCTCTCGCGCGACGTACGCCGCTGGCTCGCCCGCGACACGACCGCGGTCGTGCACCTCGCCGCGGACACGACGTTCTCGCGCCCGCTCGATGAAGCACGCCGGGTCAACCGCGATGGCACCGCGCATCTGCTGGCACTCGCCGCCGAGTGGCCGCGCGTCGCGCGCGTCGCGTTCGTCAGCACGGCGTTCGTCGCGGGACGGCGGACGGGATTCGTCCCCGAGTCGCCCGACGGCGCCGCGACGGACGCGATCGGGTGGGTGAACGCGTACGAGCGCTCCAAGGCCGAAGCGGAGTCGCTCGTGCGCGCGGTGCGGAACGACTGGGTGATCCTCCGCTCGAGCACCGTCGCCTGCGATGACCCGAGCGGCGCGGTGACGCAGCGCAACGCGGTGCACCAGGCGCTCCGACTCTTCCACGACGGGCTCGCGGCGCTGATCCCCGGCGTCGCCGGTTCGGTGCTCGACGCGGTGCCGACCGACTATGTGAGCGACGCGATCGCGCGGCTCGCGCTGCGCGGCGGGATCGACGGGGCGACGGTGCACCTCTGCGCCGGCGCCGGTGCGATGCCGCTGACCGAGCTGCTCGCCGAGTGCCGCGCGTGCTGGATGCGCGACCCGGCCTGGCGGCGGCGCGGCATCGAACTGCCGTCCCTCGCCGATCTCGACACCTGGGAGCTGTTCGTCCAGGCGGTCGAAGAGACGGGACATCCCCGCCTCCGCCGCGTGACGCGCGCCCTCACCCACTTCCTGCCGCAGCTCGCCCTCCCCAAGCGCTTCGACACGCAGCGCGCCGATGCGCTGCTTGGCGTCCCGTCGCCTCGCGTGAGCGACTACTGGGGCCGGATGATCGATCATCTGCAGCGCACCGGATGGCGCGGCGTCGCCGCGCTCGCCGAGGAGGCCGCATGACCGCCGTGACCAACGCACCGGAGCGCGCGGCGATGCTGCGCGATCTGCTGGCATGGCTCAACGACCGCTTCGCGCCGGACGGACCGCCGATCGCCGCCACGACGCCGCTGTTCGCCGGCAAGCTGATCGACTCGCTGCGCATCCTCGAGCTGATCGCGTGGACCGAGCGGGCGATCGGACGCGAGATCGCCGACGGCGACATCCGCACCGACAACTTCGCCAGCGCGGCGCGCATCGTGGATACCTTCGCCGCCGGAGGCGCCGATGCGCACCGCTGAGCGGATCGTCGGCGAACTGCGTCGGCGCGGCGAGCTGTGGGAACCGGCGGCCGGTCTCGTCGCGCTGCGTGGCGATGCCTTCGCCCTCTTCGCGCGCATCGAGCGGCTCGTGGCTTCCTCGGCCGCCGACGTCGCCGCCGACTGCGACGGCACGTGCGACGCCTGGTCCTCCCCCGCCGCGCTGCCGCTCGCCACCCTCGCGCGCGCCAGCTACTTCGACGCCTTCCCGCAGTGGCTCACCCTCGCGTCGCATCTGCGCGAGGATGCGGAGACGCTGGAGCGCGTCGCGCGTAGTGCCGATCCGGCGGCGCAAGCGTGCGAGGCGTGCGCGCCAGCGGGAGCGGCGCTCCCTCCCGCCGTCTGCTACCACGTATACGCGGCACTCGCCGACCGCACCCTGCTCGGCGCGGCCATGGTCACCCTGCAGGGCACCTGCTGGCGCCACGAAGGCGACCGGCTGCGGCCGCTCGCGCGCGGCTGGGCGTTCACGATGCGCGAGAGCGTCTGCGTCGGCGACGACGACACGGTCGAACGCTTTCGCGCGGCCGGCATCGCACGCGGCGGCGCGCTCGCCGACGTCCTGTCGCTCGAGTGGCGACTCGAGGAGGCGACCGATCCTTTCTTCCGTCCGACCGCGGGCGGCCGCGCGCTGCTGCAGCGACTCAAGGGGCTCAAGCAGGAGCTGCATCTCTCCGTCGGCGACGAGGCCGTCGCCGCGGCCTCGTTCAACCTGCACGAGCGCTTCTTCGGCGAGGCGTTCGACATCCGTCTCCCGAACGGTGCGGCGGCGGCGAGCGCGTGCGTGGCATTCGGCGTCGAGCGCTGGACACTCGCCTTCCTTGCCGCGCACGGCACCGACCCGCGCCGCTGGCCGGCGCTCCCGACACACCTCACCCACGAGGTCGTCCCATGAGCACTCGGGCTGCCAACGTCGCGGTGCCGGCGCGCCGCGAGTCGCGACACTACGCACGTCTCTCCGCCGCCGCCGATCGCGGCCGGTGGTCCGTCGAGCGCGACGTGCGCTGGGCGGCCGTGGATCCGGCCCGCGCGCATACGCGTCCCGATCTGCTGCACCAGCTCCGCGACGCGGCGCTCATCGAGAGCTACCACCCGGTGCACCTCGGCTGGATGCTCCACGACACGTGGGACGACGTCGACGCCGGCGCGGCGATCGCGCTCGAGCTGTACGAGGGGTTCAAGCACTTCCACTCGTTGCGCACCTACCTCGACGCCGTCGGATTCACGCCGGCGATCACCGACGCGGAGCTGGTGCACATCCGTGCGACCGCGATGGCACAGGGACCTCGTGGTGATCTCGTAGCACGTCTCGTCGAGTTCATGCTGTCCGAGCATCTCGCGTCGTACTTCTTCCGGCGCGTCGGCGAACAGGCGCCCGATCCCGTGCTCGCCGAGCTGCTCGCGCTCATCGCCGCCGACGAGGTGCGCCACGCCCAGGCCGCGTCGGATCTCCTCGCGGCGCGCATCGCGCGCGACCCGGCGATCGTGCCTGCCGTGCTCGATGCGGCGGTCCACTTCCATCACTTCGGCGAGCAGGCGGTGGACGACGTGCCCGTCGCGCTCCCCGGCGATCCGCTCGCCATCCGCTCATTCGCGCGACGCGTCGAACGCCTGTGCGGCGTTCGCCTCGTCGATCATCTCAAGCAGGGGCTGTAGCCCACCTACCTCATCACGGAGCACGGCCATGGACATCACGCCACGAGAGCTCGGCTTTCTCAACTTCTATCGCGCTTCCGAGCTGCACGGGGGGCTCATCCTCGGTCAGCTGGCGCGCCGCGCACGCGGCTCGGCCCTCGTGCTCGACCTGACCCGCCACGCGGCGGAGGAAGTCGTGCACGCCCAGCTCTGGACCGAAACGATCATCGCCGTCGGCGGCCAGGTGCGCCCCGTGCGCGAGACCTATCAGACGCGGTACGCACAACACGTCGGCACGCCGATCTCGCTCGTCGAAGTGCTCGCGCTGACCCAGGTGTTCGAGCGCCGCGTCTACCGGCATTTCACCGAGCATCTGCGCCGGCCCGGCACGCACCCATGCGTGTGCGCCACCCTCGAGCGCATGCTCGAGGAGGAGAAGGGACACCTGCGCTGGGTGAAGCGCTGGCTCGACGAGCAGGCGGCCGTGCGCGGCCCGGTGGTGGGCGAAACGCTCGCGCGCTACACCGCCGCCGACGCGCTCGTGTACGCAGGGCTCACCGCGGAGCTCGAGTGGCGGGTAGCCGCATGATCGCGCGCACGACGCTGCCGACGGCGGTACGTGGCCGCCTGTTCTTCGCCCAGGTGCGAGAGGATCCACGGGCGGAGATCGCCGCGCTCGCCCCGTCGGCCGGCGAGACGATGGTAGTGGTGAGCTCGGGTGGATGCACGGCGCTCTCGCTGCTCGCCGCGGGGGCGGGGCGCGTCGTCGCCGTGGATCTCAACCGCACGCAGAATCACCTCGTCGAGCTCAAGGCGGCGGCGTGCCGGCTCGGCGCGCGCGACGCGATCGCCTTCCTCGGCGCGCGGCCGTCCGCCACGCGCGCGGCGACGTACGCTGCGCTGCGCGAGGCGCTGTCGCCGTCCGCCTGCTGCTATTGGGACGCACGCCTGCGGCAAGTCACCGCCGGCGTGCTGGGGGCAGGGGTGAGCGAACGGTTCATCGGCGCAGTCGTCACCGCGCTCACGCTCGCGGTACATCCCCGTTCACGCATCGATCGCCTGCTCGCCTGCCGAACAGTGGCCGAGCAGCGCGCGCTGTTCGCCGGCGAATGGGACACCAGACGGTGGCGCGCCCTCTTCACCCTCCTCTGCAACCGGCTCGTGCTCCGGCACACCTATCCGCGCGAGTTCTTCGCGCACGTGGAGAACCCGAGCTTCGCCCTCCACTTCCGGCGCTGCGCGGAGCACGCGCTCACCGATCTTCCGGCGGCGAGCAACTACTTCCTCCACCAGATGCTCACCGGCTCGTATCCGGCCGACGAGCCGGACGGCGTGCCGCCCTATCTGAGCGGCAGCGGCGCCGAGGTGGTCGGCGCGGCGGCGGCGAGCCACGGCGAGGACACCGGGCGTCTGCTGCTGATCGACGGCGGGATGACCGAGTACCTGCGCACTCGTCCCGACGCGTCCGTGCACGGGTTCGCGCTCTCGAACATCTGCGAGTGGATGACGCCGCCCGAGATCGACGCACTGTTTCGTGAGGTGGTGCGCACCGCGGCGCCCGGTGCGCGGCTCGTCTACCGCAACTTCGTCGACTGGACCGAGCTGCCCGCCTGGTGTGAGCGCGTCGTGCCGGACGAGGCGCTCGGCGCGCGGCTCAGCCGCGAGGACCGAAGCGTCGTGCAGCGGCGCGTCGTCACCTGCCGGGTGGAGGCCGCATGACCGCCGCGACGACCATTCCGCTCGGCGCGCCGTCGGCCATTCTGGTGCGCGACGCCGTCGCCTCCGACAACTCGGCGCTCGTCCGGCTCGCCGCGGCCTGCCCCATGCGCGGCGACCTCACGCTGTGCATGGACCGCGAGCCCGATTTCTTCGCGCTCGCGCGGCTCGAGGGCGAGCGCTGGCGCGTCGGCGTGGCGGAGCGTGACGGTGAGATCACTGGGTGCGTGGCCGCATCGGTGCGCATGGCGCACGTCGGCGGCTACGCCACGCCCACCGGCTATGCCGGCGACCTCAAGGTTCATCCCGCGCATCGCGGCGGCGACTCGGCCGATGCGCTCACTCGCTTCACTCGCGACACGCTCCGCGCCTTCGGCGGCAATGCACTCCCCACCCTCGTCACCATCCTCGAGGGCAACCGCTCCATGGAGCGCCGCACCATCGGGCCGCGCGGCCTGCCGCGGATGACGCGCTTCGCCACGCTCGAGGTGCACGCGGTCCCCTTCCTCCTGCCGCGCGCCGAGGGGGTGCGCGGCATCACGGTGGAAGTCGCTCGCCATGACGATCTCGACGAGATGAGCGCGCTCTGGCGCACGGTCGCGCCGCACCGGCAGTTCGCTCCGGCGCTCGACGTAGCGCGGCTCGCGGCGTTCATCGATGCGGCGCCCGGCCTGAGCATCGGGGACTATCTCGTGGCGCGTCGTGCCGACGGACGGATCGCGGGGTTCGTCGCGTTGTGGGACCAGCGTCTGCTCAAGCAGCTCCGCGTGCTCGGCTACTCGAGCCGGTTGTCGTTCGCACGTACCGCGCTCAATGCGCTGGCGCGCGTCGCCGGCACGCCGCGTCTCCCGGCCGTGGGCAGCGCGCTGCCGTCGCTCGCCGCGCTCCACCTCTGTGTGCCTCACACGGCGCCCGAAGTGCTTCGCGCCCTGCTCCTGCGCGCGCACGCGTTGCATCGCGGAACCGGGCGCCTGTTTCTGACGCTCGCGCTCGACCGTCGCGATCCGCTGCGCGTCGCACTACGCGGACTGCTCGCGCAACCGACGTACGTCGGCGCGTACGCCACGACCCCCGCCGGCCGATGGCACGGACATCGGCTCGATGGCCTTCCACTGCACTTCGAGTCGGCACTCGTATGAGCGAACATTCCATGAGCTCCGGATTCGGCGCCGCGCTGGCGCGCACCGTCGTGCACCGCCGCCGCTGGATCGCTGCCGGTTGGGTGCTCGTCGCGCTGCTCCTGCTCCCGCACGCGCGCGAAGCGAAGGCACGGCTCGCCGTCGCCGCGCGCGTCCAGGGCAGCGAATCGGACGCCGTCTCGCGCCTGCTCGCCGATCGCTTCGACTCGCCATTTGCACGCTCGGCGGTACTCGTCGTGACCGGTCTCCCTTCGCCGGAGACGCCGGAGGGGCGCGACGCCACCCGATCGATCACCGCGGCCGTCGCCCGCGTGCCCGGTGTCACGCGAACCCTCTCGCATCTCGACGTGCCCGATCCGGCGTTCCTCGGCCGCGCCGGCGAGCAGTTCCTCGTCGTCGGACTCGACGGCCGCCGAGCATCGGGCGACGCGACGGTCGCGCAGCTCCGCAACGCCGTCGCCGGTGCCATCACGTCACTGCGGGCAACGTATCCCGGGGCCGAAGCACTGCTCACCGGCGAGGACGCGCTCAATCACGACTTGCGTCTCGCCAGCGCGCACGACGTCGCGGCCGCCGAGCGACGCGCGTTGCCCCTCACGCTCGTGCTGCTCCTCGTCGCCTTCGGTGCCGTCGCCGCCGCCGCGATCCCGCTCGGCATCGGCGGGGTCGCCATCGGGCTCGCGCTCGGCGGTGCGGCGCTCGCCGCGCGCGCCTGGCCGCTGTCGATCGCACTGCAGAACGTCGTCTCGATGCTCGGCCTCGGGCTCGGCGTGGACTACACCCTGCTGCTCGTGACGCGCTTCCGCGAAGCGCGCGCGGCGGGCAGCGATCCGGATGCCGCCGCCGTCGAGGCAGCGCGCCACGCCGGACACAGCGTGCTCGTCTCCGCCGCCACCGTCGCCGTGGGCTTCGCCGTGCTGCTCGCCGTGCCGCTCGCCGATCTGCGCTCGATCGCTGCCGGTGGACTTCTCGTCGTGACGGCCTCCGCGCTCCTTGCGACGACGCTCGTGCCAGGGGTCCTCGCCGCACTCGGCGCCCGCGTCGAGCTGGGCCGCGTCCTTCCACGCCGGCGCCTGCAGCGCACGACACGCTGGCGCCGCTGGGCGACCTTCGTCGCGCGGCGTCCGCTGCGCACACTGATCGTCGCGGCGCTCCCGCTCATGCTGCTCGCCCTGCAGGCGCGCCGGCTCGAGCCGCGCCTCCCGCGCGGGGACTGGCTCCCGCAGCAGGCAGAAGCCGCTCGGGGCGCCCGCGTGCTGCGCACGATGGGAAGCGGCGGCGTCATTCAGACGTTGCGCGTCGTCATCGCCTTCCCCGATCGCGTGCACGCGCTCGACGCACACGGTTGGCGCGCGACCGCGCAGGTCGCGGCAGCGCTCGCACACGACCCGCGCGTGCGACGCGTGCGCTCGCTGACCGGCATCACCAACGGCATCGCGCCGGACTCGCCGCTCTTCGCCCTCGTCCCCGACGACGTGCGGCGCACCTTCGTCAGTCGCGACCAGCGGCTCGCGCTCCTCGAGGTCGTGCCGGTGGACGACCTCGACGGATCGGCGCTGCCCGCGCTCGCGCGCGACCTCCGCGCCATCGACGCAGGCGCCACGAGTGGCGAGCCCGGTACGCGGCTGCTCGTCGGTGGCGTGCCCGCGCTCAACGCGGACTACGCTGACACGATCCACCGCCGCACGCCGCTCGTCGTGCTCCTCGTCGTCGTCGGCACGCTGCTCGCCCTCGCCGTAGGCTTCCGCTCCGTGCTCGTGCCGCTCAAGGCAGTCGTCCTCAATCTGCTCACCGTCTGTGCGGCGCTCGGTGTCGTCGTGCTCGTCTTCCAGGACGGCATCGGCGCACGCCTGCTCGGACTCGCCGCTCCGCTCGATGGCGTCTTCGCCGCCGTGCCTCTGCTGGTGTTCTGCGTGGTCTTCGGCCTGAGCATGGACTACGAGGTGTTCCTCCTCTCGCGCGTCGCCGAGGAGCGGCGGCGCGGTGCATCCGAGGAGGAGGCGCTCGTGACCGGCGTGTCGCAGTCCGGTCGCGTCATCACGAGCGCTGCCTCGATCATGGTCGTCGTCTTCGGCGCGTTCGCGCTGGGCGACTTCGTGCTCGTGAAGATCCTTGGCGTCGCGCTCGCCGCCGCCGTGGTGCTCGACGCGACACTCGTGCGCCTCGCCGTCGGTCCCGCGCTGCTCGCGCTCGCCGGCCGGTGGAACTGGTGGCCAGGCGCTTCCGCGCTCAGCGCGCTCCCGGCGACCGATACAGATCGGCGCGCGAGAGCGGTACGTCGGCCGAGCCGTCCGGCAGCGGCTTCGCGAACAGAGTCTGGATCAATGTGAGCCGGCCGCTCTGGAAGCCGAGCGTCGTGGCGGCCATGTAGAGACGCCACACGCGATAGGTCTGCTCACCCACGATCGCCGCCGCCTGCGGGTGGACGCGGGTCAACCGCTCCACCCAATGGCGCAGGGTGAGGATGTAGTGCTCGCGCAGATTCTCCACGTCGCGTGCCTCGAGCCCCGTGGGCTCGGCCATGCCCATCAACGCTCCGAGCGGCACGAGCTCGCCGTCGGGAAAGACGTAGCGCTCGATGAACGCGTCGCGCCTCCAGAGGCGGCGCGCGATCCATTGCCCGACCCCCCGCCGCTGCTCGGCACCGCCGCGCATCAGTCCGTGGTCGAGGAACAGACCGCCCGGCCGCAGCACCCGGTGCGCGGCGGCGAAGTATTCGGGCAGCCGCGCCGCGCCGACGTGCTCGCGCATGCCCACGCTCACCACTTTGTCGAACTGCCAGTCGCCGGGAAGATCGCGGTAGTCGCGCACTTCGATGCGCACGCGGTCGGCGACCCCCGCTGTCGCGAGGCGTGCGCGTGCGAGCGCCGCTTGCGGCTCACTCAGCGTGATCCCCACTCCGGATACGCCGAACCGTGTCGCGGCGTACTCGAGCAGACCGCCCCACCCGCAGCCGATGTCGAGCAGGTGATCGCCGGCGCGGAGGCGAAGCTTGCGGCAGATGTGCTCCAGCTTCGCCTCCTGCGCCGCGTCGAGATCCTCCGTGCCGGTGGGGAAGTACGCGCACGAATAGATCATGCGCCGGTCGAGCCACAGCGCGTAGAAGTCGTTCCCGACGTCGTAGTGGTGGCGCACCACGATCACGTCGCGCTGGCGGGAGTGCTGGCACAGGCCGAACAGACGTCGCACCCGGCGTGGCGAATCAGCCGCGTCGGGATCGCCGCGCGTTGGAGGCAAGTCGTCCGTGGGAAGGC
>JAEKKK010000305.1 GCA_019510405.1 Gemmatimonadota bacterium | reverse complement strand
AAGCCAGTCGATTGGCCGGCGATAGCGCGCGCCCACGAGCTCCGCACCGGTCAGCGTGCCCACGCGCGTCCAACGCGTCTGGTAGTCCTCGCCCAGCACCGCGGCCGCGCGTGCCTCCGCCATGATGATCGTGCGCGTGTCGGTGCTGTTCGTCTTGCGCAGCTCGACGTACGTGAGATCGGGGTGCACGGCGAGCGCCGTGTTCGACACGAGCGTCCACGGCGTCGTCGTCCACACGAGGATGCGGCGCGCCGTGCGCCCGGGGAACCCCTCGGCGTCGTCGACGACCGTGTCGCCAACCGAGCCGAGATCCAGCGCGACGTACACGCTCGGGTCGTCCACGTCCTCGTAGCCCTGCGCGACTTCGTGACTCGACAGCGCGGTGCCGCAGCGTGCGCAGTACGGGAGGATCTTGTGCCCGCGATAGAGCAGTCCCTTCCGGTACAGCGTCGCCAGTGCCCACCACACGCTCTCGACGTAGTCGGGCGTGTAGGTGACGTACGGATCGTCGTAGTCGAGCCAGTAGCCGATCCGCTCGCTCAACCGCTCCCAGTCGCCGCGATAGGTGAACACGCTCTCGCGGCACAGACGATTGAACTCGGCCACGCCGAGCTTCTCGATGTCCTGCTTGCCGCTGATACCGAGGCGCTTCTCGACCTCGATCTCCACCGGCAGCCCGTGCGTGTCCCATCCCGCCTTGCGATGCACGAGATGCCCCTTCATCGCGCGGTGGCGGCAGAAGAGGTCCTTGATCGTGCGCGCGAAGACGTGATGGATCCCCGGCTTTCCATTCGCCGTGGGCGGCCCCTCGAAGAACACGAACGGCTCGCCCCCCGCGCGCGCTTCCAGCGTGCGCGCGAAGAGATCCTCGTCGCGCCAGCGCGCGAGGAGCGCCAACTCGAGCTCGTCCGCCGGCTGATCCGCCGGCACCGGGGTGTATCGTTGCGTCACGTCGCTGACCGTCATAGCCGTTCCATCACGCCGCGCACGAGTGCGGTGAGTCGAGGCTCCGCGCGCGCCGCGGTCGCGATGATCGTCGCGAGCTCCGCGGGTACAAGCGTCTCGGGAATGCACTGGTCGGTGATGATCGAGACCCCGAGCACGCGCATTCCGCCATGCACGGCGACGATCACTTCCGGCACCGTGCTCATCCCCACCACGTCCGCCCCGATCCCGCGCAGCATGCGGTACTCGGCGCGTGTCTCCAGGTTGGGCCCCGTCACCGCGACGTAGACCCCTTCACGCAGGACGGTTCCCTGCGCCGCCGCCACGTCGCGCGCCAGGGCACGCAGCTCGGCGTCGTACGGCGCCGACATGTCGGGGAACCGCGGCCCCAGCCGGTCGTCATTGGGACCGACGAGCGGATTGTCGCCGAGCAGATTGATGTGGTCGGCGATCAGCATGAGATCGCCCGGCGCCCACTCCTCGCGCATCCCGCCGCACGCATTCGAGACGATCAGCGTCTCGGCGCCAAGCGCGCGCAGCACGCGCACCGGAAAGGTCACCTGCTGGAGCGAGTATCCCTCGTACCGGTGGAAGCGCCCCTGCATCGCCACCACCGGCTTTCCACCCAACGTGCCGCACAGCAACCGCCCCGCGTGGCTCTCCACCGTGGAGAGCGGAAAGCCCGGGATGTCGGCGTATTCCACCGTCGCGGCGACGGCGATCTCGCGCGCCAGCCCACCGAGGCCTGTGCCGAGGATGATCGCAGCCATTGGCGTTTCCGACCACCGCGCGCGCACCACCTCGGCGGCCTCGTGCACGATCTCCAATCGATGCGCGCTCCGCTCTTCCACAGCGGCAACCGCCGCGAGATCGGTCATCCCTTCGCCGCGCGCGCCGGTGTCGCGCTCGAGGACTCGTCCGGCGCCTGGATACTCGGAGGCGGCGGCGGCACCGACGCGCCGGGCGCCTGCTCCGCCGCGATCAGATCGGCCAGCTGCCGCTCCACCATCACGCGCAGCTGCGCCAGGTAATTCCGCCGCGCGCGCTCGAGCTCCACGATGTGCGACTGCAGATGCCGGATCTCGCCGCGGCTCCCCTCGACGATGCGATCCGCCTCGCCGCGCGCCTCGCGCAGGATGAGCTGCGCTTCGCGCTCCGACTGCTCGCGGATCTCGCCACGCAGCTGCTGGGCGCTCACCAGCGCGTCGTTCAGCGCCTTGTCGCGCTCGCGAAAGGCGCGCAGCTGCTCGTGAAAGCCCTTGGCCTTGGCCTCGAGCTCCTGCGTCGTCCGCGTCAGCCGCTCGAGCTCCTCCGCCACCTGCGTGCGGAACTGCTCCACACGCTCGGGGTCGTAGCCGCGCAGCGCTCGGCCGAAGTCGTACCGCCGCACGTCGAGCGGCGTGAGATGAAAGGTCTCGTCCATTAGGCGGATCTCGCTCCGAACAGCACCGTTCCCAGACGTACCATGGTGGCACCCTCCTCGACCGCTACTTCGTAATCGCCGGACATCCCCATCGAGAGCTCCGCAGCCGGATGGCCGGCGGACCGAAGTATCTCCGCACACCGGCGCGCCCCTCCGAAGACGGTGCGCAGCCGGTCCGGGTCCGCGTCGAACGGCGCCATCGTCATGACGCCACGCACCAGCAACCCGTCCACTCCAGCCAACCGTCCGGCTTCTTGCTCGATCATCGACGGTTGATAGCCACCCTTCGTTTCCTCTCCGGACACGTTCACCTGCATCAGCACCTCGACCGGACGACCGCGTTCCGCGCCGTGGCTGGCGAGCGCGTCCGCGAGGCGAGGGCTGTCCATCGAGTGGACGAGCTGAAAGGGATCGATCTGCTTGATCTTGTTGCGCTGCAGGTGGCCGATCAGGTGCCACCGGAGCGGCGCATCGACCTTGGGGATCTTGGCGAGTGCCTCCTGGACCTTGTTCTCCCCGACGTCGCGCAGCCCTGCGTCCCACGCTGCCTGAGGAGCCTCCGGCCCGTACGTCTTGGTCACCGCAACGATCGTGACCGCCTGTCCGTGCCCTCCGCGTTTGATCGCGTCGTCGATTCGTGCACGTACGTCGGCGAGGCGGTCCCGCAGGTCCCGAAAAGGCATAACACGCGAATTTACCGAAGGTTGCAGTTCACTTCAAGCGAGTCCCGTCGCGCTCGCGACGCCGCCGGATGCGTCAGGAGACGCGGGCAATCGAGTAGGGCGAGCATGACGTGCGCAACGTCATCCCCTGACGATGAGCGAGCTGCCCCCGTTCCCGCTCCCCACCTTTGGACCCAGGCGCTCGCCGCCGCGCTGTCCACCGACGCGCGCGACTCCGCAGTCGAGTCTCTCGGGCCGTTCGCGACGTACACGGGCCCCTTCAACACCCAGCCGGAACCGAGCAGCGCCCGCTCGCGCGCGACCACCGCCGGCGACGCCGCCACGGGGCGATTGGCGCCTGCAGCAGCCGCGGCAATGAGCGCGGCGCGCTGCTCGGACAGGGTAGCGGCGCCCGGGATCCGATCGGCGTCGTTCCAGCGCAACCCGGACCGCCGCGCCACCTCGCTCGCGTACCATGCCGTCGGCAGCAGCGGCACGGTCACCGTGAAAACGTCCCGACGCACCCCTTCCACCTGCTGGAGATACCAGATCGGGTAGCTGTCGTTGTCCCCCTCGAGGAAGAGCACGGCGTGCGCGGGGGTGGACCCGAGCAGCGCTCGGCCGAACTGGCGCGCCGCGCTTGCCTCCGGCTCCTGCGACCGATCCACGCTGCGCCAGTTGCCGACGAGTGGCAGCAGCACGACGGAGAGCCCGGCCGCGGCCGGCAGCCGCCACCGCTTCGCGAGCGCCACGGCACCGGCCCCCGCGAAGCATCCCCAACTCCAGAAACCGAGGATGAAGAAGTAGTCGCGCTCGCGCGCCTCGTGCGGGGTCCCTTCCGGGAGAATCCCCCAACCCAGTGAGGATCCCGCCTTGAGGTTGAGGTACGCCGCCACGCCCAGCGTGCCGCACACCGCGAGCACGAGCAACGCATCGGCCAGTGCGCGCGACTCGCGACGCATCGCGCGGAGCCCTACACCGCCAAGAGCGATCCACACGATCGTTGCCGCTACGCGCGCCGGCGACGTCACGATGCCCGACCCCCACGACATCGCCGCCTGCCAATCCACGTACTGGAACACGTTCGCGAGCTGTAGCCACACCGGCGCCGAACGCGGGAACAGCGGAGCGACGTCGTATTGCCGCCGCGCCACGACGTCGACGAGAGCGCCGAGCGTGCTCGGGGCTCCCTGATTGACGGCGGGGTCGTGTCGTGCGCGCACGAGCATGATCAACAGCGCGGACGACGCCAGTGCGGCCAGCACCGTGGTCGCGGTGAGCCGTGGCAGCGTGCGCGTCTGCAGCGCCGCCACACCCGCAATGGCGAACCCCGCCGCCACGATCCGCCAGTCCATCCTTCCGATCCCCGCGGACGCGATGAGCACACCGCCGAGCAGTAAGACCCGATCGAGTTGCCACCGCGTGCGCTGATCCGCGACCGCGGGGCTTCGTGCGGCCAGCACGATCGCCGCCGGCGCCGCGACCAGCGCGCTGAGATGTACCGCCGGCGCGAGCGCGATGAGATACGCCGTCAGCAGCAGCCATCGCTCGTCGCGTCCCTGCCCTTCTCCCGCCATCGCCGCCGCCACGAGGATCGCAACCGAGTGCAGCAGCGCCAGCGAGTACACCTCGGTCTCCGTCGCGTTGGACCACACGGACGTCATCAGCCCCGCCGCCATCGCGCCGGCGGCTCCCGCCCATGCGCCGGTTGCGCTGCGCGCTCGCCGCGCCACGAGCCACGCGGTGCCCGCGCCTGCGGCGGCGGTGCACGCGGCGGAGAGCAGGTTCACCGCGCGCGCCACGCCCGTCACGTTGCCGAGTGCTTGCGACCATACGTGGGCGAGCGCCACGTACAGCGGTGTCCCCGGCGGATGCGGGATCCCGAGCACGTGCGCCGCGGCGAGGAACTCCCCCGCGTCCCAGAAGGTGACGCCCGGCGCGAGCGTCGCGACATAGACGGCGAGCAGCACACCGCCCGCGAGCCACGCCGCGCGGCGTGGCGTCAGGCTGGAACTCCCGCGGGCTGCAGGCCGCGCTCGGGCGCTCGGCCGGACATCATCTCGCGCACCTCGACCGGAGTGAGATCCACCCAGAGCTGCCCGCGGTCGGCGATCGACATCGTCGAGCGCTCTTCGCTCACCACGATCACGAGCGCGTCCGACTCGTCGGAGAGTCCCAGTGCCGCGCGGTGCCGCGTGCCGAGGGTGCGGTCGCCGATCGACTTCTGCGACAGCGGAAGGATGCACCCTGCCGCGACGATCGTGTCCCCGCGGATCAGCACGGCGCCGTCGTGCAGCGGCGAGTACGGCGTGAAGATCGTCGTCAGCAGATCCGCCGATACTCTCGCCTCCATCGGCGAGCCCGACTCCGCGTATCCATCGAGTGGCACCTCGCGCTCGATCGCCACGATCGCGCCGATCCCCGAGCGGCTCAATCGCTCCACCGCATCGCAGATCTCCTCGGCCACTTCACGCTGCTCCATCTGCCGGAACAACCCGGCGAATCGCGCTTGTCCCAGGTGCGCCAGCGCCGCGCGCAGCTCCGGCGCGAACACGACGAGCAGCGCGATCGCGCCGTACTGGAACACGAAGCCGAGCAGATAGGTGATCATCTCGAGCTTCAGCAGCCACGACACCGCGTACACCATCAGCAGCATCGCCATGCCCGTCACGATCTGCAGCGTGCGGGTGCCGTGGAACAGCCGCAGCACGCGATAGAGCGCCCACGCCACCACCACCACCTCGACGAGGTCGCGCCAGCCGGGGTGCACGAGCCGGAGCTGATCCAGCTCGTTCATTCTTCCGCCGCCCGCCGCACGGCGTCGGCCACGTCGAGCGCCTGGCGCGTCGCCGCGACGTCGTGCACGCGCAGGATCCGCGCACCGCGCTCGTAGGCGGCCACCGCCGCGCCCACACTCCCGTACACGCGTGCGGAAGCCTCGCGGACTCCGGTCAGCTCGCCGACGAACCGTTTCCGCGACGCGCCGACGAGCACGGGAAATCCCCACTCCACGAGCCGCGGCAACGTCGCCAGCACCCGCAGCGAGTGCACCGGCATCTTCGAGAACCCGAGCCCCGGATCGACCACGATGCGCTCGCGCGCGATCCCCTGCGCCATCGCGTCGTCCACTTGAACCCGCAGCTCCGACAGCACGGCGTCCATCGGATCGCCGTCGTACTCCGCATGCGCGTAGGTCGCCATGTCGTCCACTACGCCACGCGAGTGCATCAGGACGACGCCGACCTGCAGCTTCGCGCAGGTCCGCGCCATCTCCGGATCGAGCCGGAACGCGGAGACGTCGTTCACGATGTCCGCGCCGGCCTCGATCGCCTCGCGCGCCACCTGACTCTTCACCGTGTCGATCGAGAGCGGCACGTCGGGAAACCGGCGCTGCAGCTCCTGCATGAAGGGAATCACGCGGCGCAGCTCCTCCTCCGCATCGACTGCTTCCGCGCGCGGCCGCGTCGACTCGCCGCCCACGTCGAGGATGTCGGCTCCCTCGTGCACCAGCGTCTCCGCGTACGCGACCGCGGCGTCCACCGTCGGGAATTTCCCGCCGTCGCTGAAGCTGTCCGGCGTGACGTTGACGATGCCCATCACGAGCGGGCGCTCGGTCGAGAGCGTGCGTCCGCGCACGCGCCATGAGGTCGTCATGCCGGGAAGATAATGCGAATCGGCCGGCGTGCATCGCGATGCACGCCGGCCGATTTCCAAGCCCCAACTCACCAACTCACCAACTCACGCCGGTGACGGTTCTGGCCCGCCCAGCAGCGGCGGATTGCGCCGCGGCTCGTGCACCGGATTCTGCACCGGCGTCGGCGTCGGCGGCGTGAGCGAGGTGGGGCCGCGCGGCAGCGGCGGCAGCTTCTCGCCGCGCGCCATTATCCGGATGTCCTCGGCCGTCAGCGTCTCACGCTCGAGCAGCGCCTGTGCCATCGTGTGCAGCAGGTCGATGTTCTCCGACAGCACGTCCTTCGCCCGCTCGTACGCGTTGGTGATCACGCGCTTCACCTCGGCGTCGACGAGCTGCGCCGTCTGTTCCGACACCTCGCGCCGATGCTGGATCTCGCGGCCGAGGAAGAGCTCCTGCTCGTTGTCGCCGACGAGGATCGGACCGATCGCGTCGGAGAGTCCCCACTGCGTCACGTAGCGGCGCGCGATGCTCGTCGCCTTCTGGATGTCGCTCGACGCGCCCGTCGTCACCCGGTCGTAGCCGAACACCAGCTCCTCCGCCGTCCGGCCGCCGTACGTCATCACAAGCATCGCCTCGAGCTGCTGGCGCGTGATCGAGACGCGGTCGTCCTCGGGAAGCGTGAACGCCAGACCGAGCGCACGGCCGCGCGGCACGATCGTGACTTTGTGCAGCGGATCGTTCCCCGCCACCTTCATCGCGCACAGCGCGTGGCCCGCCTCGTGGTACGCGGTGAGCCGGCGCTCCTCCTCCTTCATCACCATCGACTTCCGCTCGGCGCCAAGCATGACTTTGTCCTTGGCGTCCTCGAGGTCGATCATGTAGAGCTTGTCGTGCTCGCGACGGACGGCGAGCAGCGCCGCTTCGTTCACCAGGTTCGCCAGGTCGGCGCCCGCCATTCCCGGCGTGCCCCGCGCCAGCGTCGTGATGT
>JAEKKK010000124.1 GCA_019510405.1 Gemmatimonadota bacterium | reverse complement strand
GACTCGAGCGCCGCATGCGCGGGCGCGATTGTCGGCGATTTCGGCGTGTCGACCCGTGTCGAGCGTGGCAGCTCTACGAAGAAGAGCGATCCGCGCAGGTCACGACCGCGATGCGCGACGCCGGCGCGCCCGCCATGCCGCTCGACGAGATCGCGCACCACCGCCAACCCGATCCCGCTCCCCGCCACCGCCGAGGACACGTCGCGCTCGAGACGGAAGTAGGGCGCCCAGATCCGCGCGGCGTCCGCGAGCGGGATGCCGGGCCCTTCGTCCTCCACCTCGAGCCGCACCATGGCGCCCTGCGGTGCGAGGGAGACGCGGACGGTGCCGTCCGCGGGACTGTACTTGATGGCGTTGTCGACGAGGTTCAGCACGATCTGGCGAAATGCCTCCACGTCGACCATGGCGCAGCTGTCGTCGTCGAGCGACTGGACGACACGGACCCGTCGCGCGGCGGCGATCGGCGCGAAGCTGTGCAGCGCCTCACGCACTGAGCGTCTCGGCGAACATGCGCACCTGCGCGAGTGGAGTGCGCAGCTCGTGCGATACGCTCGCGACGAAGTCCTCGCGCAGGCGCACGAGCTCCTGTTCGCGGCGCAGCTGGAGCAGTCCGATCGTGACGAGCACGCCGGTGAGCCCGAGGAGCGCGCCGAGCAGCCAGAGCCGCGAGCGTGGACGACCACCGATCAACAGACGGTCGGCGATCGCCGGGTTGATCGCGATCGTCGTGCGCAGTCCTCCATACGCGTCGAGGGCGTGTTCGCCGGCGTAGCTCTGCGGATACTGGATCGGCGACTGGTAGAGGAGGTTCCCCTCGAAATCGCGCACGACGACGGAGAAGAGCGAGTCGTTCGGCACACCTTTCGTCAACGCGGGCGGCAGGACGGCGCTCTTCGCCATCACCGTCTCGAATGCGCCGCCGGCCATCGAGCGCACGCAGAACTCGATGCCGTACACGGCCGCCTTCGTGCCCCCCATCCGCCATTTGACCTGGTAGACGAGACTGAGCGGCTTGGTGCCTGTGGTGCGTGTGATGGTGCGGTACCCGAAGTCTGGTTCGTACCGTGGCAGGTCGGCCAACACGGCATCGCGGATCTCACGCTGCTGCTCGGGCGAAGGTGTGACACCGGCGAAGGTCAGCTCACCCGTCTCGAGATCGAGCAGGAACGCATACGGCGAGACCTCGGCGGAGCACAGCTTCTCACGCACCGACTTGCGCAGCAGGAACGCCGGTGGCTCGGGTGCTTCTCCCGGGTGCAAGGGATCCTCGTGCATCACCGGGCTGAAGACGAACAGGATGTTGGAGTACATGTGCGACTTCGACGACGCCGTGTACTCCCATGCGGCAAACGCCGCGTAGTCGCGCAGCGTGCGCTCCGCGGTGGCACTGTGCGACCGCTCGGCGCGCCACGCCTCGTACGCCAGCGCGGCGGCGAGAGCCATGGTGAGCAGGAGCACGGCGACGAGGATCGTCGCACGCGAGCGCGTGAGGCGGGCCGACATGCCGTCCATGCTATGCGCGCGCGAGAGCGCGAGCAAGCATCGGCTGAGCGCTGCTCGCTCGGCCGACGAGCAATGTCAGGAACGTGTCAGGAGGGAGTCAGCGTGGGGTGGGACTACCACTCCCAGTACTATGTACCAGGTACCTGGAACTGAGATTTGCATACTAGCTCCCGGAATTTGGGCCCTGCTCCCGAAGGTTTTCTCCCAACCGGAAGAGCATGCGCTTGATGGCCACCGCCTGCTCGATCAGTGCGTCGCTGGTCTTTGGGTGGATGTAGCCGATATCAGTAGCGATCATGATCTGATTCTCGGCCTCGGTGAGTGAGCTGGCCGCGTATTGGAGAAACCGCAGCGTCTCCTTCACGGAGTCCTTACCGCAACCCTCGGCGATGTTGTTGGGGATCGAGAACGCCGCGCGGCGAAGCTGAGTTGTCACGACGCCGCGATCTGAGCGCGGAAAGCATCTCGTGACACGGTCGATGGCGACGAAGAACTCCCGCGCTCGCTGCCAGACATGGAGTCGCCGGAAATCGTGCATCGCCTAAGCTACGCAATAGCGATGTACGCAGCTCAACCCCCAGAACGCGGGTTGGCGCCGTTGCGCGCATCAAGGCGTCCAACATTCCGGGAGGCAGTATGCAAATCTCAGTACCAGGTACCTGGTACGTAGGTACTGGGAGTGCTAGTTAAACCCGCGCCATCTCCCGCCCCGGCGTGACGAGCTCCGCTCGTCTCTCCCCGACCTGCTGCCGCCACATCGCATAGTACAGCCCCTTCGCGTCGAGCAGCGCGTCGTGGTGCCCCTGCTCCACGATCCGGCCGCGTTCCAGCACGTAGATCCGGTCGGCGTGGAGGACGGTGGAGAGCCGGTGCGCGATCAGCACGGTGATCACGTTCGCGCTCTCGGCGACGTCGCGCATCGTGCGGCTGATCTCCTCCTCGGTGAGCGAGTCGAGGGAGGACGTCGCTTCGTCGAACACGAGCAGATGCGGATCGCGCAGCAGTGCGCGGGCGATCGACAGGCGCTGCTTCTCGCCACCGGAGATCTTCATGCCCCCCTCGCCGATCACCGTGTCGAGCCCTTTGTCGGCGCGGTTGAGGAGCGACATCGCGGCGGCGCGGCGCATGACGTCGAGGCACTGCTCGTCGGTCGCCTCGGGACGCACGAAGAGGAGGTTCTCGCGGATGGTGCCGCTGAACAGCTGCGCATCCTGCGTCACGAAGCCGATGCGCTCGCGGAACCTGTCCAGGTCGATGCGGTCGCTGCCGATCCCGTTGTAGAGAATGCGTCCCGTGCCCGGGCGATACAGCCCGACGAGCAGCTTGACGAGCGTCGTCTTGCCCGCACCCGACGGACCGACGAACGCCACCGTGTGGCCGCGCGACACGTCGAACGTCACGCCGGCGAGCGCGGGTGCGGACGCGCTGGCGTGCGTGAAGCTGACGTCGTCGAACTCCAGCGTCTTGAGATCGCCGAGCGCCACCGGGCTCGTCGGCTTGGGATCGATCGGGATCTGGAAGATCTCATCGAATTTCGCCAGCGATGCTTCCGTCTCGCGATAGATGTTGATGACGTTCCCCAGCTCCTGGAGCGGCCCGAAGATGAAGAACGAGTAGATGAGCAGGGAGAAGAACTGCCCCACCGTGATCTGCTTCTCGAAGATCAGGTAGAGCATGAGGAACAGGATGCACGTGCGCAGGAAGTTCACCGCAGTGCCCTGGATGAAGCTCAGGCTGCGCAGGTAGCGCACTTTCTTGAGCTCGAGCTTGAGGATCTTCTCCGTCGTCGCGTTGAGCCGCAGCTCCTCCTGCTTCGCGAGGCCGAGGCTCTTCACGAGCTCGATGTTGCGCAGCGATTCCGTCGTCGCGCCGGCGAGCGCGGTCGTCTCGGCGACGATGACCTTCTGGATCGTCTTGATGCGCTTGCTGAGCACGGAGCTCAGCACGCCGAGCAGCGGGACGGTGAGCAAAAACGCCGGCGCGATCGCCCAGTGCACCTTGAAGGCGTAGATCATGACGAAGATCACGCCGACGAGCGTGGTGAACACCATGTTCACGAACGCGGCGATGAACCGCTCGGTGTCGGACCGCACCTTCTGCAGCTTGCCGAGCGTCTCGCCGCTGCGCTGATCCTCGAACGTCTGGAAGGGGAGCGCGAGCGAATGCCGGATGCCGTCGGAGTAAAGGTCCGCCCCGACGCGCTGCACGACGACGTTGACGAAGTAGTCCTGGAAGTTCTTCGCGACGCGCGACACGAACGCCACGCCGACGGCCATGCTCAGGAGCAGCGCGACCCCGCGAAAGAACTGCGGCCGGCTGTACTTGTCGTACTGGGTGGCGTAGCTGTCGATGACGTGCCGGAAGATCAGCGGATCGAGCAGCGAGAAGACCTGATTGACCGCCGCCAGGAAGAGCGCCAGAACGACGAGGCGCCAGTACGGGCGCAGATAGCGGGAGAGGGTGCGCATTAGAGCAAGCTAATTCTTGGCGGGTCGGAGGGGTTCCCGTGCCGACTACCACTCCCAGTACCGAGTACCTGGTACTTGGTACCGAGACTGGCATACGGGCTCCCGGAATGAGGGGCCAGATATCGGGGTCAGATACCGCAGGTGTCTGACCCCTTTGTCATGGCGCTCGGGGTCAGAGTAAACGGGGTCAGAGTAGCTTGACTCTGACCCCGTTTACTCTGACCCCAATCCTCTCTACGGCCGTACTCGGTACCCGGTACTCGGTACGAGGTACGGCCGTAGGCTCTTCAGATAGAG
The DNA here is from genome assembly GCA_019510405.1 of Gemmatimonadota bacterium. GTDB lineage: Bacteria > Gemmatimonadota > Gemmatimonadetes > Gemmatimonadales > Gemmatimonadaceae > AG11. The sequence continues at coordinate 25,636 of JAEKKK010000124.1, read as the reverse complement.
GGCGCTACGCGTGGTACGGCCGTAGGCTCTTCAGATAGAGGGCGCTACGCGTGCCTTCCGGAAGCTCTTATGCCAGTCCCAGTACCGAGTACTCGGTACTCAGTACTGGGAGTGGTAGTTCAAAAGCGCCCCTCCACATACATGTCCAGTCGCCATTGTGGTGTCGGCTTGATCCCGCGCGCGACGTCGAAGCGGAGGAGACCGTCGAGGACGGAAAAGCCGGCGCCGGCGCCGGAGAGGGGGACACCGATGGCGCTCCAGTTCCGCCGATCGCCGGCCCAGCCCATGTCGGCGAACAGCACGGGGCGGATGACGTTGAATCCCTGGGCGACCTCGGCCCGGGCGAGCCAGAAGGCGTTGCCCATCGCCGCGCCGGGACGCTGGCCACGCACGGTCTGCGAGCCGCCGAGGAACCAGTCGCGCTGTATCGGCATCTCGCCGAACGAGGTGCCGCCGGCGACGGTGAGTGCGGCCGCACCGTTGAACAGGCCGTGCGATGCCGTCACGTCGAGCGCGGCGCGGCCGTACGTGCCGGTGTCGCCACGTGCCGCCTCGAGGCGCAGGTCGTTGAACAGGCGGAAGCCCTGCGGATTCTCGCCGATCGATTGCGTGATGCGCGTGCGCCCGCCCACCCAGAGCGCGCGCTGCGTCGTGATGTTGGGCTCGAAGTCCGAGCCTCGCATCGCACGCGCGAAGGAGAACGTGGTGCGCTGCTCCGCGTTCCGCTCCTGCTCGACGAACAGCGACCAGCTGTGGTTCAGCGAGCCGCCTTGATTCGGCGTCCCCGTGAGCTCGACGCCCGTCGCGCGATAGTAGAACCCCTCGTCGCGGCCGAAGAGGAGCGCACCGATCGAGCTGCCCGTGCTGAGCGGATTCCCCCAGTCGCTCGCCGACACGAGCCGGTTGTACACGGTGAGCCCGAGCGTCCGACGCAGGTCGCTGCGCGCGCCGGTGATCTCGAGGTTCGGCTCTCGATCGGCGACACCGATGCGCCCGATGGCGTGCAGCGAGTAGCCCGCGCCGAGCTGCTGATCGAGCACGCCACCCGCGCTCAACCCCTCGACACGGTTGTAGCGCAGCGGCGCGTAGCCGAGCGTGATCGGCGTGGGAGCGAACCCCGCCTGCGCGCCCATGGAGAGCGCCTGATTCACGAGCGCATCCACTTCGGCGGCCGGAACCACCTCGTCCCCCTTGTCGTAGATCGACGGCGGGAGATCGGGTGAGTGGGCCAGCTTCGTGCTGTCGCACGGGATGCTCATCAGCACCAGGTTGTTCTCGCTGTTGCGATGGCGCACGCGCGTCCGGTTCCCCGTGCTGTCGCAGCGCCTGCGCGCCTGCCGGCGCGCCTCGCGGCGTGCCTCACGCTCGGCATCGCGCTCGATCTTCGTCTTCGGTGGCCCGCCCACGCTGACCTTCACCTCCCCCTCGTCGTCCCTCGAGTCGGCCGAGTCGGCGGAGTCGGAAGAGTCGGCGGAGTCGTGCTGAACGAGAATCGGGGCGAGCGGCTCGCCGGCGTTCACGTGCTCGTAGCTGAACTTCTGCTCCAGCTTGAAGGGCACACGCACGAAGCCCATCTGGCCGCCCCCCTGCGCCACCTGCACCCGCGGCAGCCAGAAGCGACCCTGGTACAGCCCATACTCCACACCGATCGCGCTGATCTCCGCCTTCATCGGGAAGAGCATCGGCTTCATCACGCGCGGCACGTCCTTGAACGAGTCGGGATCGTCCTCCTCGGCGACGGCCTTGATGTCCATCGGTATGCTCATGCGATACGCCGCGCGAACGAGCTGCCCGCCGCTCATGTCGAACCAGAGCGACCCGACGGCGAGATTCCACTTCGGCACGCGCGGCCGGATCTTCAGCTCGCGAAGCCTGATCGCCTTGCCGTCGGGGAGCCGGAAGGTCGCGGAGTCGCCGCTCTCGAAGGTGTAGTACGCCTCGGAGCCCGTGGCGAGCGGATGGACGATCGCCTCCTGCTCGTCCACGTCCTTCTGCGTCAGGCTCGCGCCGATCCAGAGCGTCTCGCTGCCAGGGAAGTAGGGCACCGGCGACATGCCCGCGTCGATCTCGGCGTCCCCCGACTTGCCGGCGATCGGGACGACCGCGCGCGAGCCGGTCACGTCGACGTAAGCCCCGATGCCGCGCCGCCAGCGAACCCGCGTGGCCTCCTCGCTCCGGAAGGCCAGCCGGTCGCGGCCGAACTTCGTCAGTGCCAACCCCGCCGAGATGCGCTGATACGTCGTCGCGTCGTACGACCGGAGCGCCGAGTCCTGCCGAGTCCGGGCATCGCGCGCGAGCGCGAGGATCGAGCGGGCGGCGGGGTCGCGGAAAGCGGTGGCGAGGTGCTGCGCGGTGACGGGGATGCGCTTCGGCGGCTTCTTGTCCCGATGGTAGCCCGTCGTCGAGTCCCGTTCCGGCGCGGGGGGCGGAGTTGCGGGAGCCTGCGGCTGGTCAGGCGTGGTGGCCTGCAGGAGGAGGGCGGCGATCAGGGGAGCGAACATGCGAGACGGCCCTTTGTGAAGGGGTGATGCCAGTGCGTACGACCCGTCGCGACAAAGGTTTCCCATCGCGGCTCCCGCCGATGGAACGTAGCTTCACCGCCGCCCTCCTCCCTTACCCGCCTGATGCGCACGCTTCGCCGCCTCGCCCTCCTCCATCTCGCACTCGCCTCCACTCTCTCCGCTCAGAGTCGCGCGCCCGAGGCCACGCGTCCGGTGGACTGGGCCGCCATCGAGCGCGAAGGGACGGCGCTGCTGCGCGACTACCTGCGCGTGAACACGACGAACCCGCCGGGCAACGAGCTCGCGGCAGCGCGCTTTCTCCGCGACTTTCTGGCGAAGGAGGGGATCGAGGCGCAGATCCTCGACACCGCGACGCTCGCGCCCGGGCGTGCCAACCTCTATGCGCGCGTGAGGGGCAACGGGAGCAAGCGGGCGATCGCGCTGGTGCAGCACATGGACGTCGTTCCCGCGACGCCGAGCAGCTGGAGCGTGCCGCCATTCTCCGGCGAGCTGCGCGACGGCTACATCTACGGACGTGGCGCGCTCGACATGAAGGGGGAAGGCGTCGCCCAGCTCATGGCGCTCGTGGCGATCAAGCGAGGGGGCGTCCCCCTGAACCGGGACCTCGTGGTGATCGCCAACGCGGACGAAGAATCCGGGAGCACGGGGGCGCTGACCTTCGCCGACCGGCATGCCGACCTGCTTCGCGACGTGGAGTTCCTGTTCACGGAAGGGGGAAGCAACACCGTCAGGAACGGCTCGCTCCTCTACTACGGCGTCGGCGTATCGGAGAAGCGCACCTTCTGGCAGCGGCTCACCGTGCGAGGCATTCCGTCGCACGCCTCGCGGCCGACGAAGGACAACCCGGTGCCGCGGCTCATCGCCGCGCTCGACCGGCTCGCTCGATACGAGACGCCCCTCCACGTGACGCCGGGAGTGAGCCGCTACTTCCGCGACATCAGCCGCAACTTCGCCGGCGAGCAGCGCCAGTGGCTCGAACAGGTGGAACGGGCGCTCGACAATCCACGCGCCCGCGCCTGGATCCTGAGCGACATCTACTGGAACGCGATCCTGCGGAACACGATCTCGATCACCGGGCTCCAGGGGTCCAACAAGACCAACGTGATCCCGGGAGAGGCCTCCGCGGAGGTGGACATCCGCCTGTTGCCGGACGCCAACCCCGACTCCGTGCTGGCGACGCTCAAGCGGGTCGTCGCGGACACGGCGGTGCACTTCTCCCCGTTGATCGTGCCGAAGGCGCCCTTCGAGAGCCCCACCAACACCGACTTCTTCCGGGCCATCGAGCGCGCCGCCCACGAGCGGGACCCGGAGGCGTTCGTGACCAGCTCGATGCTGACCGGGGCCACCGACCGGCCGATGTACCGGCGGTTGGGGATCCTGGTCTATGGGCTCGACCCGTTCCGGACGGATGACGCCGACGAGCAACGGGGGGTGCACGGAAACGACGAACGAATCGCTGCGACGAACCTGGGATCCGGCATCCGTTTCGTGTACGACGTCCTACGTTACAGCCAGTGAACAACGAGTGGCGCCAGCGAGGCCATGTGTGGCGTGGACGCATCCATTTTGTGACATCCGTCGCACAACAAACTCCGATTTTCGGGAGGTTCTCGGGCCCTGTAGAGGCAAAACGGAGATGTAACGGACGGCACAGTATTGGCATTACCCCAGGCCTGACGGTCGAGTCGGCCGTCGAAGCAAACGGGTGAATAACCCAACACGTACCGGGGAGAGTGCCATGAAGTACGAAAAGCCCACCGTTCAGCGCTTCGGTTCGCTGCGCGAGCTCACGCTCGGCAACGGCCCTCGCCTGGGCGGGGACGCTGTGAGCCTGTACCACCGCTCGTAAGCGCCCGCATGCAGTGCTGAAGAGGTCTCAGGGGCGACTCTGAGGCCTTTTCTGCTTTCCGGAGGTCGCGCGGCCCGCGAATCCTCCCAAAGATCGGGCTTGACGGCGGGTGGCTGGCGGCCCTATCCTGTGCGCGTGACCCAGTCCACGCGCAGCTACTACTTTAGCAGCTTCTTTTATTACGGCTTTCCCTACGCGGGCCGTGACTGGAGACGTACGCGCGAGTAAAACGAGCTGACCGCTCACCGCACACGACACCAGACGGCCTGTGGAAAACTCCACCGGCCTTTTTTGTTGCCGTCGATCCCAGAGACGGCGCCTTCTCACCACCCAGGCCTCCCAATGATCATCATCACGCGCTACGACATCACCGACGAAGAGCTCGACCACATCCGGGAGCGGGTGGAAGCCGCCGGCCTCCACACCCACCTCTCGCGCGGCGAGCGGCGCACGATCATCGGGTGCATCGGCGACGAGGCCAAGCTCCAGGAAGTGCCCCTCCGGTCGCTGCCGGGCGTCGAGCAGGTGCTGCCGGTTCTCAAGCCCTACAAGCTGGCGTCCAAGGAGTTCGCGGCGAACAACACGATCGTCCGGGTGGGAGCGAACGCGAGCATCGGAAGCGACGTGCTCACCGTGATCGCCGGGCCCTGCTCGGTGGAGAACCGGACGATGCTGCACGAGACGGCGCACGCGGTCCAGAGCGCCGGCGCGACGATCCTCCGTGGCGGCGCGTTCAAGCCGCGCTCGTCGCCGTACAGCTTCCAGGGGCTGGGCAAGCAGGGCCTCGAGCTGCTCGCCGAGGTGCGCGCCGAGACGGGGCTGCCGGTGGTGACCGAGGTGCTCGATACCCGGGACGTGGACGTCGTGGCGGAGCACGCGGACATGATGCAGGTTGGCGCGCGCAACATGCAGAACTTCGCCCTCCTCGCCGAGCTGGGACGCGTCCAGCGTCCGGTCCTCCTCAAGCGCGGGCTGTCGGCAACGATCACGGAGCTGCTGATGTCGGCCGAGTACATCATGGCGCACGGGAACCACCAGGTGGTGCTGTGCGAGCGCGGGATCCGCACCTACGAGCGGGCGACGCGCAACACGCTCGACGTGTCGGCGATCCCGGTGCTGAAGCGGGAGACACACCTTCCGGTCATCGTCGATCCGAGCCACGCCGGCGGCATCGCGGACCTGGTGGCGCCGCTCTCCTTCGCCGCGGTGGCGGCGGGTGCGGACGGGCTGATCATCGAGGTGCATCCGGATCCGGAGTCGGCGCTGTCGGACGGCGACCAGTCGCTGAACCCGGCCGCATTCTCCACGCTCATGGAGCGGATCGGCGCCTTCGCGGCGGCGGCCGGCAAGACGTTCGAGGTTCCCGCCGTCGCGGGCGGGCGGGGCGCGTGATCGCCGTGGCCGATGAGGTCGAGCGCCGCGTGAGTGATCCGCTGGCGGAGTTGGCGGACTGCCGCACCCACATCGAGGAGATCGACCTGAAGCTGGTCGCCCTGCTGGCCGAGCGCATGGCGCTCGGCCAGAAGACGGCTGGATTGAAGCGGGCCGCCGGCCTGCCGATCCTCGATCCGCGGCGCGAGGCCGAGGTGATCCGGCGCGCGGTGGTCGCCGCACGGGAGAAGGACCTGCCGACGGAGCCGGTGCGCCAGATCTTCTGGCACATCGTCGGCCTGTCGCGGCGCGCGCAGGAAGAGACGGCGTGATGCGCGCTGGACGCGTCAGCGTCGTCGGGTTGGGATTGATGGGAGGATCGCTCGCTCGCGCGCTGGCCGCGCGGGGAGTGCAGGTCGTCGGATACGACCGCGATGCGGACTCGCTCGCCGCCGCGGTCAAGGAAGGGATCGTCCACGAGCCGCTCGACGACACGCTCGCGGGGCTCGAGCAGGCGGACGTCGTCGTGTTCGCGACACCGGTCGGCGCGACCGCGAAGCTGCTGACGCGGCTCGCCGAAGGGCGCCGGCTCGAGGGGCCGTCGCTCATCATGGACGTGGCGAGCACCAAGCGCAGCATCGTGGCGGCGGCGGAAGCAGCCGGACTCGGCCCGCGCTACGTCGGCGCGCACCCGCTCACGGGCAGCCATCGATCGGGATGGGGGGCGTCTCGCGCGTCGCTGTTCGACGAGGCGCGCGTGTTCCTGTGTCCGAGCGCGACGACGACGACGCAGGCGCTGCGACTCGCGGAGTCGTTCTGGCGTGCGCTGCGCGCCGGCGTGGAAGTGCTCGGCGCGGCGGAGCACGACGAGCAGATGGCGTGGCGGAGCCATCTCCCTCAAGCCGTGTCGACGGCGCTCGGCCTGACGCTGCGCGAGGCCGACGTGCCGCGTTCGGCACTTGGCCCTGGCGGGCGCGACGTGACACGACTCGCTGGTGGCGATCCCGACCTGTGGACGGGGATCATGAGCGACAACGCATCGGCGATCCTGCGCGCACTCGCTGCGATGGAGGAACAGCTACGGCTGTTCCGCGAGCGGCTCGCGGCAGGAGAAGACGGCGTGCGCGGATGCTTCGCGGACGGTCGTGACTGGTTCGATGGAGAGCCGACGCGCACGCTCACGCCGCGCGAGCCCGCCCCCTAACTTCCAGCAATGACATCGACCACACCACGCGCGGCGCTCGCAACGAGCGCCGACGCGGGGCGTCCGGCGCTTCGCGTCGTCGGACTGCGCAAGCGCTACGGCGACGTCGTCGCGGTGGACGGGCTGGATCTCACCGTCGCGTCGGGAGAGTGCTTCGGTCTCCTCGGACCGAACGGCGCGGGGAAGACGACGACGATCGAGATCTGCGAAGGGCTGACGGCGTTGGACGAGGGCACGGTGGAAGTGCTCGGTCGTCGCTGGACCGATGACGAGCATGCGCTGCGCGAGCGGCTCGGCATCCAGCTCCAGGAGACCCAGCTCGCCGAGAAGCTCACGGTGGAAGAGACCGTGCGGCTGTTCCGCAGCTTCTATCCGCGCGGGCGGAGCGTGGACGAGGTGATCGACCTCGTGCAGCTCGGGGAGAAGCGCAGCGCGCGCGTCGGGAAGCTGAGCGGAGGGCAGAAGCAGCGGCTCGCGCTGGCGTGCGCGATGGTGGGCGATCCGGAGCTGATCTTCCTCGACGAGCCGACGACCGGGCTCGATCCACAGTCGCGCCGTCAGCTCTGGGACCTGATCGTCGAGCTGCGCGCGAGCGGCCGGAGCATCGTGCTCACGACGCACTACATGGACGAGGCGGAGCGGCTGTGCGACCGCGTGGCCATCGTGGACCATGGCAAGGTCATCGCGCTCGGCACGCCGCGGACGCTGATCGCGAGTCTCGGCGCCGAGCACGTGGTGGAGTTCACCTCGCCGGGGAGCGCGGAGGTACTCCGCGTCGAGGAACTGGAAGCACTCGACGGCGTACAATCGGCCCGTCTGCATGGGGAAGAGTGGTCGCTCGAAGTGACCGAGCTGGCGCGCGCGGTGCCCGCGCTGCTGCGCGAGCTGGCGCGGCGCGGATTGCCGCTCGACGCACTCGTGACGCACTCCGCGACGCTGGAGGACGTGTTCGTGTCGCTCACCGGGAGGCAGTTGCGCGATGGCTGATCCGATGCGGGCTCCCGAGCAGCGCACGACGCCCTCCCGGTCGCCCACGCATCTGCGCGCCGTCAGTGGGGAGCGGCTGCCGTGGTACGAGCGCTCGCTCGCGCAGCTCACGCTGGTGCGCTATCGCGAGTTCATCCGCGAGCCGGAAGCGGTGTTCTGGACCTTCCTCTTTCCCGTCGTGCTGGCGATCGGGCTGGGGATCGCGTTCCGGAACAAGCCGGCGGACACGATCGCGGTGGGAATGGTGCGCGGCTCGGCCGCCGCCGACACGCTCGCGGCGCGGCTGACGCGCGCGGGCGGGCTCAAGGTGATCGCGTACGCGGACACCGTCGCGGCGCAGACCGCGCTGCGCACCGGCGACGTCGCGCTGCTGGCACTGCTCGCGCCCGGTGACGGCGTGCAGTACCGCTTCGACGACACGCGGCCGGAGGGACGGACGGCGCGCTTTCTCGTCGACGATGCCGTGCAGCGTGGCGCGGGGCGACGCGATCCGGTGAGCGTGGCCGAGGTCAAGGTGCGCGAGAAGGGATCGCGCTACATCGACTTCGTCATCCCCGGGCTGCTCGGGATGAACATCATGGGCGGCGGGATCTGGGGCCTCGCGTTCGCGATCGTGGACGCGCGGCGCAAGAACCTGCTCAAGCGGCTCGTGTCGACACCGATGCGCCACACGCACTACCTCGCGTCGTTCGTCTTCTCGCGCTTCTCCTTCCTGCTCATCGAGGTCGTTGTGATCGTCGGGAGCGCGGTGCTGCTGTTCGGCGTGCCGGTGCGCGGCTCGCTGCTGCAGCTCGCCGTCATCTGCATCGCCTCATCGCTGTCGTTCGGTGGGTTGGGGCTGCTGATCGCGTCGCGCGCGCGGACGACGGAAGGGGTGTCCGGGCTGACGAATCTCGTGATGATGCCGATGTGGGTGTTGTCGGGGGTGTTCTTCGCCTCGACGAACTTCCCCGCGGCGGCGCAGCCGGTGATTCAGGCGCTGCCGCTGACGGCGACGATCAACGCGCTGCGCGCGACGATGCTGCAGGGGGTGGGCTGGTCGGCGGTGCTCCCGTCGATCGCGACCGTCGCGGTGTGGGGGATCGTGTCGTTCGTCGTGGCGTTGAAGGTGTTTCGGTGGAGATGAAGGGATGAAGGGCCACTCCCAGTATTGAGTACCAGGTACTTGGTACCGAGACTGGCATACTGGCTCCCGGAATGCGGGCGAAAGGCACTCGGGGTCAGAGTAAGTAGGGTCAGAGTAGCTATACTCTGACCCCGTTTACTCTGACCCCAATCCTCTCTTCGTACCGAGTACGGCCTGCGCCGTTCTGATAGAGAGCGCCACGCGTGCCTTCCGGGAGCTCGTATGCCAGTCCGGGTACCAGGTACTCGGTACCCAGTTCTGGGAGTGGCCGTTGCAGCTCCCGCTACTTCAGGTGCTTCTTGTAGCGGCTCTTGCGCTTCACGGCGGGCATCTCGGCCGTCTCCGTCAGCTTGATGTCCTCGCCGCTCAGGACGTGCGCGGTGCGCTCGGCGATGCGGCGGCGGCGGCGCATGAAGAAGAGCGTCGCGATGAGGACGATGGCGAGGAAGCCGAGCCGGACGTCGTAGCGCGTGGTGAAGCCGAGGAACGCCAGCGCGGCGCCGCCCGCCTTCCAGCCGAGGAAGACGAAGAGGGCGGACCACACGAAGCAGCTGATGCCGCTCGCGAGCACGTAGAGCACGAGCGGGAGGCGCGCCGCGCCGCAGGCGATCGGGACGGGGAGGCGTAGGCCGTAGGCGAAGCGGATCGCGAGCGAGGCACGCCACGGATGGCGTCGCACGATCTCGAGCGCGCCATCGAGCAGGCGCTGGCGGTCGGGCCAGCGCGCGCGCACCCAGTCGACGCGCCACCGGCCGACGAAGTAGAAGGCGATGGACGGCACCCACGTGCCGATCGCGACCGCCGTGATCACACCGATGAGCCCGAGTCGGCCGTGCCGGGCGGCGATCCCGCCGAAGATCGGGTTCGCTTCCTCGAGCACGATGCTCGTGAGCCCCAGCACGACATACTTCCACAGCCGCTGGATCGGCAACACGTAGTCGGCGAACCGCCCTGCCGTCGCGGCGGCTTGCAGTAGCAGAGCTAGGATACGAGCAACCCCTCGATGGTCGGCATGGGGCGGGAATCTACGGTGTGGGCTCGGGGGGCGGGAATGCTTGCGGGGATGCGGGGATGCGGGGACGGCGGGGCGGCGGGCTCGGGAACCGAACGGCCGGCCGGCGGTGTCTCATTCGTGAGGGCGGGGGAATGGAGCCGCCGTGCCGTTCATAGCTCAATCCTGGGGCCCATGCTTCTTCGATCGTTCGTTGTCCCCACCCTGTTCGGCGGAATCCTGACGGCATGGCCGCCGGTGGCGGCGGACACCGTGCGCGCGCGCGCCGATACCAGCCGCGCCCGCGCGGACACCGTGCGCGAGTTTCGCGGGGTGTACGAGACCGGGTTCGAGGTGAGCTGGTTCCATCCGTGCAATGCGCCGTCGGGCGACGACACGTGGTGGGTGACGTTGACCGACGCTGCGCTCCGACAGCGGGACAGCCTGGCGAAGATGCTGAAGGCGGCGCCCGCACGCCCGGGCGCGGCGATCGTGCGCTGGCGCGGCACGGTCAGCCCCGTGATGCCGATGGGCGCGGGGCACATGGGGCGCGGATCGCGCTACATGCTCGTCTCGGAGGTCATCTCGCTGAGAGCGTCGGACGAGGCGGGGTGCACGACGACGTAGCGGCGGAACGCGCTTTCGAGCGACGGGCGCGCTGGGTAACGTAGGCACGCCTTCTCACCGCCCGCGCTCATGTCCCCTGCCCCGACCCGCAAGCCGAACGCGCTCGATTCCCTCGAGCAGGTCTATGTCCCCGACCGTGCCGCATGGCGGCGCTGGCTGACGAAGCAACATGGCCGCTCACCGGGGATCTGGCTGGTGTTCGACAAGAAGTCGAGCCGCGCGGACCGGCTCGCGTACGGCGACGCGGTGGAAGAGGCGCTCTGCTTCGGGTGGATCGACAGCCTCGTGCGCGGCATCGACGACGCGCGCTACGCGCAGCTCTTCACGCCACGCAAGCCGAAGAGCACCTGGTCACGCAGCAACAAGGTTCGCGTGGAGCGGCTGCTCGCCGAGGGGCTGATGGCGGCCGCGGGGCTCGCGTCGATCGAGCTGGCGAAGGCGAACGGCTCGTGGGAGAGCCTGGACGCGGTGGAAGCGTTCGTGATGCCGGACGACCTGGCCGCGGCGCTCGCCGCGGTGCCCGGTGCGGCGGAGAAGTTCGCGGCATTCTCCCCTTCGGCGCGGAAGGCGTACCTGCACTGGATCAGCCAGGCGGTGCGTGCGGAGACGCGTGCGAAGCGCATTCAGGAAGTCGCGGGGCACGCCGGCGCCGGCCGGAAGACGCGTCACCTCGAACCCGCTGCGGCCTCGAAAAAGGCGCCGGCGAAAGCCGCGAAGCAGCGGAAGTCGGCAAAGGATGCAAAGCGAGCGAAGTCGGCGCGGGGTGCAGAGCCGGCGAAGCGCTCCACGAAACGACGCTGACGCGCGTTGACTCCGACCCCTTTTACTCTGACCCCATTTACTCTGACCCCACTGACTCTGACCCCGATCAGGTGCCGGTGAGGACGCGCGGCTCGGGGCGGGAGACGAGGTGCATCTCGGCGTTGAGCTGGACCGAGCCGCGGAAGCTGCCGTGGTCGGTGACGCGGAAGAGCGCCGAGGGCGCGGCCGCGAAGTCCTTGTGCGTCAGCAGGTCCTGCGCGCCCGCCTCCACCAGGTAGTTCCCGGCGGGCAGGTTGGCCTGCAGCGACAGCTCGATCTCGAAGGGGCCAAGCGTCTCGAGGGGGAGGCCGAGCCGGCGCGAGCCGGAGACGTAGACGACGCTGCCGGTGCGCAGGGAGCGCACCCGGATGGCCAGCGGTTCGGCGTGCTCGTTGATCGCGCCGGTGATGTTGCCGCTCACGCGGATCCCGACGCGCTCGCCCGAGCGGACGACGGGGGTCTCGATGTCGAGCGCCTGGAAGGAGATGAGGTCGGACGAGATCGCCGCGCGGCTCAGGTCCGTCTGTTCGACGTACGCCGCGATGGCCTCGCCAGGCTCGCCGCGCGCGGCCACCTCGCCCGAGCGCAGCACGATGACGTCGGTGCACAGCTCGGCGACGCGGTCGAGCTGGTGCGACACCATGACGACAGGGAGGCCGCTGCGCGCGAGCTCGCGGATGCGTCCGAAGGCGCGCTCCTGGAAGCGCATGTCGCCCACGGCGAGCACCTCGTCGATGATCAGCACATCGGGCTCGAGATGCGCGGCGATGGCGAAGCCGAGCCGCGCGTTCATGCCGCTCGAGTAGCGCTTGACGGGGGTGTCGATGAACTCGCTGATGCCGGAGAAGTCGACGATCTGGTCGAACCGGCTCTCGATGTCGCTGGCACGCATCCCCATGATGGCGCCCTGGAGATAGACGTTCTCGCGCCCGGTGAGATCGCCGTGGAAGCCGGCGGACACCTCGATGAGCGTACCGACGCGCCCACGGATGTTGCTGTAGCCGCGGGTGGGCTCGTAGATGCGCGTGAGCAGCTTGAGGGTCGTCGATTTTCCCGAGCCGTTGGGGCCGATGATGCCGAGCGTCTGCCCGGGCAGCACCTCGAACGAGAGGTCGCGTACGGCCCAGAAGTCGCCGCGTCCCAGCTCGCGATCGTTCCGGCGGCCGGTGACGCGCGCGATCGCGGCGGGAATGAGGTCGCGCAGGCTGTCGTGGCGCTCGCCGCGGTGGAACTTCTTCCAGACGCGGTCGAAGACGACGCGTGAATCGCTCATCGGTCGGCTCCCGTCACACGGCCTCGGCGAAGTGGCGCTCGGAGCGGTGGAACAGCAGCGCGCTGGCGGCGAGACCGCCGATGGCCCACGTCGCCGAATAAGCGAGGTACCACGGCTTCCAGAACAGCCAGCCCGCCGGCGCATTCCGCGGGAGCAGCAGATCGTGATGGTTCACGACGGCGAGGCGCAGCCCTTCGAGGATCGGCGCGATGGGGTTGAGCATGATGTAGTGCGACATGCGCTCACCGAACATCGGCGCGTCGAGGATCACGGGGGTGACGAAGATGCCGAAGGTGAGGAACACCTGCACCATGTATTTGACGTCGCGGAAGAACAGATTGGCGCGACTGAGGAAGAGCGCGGCGGCGAGCGCGAAGGTCCAGAGCAGCATCAGGAGGACCGGCACCCAGAGCAGCTCGAGCGAGGGGCGCACGCCGAGGAAGGGGAGCACGCAGGTGATGAGCGTGCCGCCGATGAGCGAATCGAAGGTCTGTGCCAGCACCGACGAGAGCGGGAGCACCTCGCGCGGGAAGTAGATCTTCGTGACGAGCGACGTGTTGGACACGAGGCTCGACGTCCCGGTGCTGAGGCAGCCGACGAAGAAGGCCCACGGCACCGCCTTGACGGCCATGCCGGCGAGCTGGCTCATCTCGATGTGGCGCCCCGCGGCATACGCGACGGCGACCCGCACCGCCATACCGGCGAGCACGACGGCGGCCGGGATGAGAATGGCCCAGGCGAAGCCGAAGATGGCCTGCTTGTAGCGGACGCGGATGTCGCGGAGGGCGAGCTGCCGGATCAGGTCACCGGAGTGGCGCAGCTCCTCGACGATCTCGCGCGCGTCGCCGAGGATGGTGTGACGCACGTCAGGCGGGACGTCCGAGGAGGTGCGATACGCGCCCGCGACGCGGTCGGTGCGCGTTGCAACGGACTCGGTCACCGACGCGGCCGGCGTTCCCTCACCGGAATCGATCACGGAGCGCATGTCAGGACCCCGTATGCTGCGTCGTCATCGACGCGCCGGTGGGTGTGCCGCGGGCGAACGACGGTCGGGGGCCGGCAGCGACCAGACGGGGCGCACGACGGGGCACGTAGGGGAAGTAGCGCTTCAAGTCGTTGAGCGGCCCCTCGAAGAACCGCCACGAGAGCGCGGACAGGCCCACGCTGATGAGGAGCACAGGGACGAAGACGTGCAGTCCCCGCTCACCATCGAAGCCGAGGTAGTGCATGACGAAACGGTGCATCAGGTAGGCACCGTAGCTGCTGACACCGATCGGAGCAAGCCAGCGCGCGCCGAAGATGCGCGGCAGGAGGCCTCGTGCACCACGGTCGATGAGCCATACACCCACGAGGGCGAACGGCAGGGTGTGCAGCGTGTGCACGATGGAGCGATAGCCGCCGACGTACATCAGCGCCATGCGCGCCACGAGCACGACACCGCCCACGACGAGCAGCCGCCTGATCCACGACTCGCGCCGCTCGAGGGTGGTCTCGCGCCACGCCATGGCGAGCATGCACCCGATGGCGATGCCGTCGAGTGACGCGTAGGTCGGCATGGTGATGGTCTGGTACGCCGCGCCCCGGGACGCCTCGTACGCGCGGCTCGCGACGGAGATCACGACCATCGACAGCGACGTCCCCCACATCAGCCGCCGCGACGCGAACAGCGCGACGAGGGGCCACAGGAGATAGAAGTGCTCCTCGACCGCGAGCGACCAGAGCGGCGTGATCGGCGGGATGTTGTGGCCGACGTTCGCGAGCAGGAAGTTCGTCCGGTAGGTGACGAGCTCCCAGAGATACTGGCGCGTCGCGGGATCCCCGAGCAGCACGGAGATCGCGATCGCCGCGTAGTAGACGGGGACGATTCGGAGGAACCGGCGAATGTAGAACCGGCCCAGCACGCCCCCGCGCCCGACGCCCGTCTCCTCGGCGCGCTTGCGCGCGTCGAGCAGGATGCCCGTGATGAGGAAGCCGGAGAGGACGAAGAACAGCGTCAGCGCGAGCGCCGGCCCTTCCTCCACCAACGGTCCATGCGGGTTGAAGGTGTGCTGGAAGATCACCGCAGTGAGCCCCAGCGCACGCAGCACGTCGAGTTGAGACGACCGCTCATCCGCCATCAGAAGATCGTATAGATGAACGGGGCGAGTGCAGAGCCCTGCGCGAAGACGAGCAACGCGCCGAGGCCCACCAGAACGATCATGACGGGGAGGAGCCAGAACTTCTTGCGCACGCGCATGAAGCCCCACAGCTCGCCGACCAATCCACGCTGTGCCACGAGATTCTCCGGACTAGAATTGACGTTCCATGCGCTCGCCGTCGGCCACGGCCGGCACGTGCGCATCCCAGCGGGACGCCGCGCGTCCAGGCGGGACGATCGGGGAGTTGCCCGTCAGCCGGCGGATCAGGCCGATGGGCAGGATCACCAGGAAATAGACGACGCCCATGAAGATCGGCGTCGTGACCTTCGAGATCGCCTTCGCGAGCCCCATCCACGCGCGC
Source organism: Gemmatimonadota bacterium (assembly GCA_019510405.1). Lineage (GTDB taxonomy): Bacteria > Gemmatimonadota > Gemmatimonadetes > Gemmatimonadales > Gemmatimonadaceae > AG11. Next base: position 10,386 of record JAEKKK010000124.1, on the reverse strand, counting down.
TCGACGGGACCGAGGGCGGTCGGCGCGACCAGCGCCGCGACGACGAGCAGTCCGCCGAGGGTGACGAGCACCATCGCCGTGCGGTGCTTGCCCCGCCACCACGCGATCCCGCCGAAGGCGAGGAATGCCGCGCCGACGGTGAAACCGAACTTGCGGCCGTCGGCCGCGCTCAATCGAGCTGGAACTCCCGCTGCCATGACTCGTCCTCCTTCCATTCGCCCTGGCTGGCCTTCTCGAGCAGGAAGGGACCGAGCACGAGGCTGTCGATGTGCGTGCGCATGAAGCACCGATACGCGTCCTCCGGCGTGCAGACGATCGGCTCGCCGCGGACGTTGAACGACGTGTTGACGACCACCGGACATCCGGTGAGATCGCGGAAGGCGCTGATCAGATCGTAGTAGTCCGGATTGGTATCGCGGCTCACGGTCTGGATGCGCGCCGAATAATCGATGTGCGTGATGGCGGGGATGTCGGAGCGGACGACGTTGAGCTGCTCGATCCCCCACAGCTTCTTCGCGCCATCGGGCATGGGGATCTGCCGCTCCTGTTTCACCGGCGCGACGAGGAGCATGTAGGGCGACTCGCAGTCCATCTCGAAGTAGTCCGACACATGCTCGCGCAGCACGCTGGGCGCGAAGGGGCGGAATCCCTCGCGGAACTTGATCTTGATGTTCATCTGCGCCTGCATGCGCGGGCTGCGCGGATCGCCGAGGATGCTGCGGCAGCCGAGGGCACGCGGCCCGAACTCCATGCGGCCGTTGAACCAGCCGACGATCTTCTCGTTCGCGAGCTGCTCGGCGACGCGAACCATCATCGTCGCGCGATCGAGGCGCTGATACGCGGCGCCCGTCTTCTTCAGGAACGCCTCGATCTGCTCGGCGTCGAACGCCGGGCCGAGGTAGGCGCCCTTCATCGTGTCCTTACCCGGCGTGACCTTGCGCGGCTTCTTCAGGTAGCGATGCCAGGCGAGCTGCGCGACGCCGAGCGCGCCACCGGCGTCCCCCGCGGCGGGCTGGATCCAGAGGCGCTTGAACGGGCCTTCGCGCAGCAGCCGCCCGTTGCCGACGCAGTTGAGCGCGACGCCGCCGGCGAGACAGAGATTCTCGAGCCCCGTCTCCTTATGGAGCGAGCGCGCCATGGCGAGCATGATGTCCTCGGTGACGACCTGCACCGAGCGCGCGAGATCCATCTCCTTCTGCGTGAGGTTGGTCTCCGGCTTGCGCGGCGGCCCGCCGAACAGCTCGTCGAACGCCGCGTTGGTCATCGTGAGGCCGTCGAGATAGCCGAAGTACTTCTGGTTCAGCGAGAACGAGCCGTCCTCGCGAAGGTCGACGAGATGCTTGTAGATCAGGTCGACGTACTTCGGCTCGCCGTACGGCGCGAGCCCCATGACCTTGTACTCGCCCGAGTTGACCTTGAACCCGGTGTAGTACGTGAACGCCGAATAGAGAAGACCGAGGGAGTCGGGCCAGCGGAGCTCACGGGTGAGCTGCAGGTCGTTGCCCTTCCCCACACCGGCCGCCGCGGTGGCCCACTCGCCGACGCCGTCGATGGTGAGCACGGCGGCTTCCTCGAAGGGCGACGGGAAGAAGGCGCTCGCGGCGTGCGACTCGTGATGCTCGGCGTAGAGGAGCAATCCCTCGTAGTCGCCGAGCGCTTTCCGGAGCTCGCGATCGGTGAAGAGCTTCTCCTTCACCCAGAGCGGTCCCGCCATGAGGAAGGAGCGGAAGCCGCGCGGTGCGACGGCGAGGTAGGTCTCGAGGATGCGCTCGAACTTGAGCAGCGGCTTGTCGTAGAAGCCGACGTGGCCGACGTCGGCCATCGTGATGCCGGCCTCGCGCAGGCAGTACTCGAGTGCGAGGCGGGGGAAGCGCTCGTCGCCCTTCTTGCGCGAGAAGCGCTCTTCCTGCGCCGCGGCCACGATCTCGCCGTCGCGCAGGAGGCACGCGGCGCTGTCGTGGTAGTAGGCGGACAGTCCGAGGATGTATTCGTGGGCCATGGTCAGTTGCGAGCGGCGGCGAGCGCGGGAGCCGACGCCACCGCAGGGCGCGCGGCGACGGTCTTGTGCGAGGCGACTGCCTTCTGCGTCGCGGCCTGGAGCGCCGGCCAGAAGGTATCCACGATGCGCGGCACCGAGAGCTCGTTCGTGTGGCCGAGCCAATCGGTGTAGACCTGCAGCGTGTCGCCGTGGAAGAGGTCCGCATCCTGGACGAAGCGCTCACGCGGCACCACGGCCCCCATTGCCGAATCGATCATCGGCGGGATCACGCGATGCACGTCCTGGATGCGATGATGGAAGGCGTCTGCGGCGATGCGGCGGCGAAGCCGCTGCTCGAACGGATCGAGCTGCTTCTCGCTCGCGTGCAGGTTGGGCTGCCACACATAGATCGGCGTGAAGCCGTAGCGGGCGGCGAGCGCTTCGACGAGGCGGGCGTTCTCGGCGTACGTGCGCGCCGTGGCGTGCGCGGCCGAATCGGCCGACGGATACACCGGCGCGGGCGCCGACTTGAGCGAGCGCACCCAGCGCGTGATGGCGAGCTGCTGCATCGCCTGGCCACTCAGCATCGCGAGCCGGCTCATGTCTCGCCGCGAGCCCTGACCGTAGCTGCTGTTGTCGAGCAGCCGGCCCATCGCGAACTCCGAGGCGCGCTTCGATTCGTTCTGCGGAACGCCGGGCGTGCCGTACTGCACGGTCGCGAAGACGTCGTTCAGACCGTCGTAGAAGAGGACGACGTCGGGCACGTTCCCCGCGCGCAGAGCGAGCATCAGCTGCAGCAGCTCCTGCGTGTTGACGTATCCCGTCTCGCCGAAGTTCACGACTTCGATGCGCCGGCCAGGGCCTGCGAGCGGCTGGAGCCGCCGGGCCACCTCGGCGGCCATGGTGCGGTCGCCGCGCTGCGACGTGCCCCACATGGTCGACCCGCCGAAGAGGAAGACGCGCGCTGCGGGGGCGTCCGCCGTGGTCGGCTGCGGCGTGACGCGATGTCCGGCGCTGTCGATCGAGATGTAGCGGCCGGCATAGGACGGATTGCGCCCGAAATACACATAGGAACGCCAGCGCTGCCCGCGCGTGGCGTTGTAGTCGCGATTGTAGTCGGCGTACCAGGGCTCGCCGCGCGGATCGCCGGCGAGCATGACGCGCGGCGGCGCATCGTCGTCGCCGGGCGGCGCCTGCGCGATCCGCATGCCGATCTCGAGGACGAGGAACAATGCGACGGTCACGCCGAGGACGAGCCACGTGGTGCGCAGCCCCCCGAAGAATCCGACCACGATGCGGCGAATCGACCTGTTCATCGGCGACGGCGTGATGAGAGTGTGAGCGGCGCCACCGTCATGCGACGACGAGCGACCGCCGAGGCGGCTCCTCGCGCAGGATGACGCGAAGAGCGGCCCAGGTGGCGGGAGACGTCGGTTGGATGACGCATGCGGATAGCGCAAGCAACAAGGCGCGACCGCGCTCGCCGGAGAAAAACCGAAGCAGCGCCGTGTCGCGCAACCGTTCGGCTTTACCTGCCGGCTGCGCGGCGATCTTCTTCGGTTCGCGGTCGGTGATGCCGCGCCGGATGAAGGCGCGGCGGAGAGTGTCGAGCGTGACAGCGAGGCGCCGCTCACGATCGGCGGTGGAGAGGCTGACGTTGCGGCCGTGGATGCGATAGCGGATCAGCACCTCGGGGAGGTTCGCGAGCTTCCCCACCTCGGCCATGCGCAGCCACAGGTCGTGGTCCTCACCCGTGGTGTGCAACCCGTCGAGATAGCCGCCGACGCGCAGTGCGACGTCCTTGCGGAAGGTCATCGTCGGATTCCACACGGCGCCGCCGCGCCCCTCGATGTGCGCGAGGTCGATCTCCTCGTGCGTGAACAGCCGCACGCCGACGCGTTTCGGCACGCCGTGCGCGTCGATGACGAGCGCACGCGACCCGATGGCGACGTACTCGGGGTTGGCGTCGAGAAAGGCGAGCTGCCTCGAGAGCCGTTGCGGCAGCATCACGTCGTCGGCGTCGAGGTTGGCGATGAGTGGTGCGCGCGCCTCGCGGAGGCCGGCGTTACGTGCCGCCGCCACGCCACCGTGGGGGAGCGCGATGATGCGCACGCGCGCGTCGCCGGCGGCTGCGTCGCGCGCCGCCACCACGGAGCCGTCGGTGGATCCGTCGTCGAGCACGAGCAGCTCGAGATCGGTGAGCTCGCTGGCGAGCACGCTGCGTACCGACTCGGCGATGAACTGCTCGCCGTTGAAGACGGGCATGACGACCGAGACGCGCGGCGTGCCGACGGGGAGCTCGCGCCCGCCCGTGTACGGCGTGAAGGCCGGCGGTGCGATGCGAAGTGTACTCACGGCGTCGAATCCCTCCCCGTGGAGGTGAGCGCGCGCGTCAGCTCGGCCGAGAGCGCGGGAGCGAGCGACTGCGCGAACTTGACTGCGAGGTGGTTGTCGTCGGCGAAGCGCACCATCCCGTCGCGCATCGCTGGACAGGTGGTGCCGTCGCAGATCCGGTCGGTGAGTGAGACATAGAACGTGCCCGGCACCATCGAGACGGCGTGGCGATCCGACATCGCGGCGCCCGGCTCGACGGCGCGGCGGCGGGGCACGTCGCAACGGCGAGGGCGATCGATCATCTGCACGAGGCAGCGCGGCACATCCCGCCGCATCTGCGGGGTGTCTTCCAGCAACACGATCCGCCCCGCCGACGGGCGGAGCGCCTCGAGGACCTGCACGGTGCCGTCGTGCCACGCGCGGCGTGCGACCGGGCTCGAATCCGTGTACTGGATGGTGTTGCCGATGCTCAGCGGGTAGGTGTTGGAGGATCCGGCGAGCACGACGATCGCGGGGTGCATGTCGCGGATGCGCCGGATCACGCTCTCACGCCAGCGGTCGCACTCCACGTAGGGCCGCTTGAGGATCGAGTTGGCGATGGTGACGGTGGTTGCCGGACAGCTCGATTTCGTGAGGCTGACGACCGACCAGCCGCGCATGTGTGCGACCGAGTCGAGCGCGGGGAACCATTGCGCGGCGTGCGAGTCGCCGAAGAGCACGACGGTCGTATCGCTGTGCGCCGGCCCGTAGCGGCACTCGGGGGACTCGACGGCGAGCAGGGAGAGATGACAGTTCTCGGCGTACACCCGCGCGCGCGTCCGCGCCGCGAGGATCGACGCGTAGCGCGGCTGGCCGAGCGTCCACGTTGCATAGTGCTCGGCGGCGAGCGAGGTGCCGACGATGAACACCGCGAGCGCGAGCGCACCGACGACGACCTGACGCGGCCGACGCGCGAGCACGCTGGAGAAGCGGATCGGCGATTCGACGAGACGATACGCGACCGCCGCCGGCACGAGGGACAGCACGGCGACGCCGACGGCGAGGCGGATCGATGGCTCCGGGTTCAGCTCGCGCAGATACACCAGTGCGGGCCAGTGCCAGAGATACCAGGAGTAGGAGAGCCGCCCGACGAGGCGAACCGGCGAGATCGAGAGCGCGCGGCCGACGAGAGTGGTGCGCTCGCCCGCGCCGGCGAGGATCACCGCCACGGTGCCGAGCGTGGGGACGAGCGTGCGCAGGCCGAGGATCGGTCCCTCGTCGCGGAAGTACGCCGCCGACCCGACGATGGCGAGGAGGCCGGTGAGGGCGAGCAGCTCGAGCACGACGCCCGGAAGCTTGCCGGCGCGCCGCACGGCGATGACGGCGAGCGCGCCAAGCCCGAACTCCCACGCGCGCGCCGGCAACGAGTAGAACGCGATCACCGGGTAGCGGCGTACGAGCGCCATGCAGCCCGCGAGGGAGAGCAGCGTGATGGCGATGGCGGCGATGGTGAACCGCCGGCGCGCTACCTCCGGCCCGCGCGCGCGGAGCCAGAGCGCGACGACGAGCATCGCCGGCGCGAAGAAGAGATAGAATTGCTCCTCGACCGAGAGCGACCACGTGTGGAGCAGCGGGTCCCGCACGGCGGCACCGCTGAAGTAGTCGGTGCTGCGCCAGGCGAAGAGGACGTTCGAGCCGTAGACGGCGAAGGCGCGCGCAGTGTCGGCGTAGGTGCGCTGATCAAACGGGGACAGCCAGACCGCGCTGGCGATCAGCACGACGAGCGTGACGAGCGCCGCGGCGGGGAGCAGCCGGCGTGCGCGCCGGGCCCAGAACTTCGTGAGCGAGATGCGCCCCGTCGCAGCCAACTCGTCGAGGAGGAGGCCCGAGATGAGGAAGCCGGAGAGGACGAAGAAGACGTCCACGCCGAGGAATCCGGCGCGACTGCCCTTCCAGCCCGCGTGGTAGAGCACGACGAGGGCAATGGCGACCGCGCGCAGCCCCTCGATGTCGGGACGGAAGCGCAGATGCCGCTCGCCCGCGTCGGCGCGGACGGCATCCGAATGCGGGGAGAGACTCTTCGGCCGCTCCTGCGTCTTCTCCATGCCGTAGGCGCTCATGACAAAGGGACGCGCCACGGTTCGCGCTCGTTACGTCGAACGGGGATCATGGCACAGGGTAAACGTACCGCATTGTTCGGCCTTCTCGGCGTCGGGCTGGTCGCGGCCTGGATGGTGGCGTGCAACCAGTCGTCGCGCGACGCCAGCGCGCTCACCTCGGCGGGGGTCAACCACCTGCAGCAGGGAGCGTACGACGAGGCCATCCGCGATTTCGACCGCGCGCTCGCGCTCCAGCCAGGGCTGGTGGTGGCGTGGAGGAACCGCGGGCTGGCGCACAAGGCGAAGGGGGACTACGACCGCGCGCTCGCCGACTACGAGCAGGCGATCGTGTTCGCGCCCACCGACGCGCGGCTCTACAACGAGCGCGGGACGGCGTTCGCCGGAATGAGCGACTTCACCCACGCGATCGCGGACTTCAATCACGCGATCTCCCTGAAGCCGGACCACGAAGCGGCGATCACGAATCGCGGCCGCATCAACTTCGTGCTCGGCAACTTCGCCCAGGCCGCGGCCGACCTGCAGCGCGGGCTCTCGCTCGACTCGGCGGACGCGGACGCGGCGCTCTGGCTGCACATCGCGCGGATGCGACTGGCGCAGGACGACGCGAGCGACTTCGCCGCCCACGCCGCGGCGGTGGACTCGACGCGCTGGCCCGCTCCCCTGCTCCGCTACTTTCTCGGCACGCTGCCGGCGCAGGAACTCCGCCTTGCGGCAAAGGACAGCACCACGGGCACCACGAGCGCGGCAGGCGCGGCCGGCGCCGCGAACGATCGGGCGTGCGCGACGGCGTTCTTCCTCGGCGAGGACGCGCTGCTGCGGAAGGATGCCGCTGCCGCGTCGGGGCTGTTCGACGAGGCGCGCACCGTCTGCCCGAAGGAGGCGACGGAGCACAAGGCTGCGGCGGCGGAGCTACAGCGGCTGAAGGGTCAGCGGCGCTGAGCGAAGATCCAGCGCCACAGCTCGGGATCGCGGTACGCGCGGTCCCAGATGTCGTGGCCTTCGTCGGGATACTCGGTGTAGCGCACCGACAGGCCGGCGCCCTTGAGCCCCTGCACCACGTCGCGCGTCGCGACCGCGGGCACGTTGGGATCGCGCGCGCCCTGATAGATCCACACCCTGGTGCCGTGCAGCACGCGCGCTTCGTCGCTCGCGGCGGCTGACGGTGCGAGCCGGGTACTCCGGTCGCCCGGCTGGAGCACGAGCGGCGCGGACACCTGGATCAGCGCGGCGAAGTGGTCGGGGCGCTCGCGCGCGACGAGATAGGTGAGCACGCCGCCGAACGAGAGCCCGGTGAGGTAGATGCGCGACGGGTCGCCGTGCACGTCGCGCACGACGTCGTCGATGAGTCGCGCGATCGGCGCCGCGTGGAGGTGCACCTGCCCCGCCTTCGGCACCTGCGGGAAGACCACGATGGCGGGAAAGTCGTGGGCGCGCTCGCGCACGACGTTCGCGAGCCCCACGTGCACCTGCTTCTCGCCGTCGTCGCCCTTCTCGCCCGAGCCGTGGAGCGCGACGATGACCGGCCAGGGCAGCTTCGGGTCGTAGTCTTCCGGGAAGAAGACCTGGTACTGGTAGGTGACGTCGCCGTCGGTGAAGGTGCGGCGCACGAAACGGCCCGACACGGCTTCACCGTGCTCGACGCGCGCCGGAAGGCGCGAGGCGAGCGAGGCGCGTCGCGAGATGGGAAGGCCGACAACCAGCAGCGCGGCGGCGCCGAGCGTCGCCGCGGCGAAGCGAGCCTTCACTGCGTCAGCGCGTCTGCTGGTAGACCCACGCCCACAGATCGGCACGCGCGTAGACGCCGTCCCAGATCGTATGGCCGCCCGAGATCACGGTGAGCTGATACGGGTCGCCGTTGGACGTGAACGCCGACTTGATGCCGTACGAGTCGTTGACGGAGATCTGCGGATCGGTGTCGCCGTGGAACTCCCAGATCGGAACGGTCTTCAGCCCCTGCGCGGCAAGCTGGAATCCCTGCGTCTGCGTCGTGCTGGTCGAGCCGCTGATGCACGCTGCGCAGATCGATGCGGAGATCGGCACCCACGCGGCGAACTTGGCCGCGTTGCGGAAGGCGACCTCGTACCCGCGGATGCCGCCGTACGACAATCCGGTCAGGTAGACGCGCTTCGGGTTGGCCTTGGAGTACTCGAGCAGCGTCTTGTCGAGCGCGCTCACGGTGATGCGGTCGAAGATCTCGTTGCCGACCGAGCCTTCGATCGCCGGACCCTGCGGGAACACGACGATCGCCGGGAAGTTGGACGCGTTGGCCTTCACGACGGGGCCGAGGCCGACGTTCGTCTGCGCCTGGTTGTCGCTCCCCTTCTCGGCCGAGCCGTGCATGAACACGATGACGGGGATCGTCGCCGACGTCGTGTTGTAGTTCGCGGGAACGAAGACCTGATAGCCGTAGGTCGTGCCGCCGTCGGAGAGCGACTTGCTCACGAAGCCCGTCTGCACGTTGCCGCCACCACCACCGCCGCCATTGCACGAGGCGGTGACACAGTCGGATCCACCAGCGCCACCACAGGCGATGACGCCGGCGACAACGAGGATGGCTGCGAGGCGTGGGCTACGCATGAATGATTTCTCGTAAGAGCTGGTGACGTTCGAATGGCCCGAAGCTAGCGCGCTCAGGCACTCCAATAACATACCCCATGCCAGGACGATCGATCGATCGGCGGAGTCATTGTGACCCCGATCACACGCTGAGCTGCAGGACCTCTGTGACGGGGGACGCGACCACCAGCGCGGCCGAATAGCCGGGCGCCGGGTCCAGCGCGAACATCGCCCAGCGCACCGCGGCCTGGGCGTCGAACCGGTCGGCGATGAGGCGCGCGGGCTCGCCCGGCGCGAGGGCGACGTCGAAGTGGTGCAGCCCGCGCGTGATCCCGTGTCCCGTCGCCTTGAGGTACGCCTCCTTGCGCGTCCAGGCGGCGAAGAACCCCGCCTCGACCAGATCGGGAGCGTGGGCCAGCGCCCGCAGCGCCCTCCGCTCGCCGGGTGAGAAGAACCGCTCGGCGAGCTCCAGGTGCTCGACCTCCGACCATCGCTCCAGGTCCACCCCGACGGGGCGCGCCCGCGCCACGGCGACGAGCGCGAGGTCGTCGGAGTGCGACAGGTTGAACTCCACCGGCGGGTGTCCGGTCGCATCGCGCAGGGCGGGCTTGCCGTGCTCCCCGCTCACGAAGGCGAGCGCGGTCGGCTCGGCGTCGACGTAGCCGGCGAGGATGCTCCGGAGCGCGCCGTGCGCCGCGATGAACCGGCGCCGGTGTACGTCGCGCACGAACCGCACGGCGCGCTTCCGCTCGTCGTCGTCGAGCAGCGTCCAGTACGACTCGGCACGCGACGCGTCGTCGAGTGGCACGCGCCACACGTGCACGTCGTGCGCGCCGAGGGGCGGATGTGGGCGCGGTTGCCAGCGCCCCGTCGACGCGTCGGCCACGATCAGGTCGACGGTGCGTCGTCGAGGATGGCGCGGAGCGTCTCGGCCAGCTTCGGCAGGTCGTTCGTGATCAGGCCGATGTGATGGGCGACGACCTGGTGCGTGCGCACGCGTCGCGCGACGCGCCACCAACCGTGCGTCGGATCGACGCGCCGCACGTCGGCCTGGGCCTCGGCCCAGATCAGGTCGATCGTGCCGTCGTACGACGACGGGATGTACGCCGACGCGGCCTGGGCCTGCGAGAGCAGCACGTTGGCACCCGCGGCGTCGGTGAGCACCGCCGTGGCGGCGAGGCCCGTCGTGTCGGTGATCTGGGGCGGCGTCGGTGCAGCGGCGCTGCGCCCGACGAGCCGCCGCCAACGACGGGTGACGTTGCGGCGCACCCACTGAAACTGCTGCGACGCCCCGAGCTGCGCGACCTGCCGGATGCGCAGGTCGTAGCGGCGCAGGCGCGTCATCAATGCGGCCTGCCGCACGAGCCGCGCGCGCCCCTCACCCGGCATGAGCGCGAGCAACGGGCGCACGTAGTGGAT
>JAEKKK010000304.1 GCA_019510405.1 Gemmatimonadota bacterium | reverse complement strand
TGGGTGCAGCCGGTCGGAGACACGGTTCGACTCGAGCTGCTCGCCGTGCGCGCGAACGGGCCGCGGCGGCCGGGCACGCCGATCACGCTGCGCGCGCTGCGCTACGAGTATTCGGGGGAACGGTGGCAGGTGGACACGATGTGGCGCTCGAGCGTGGTCTCGGCGGACAGCGTCGTGCGAGCCGTCTTCGTCCCCACCACGCCCGGCTGGTACGAGGTGCTGGCGTCGGTGTCGGACGAGAAGGGACGCGTCGCGGCGACGGGGTACGACCTGTGGGTCGAGGGGACGGAGCGCAACGTGCAGGCGCGCCGCGAGCTGACGATCACGATGGATCGCCAGTCGTACACGCCGGGCGATACCGCCATCGCGGTGATCGAATCTCCCGGCGAACGTCGGGCGTGGGTGACGCTCTCCACCAACGTCCCGCTCGTGGAGCAGCAGCTCGCGCTGCATCGCGGGGCGAACGTCGTGCGCGTCGTCGTTCCGGCGGCCGCGATGCCGAGCGCGCAGCTCGGGGTGATCGCCGTCGAGCCGATCGCGAGTGGCCGCGACAGCGCCGAGTCGCACTTCGCGGACGTGTACCAGATGCTCACCGTCGCAACGTCGCCGCGCGAGCTCGATGTACGCGTCGGCCCCGAGCGGACGCGCTACGCGCCGGGCGACACCGTCACCCTCCACGTGCGCGTGCGCGACGCCGCGGGCAAGGGACGGCGCGCCGAGGCGACGCTGTGGGCCGTGGACCAGGGCGTCGCGGCGCTCACCGGGTTGCAGAAGCCCGCGCTGCTCGATCCATTGCTCGCCGGCTCCGACGAGGCCACTGCGACGTCGACGCTGAGGGCGCCCGTGCTCACGTCGCCCTGGTGGCCGCAGCGCGAGGGGGCGAGGATCCGGATCCGCGGCGTGCGATCGGCGATGTATCTCGAGGAGGCCGTCGTCGCGCCTGGTCTAGCCGGCGCTCCGGCCAGGTCCGAGCGATCGGCGCTTTTCGCGGCGCGGCCGAGAAGCGACAGCGCGGCGGTGAGCGGGCCGGCGCTGCGCAGCATCTTCGCTACGACGCCCTTCTGGAGCGGGTCGGTGGTGACCGACTCGGCGGGGGAGGCGACGACGCGCTTCGTCCTGCCGCACAACGTGACGACGTTCCGCCTCTTCTCCGCCGCGATCACCGCCGGCACGGAAGTCGGCAGCGGCGACACGAGCCTCGTCACGACGCGTCCGCTTCTCGTGCGGGCGGCGCTGCCGCGCGTCGTCCGGCTCGGCGACACGCTGCTCGCCGGCGGCGTGATCACCCAGGACGCCACGTCGCGCACGCCAGTGCGGCTGACGATCGATGCGCGGGGCATCGAGGTCGGTTCGGCGCGCGAACGCCGAGACACGCTGGATGGACGCCGCGCGAGCGAGCTGCGATTCCCGCTGCGTGTCACGGCACGCGACTCCGTGTCGGTGACGCTGCAAGCCGATGGCGGCGGCCACAGCGACGCGGTGCGCGCGACTCTTCCAGTGAGCCCCGCCGGCCACGAACGCGCCTACGTCGTGATGGGAACGCTCGAGCAGAAGGCCGATGTCGCGCTGCCGGCGATCGAGGGGGCGGATCCCGATCGTTCGCGCGTCACGCTGCAGCTCGGCGTGTCGCCGCTCGGGATCGTGAAGCAGCTCGACTACTCGCTGCGGATCTACCCGTACTACTGCACCGAGCAGATCACCAGCGCGGCGCGCGCCCTGCTCGCGCGGCACACCCTCGAGCGTGCGCTCGACGGCGAAGCGGAGCTGGGGCCGACCGACCGCGACCAGCTCGAGCGCGGCGTCGCCGTGATCGTGTCGCGCCAGCGCGAGGATGGCTCGATCGGCTACTGGAGCCCGACCGACTGGTCGACGCCCTGGCTCACCGCGTACGCGCTCACGATGTTGCTCGACGCGCGCGACGCGGGGATCCACGTGCCGGAGACGACGATCGCGCGCGCCACGGCGTACCTGTCGAAGGGAAGTGACGCACAGGGATCGACGCCGTGGTCGAGCCGCGCCGACGTGTCGCCGCACGACCTGCTCGCCGCGCTCCATGCGCTGCGGCGCGCCGGCGTCACCGACACGGTGCTCGAGCGTCGCGTGAAAGCGATCGCGCCGCGGCTGCCATTCGTGGACCGGCTCGACTACGCGATGCTCCTCGCCGAACGCGGCGACAGCGCGGCGGCACGCGGCATCGTGCGCGCCGCATGGAAGGCGACGCACGTCGAAGGGCGTCTCGTCCGCCTCGACGACAGCACGAGCGGCCATGGGTGGCTCTTCCCGTCGGCGGTCCGTCCGACGGCGCAGCTCTTCGCCGCCACCGCGCGGCTCGAGCCGCGTCACCCGCAGCTCGGCGCCCTGTTCGAGTCGATCGTACAATCGGAGCGTGCGGCGTCGCGCTGGCAATGGAACACGGTCGAGCAGGCCGAGCTGGCGGACGCGATCCTCGGCGCACGTGCCGTGTTCGGGTTCGGGGAAGCGCGCACGGTCACCGTGAGCACGCCGACGCGGGGCACGATCGCGACGTCGAAGTTCGCCGCCGGGCGCACCGACTCGGCGACGTTCACCCTCGCCTCGCTCGGCGACGAACGCGGCACGAGCGGGCCGCGACTCACCCTCGAGTCGGATTCGCCGAAGCCGATCTACTACGCCGCGACGCTGCTCGAGGCGCCGCGCGCGCGGCCCGTGCGCGCCGACGATGAGGGACTCGGCGTCGAGCGCTGGTACGAGAGCTTCACGACCGGCAAGCCGCTCACCTCGGTGCGCGAAGGTGATCTCGTGCGCGTGCGCCTCCGCGTGCTGGTGCCGAGCGATCGCGAGTTCGTCGCCATCACCGACCCGCTGCCGGCGGGGCTCGAGGCGGTGGACCTCAGTCTGCGCACCTCATCCACTCTCGCACCGTTCGCCGGTGCGCCGCGGCAGAAGGAGCGCGGCGACGACGATGCGCCGAGCGGACGCTGGGCCTATGGAAGCTGGGACAGTGGGTGGTGGACGCCGTGGTCGCACAAGGAGATCCGCGACGACCGCGTCCACTGGTTCGCGCGGCGGCTGTGGAAGGGGACGTTCGAGATCTCGTATGTCGCCCGCGCGACGACCGTGGGGACGTTCGTGCGGCCGCCGGCGTATGCGGAGGAGATGTACAACCCCGGCGTGCACGGGCGGAGCGACGGCGGATCGTTCACCGTGACGGAGGCATCGCCGCGCTCGCCATGAGCGGCGGGGACGCTACCATATCGGCCCCGTCATCCACGGAGCGCCCCGTCCATGCATGCGAGCCCCGCCGTCGCCATCCTCGTTGCCGCACTCGCCGGCAGCGCGACCTGTGCCAGCCACGAGACCGTGCAGCCAGCGTCGCCGCGCGCCGCCGCGCTCGCGGTGGGCGACACCGTGCAGGTCTGGCTGACCACCGGCAACAAGTCCGCGCTGCTCGCCAGGCAGCCCACCCTCACCTTCGCGTCGGGGACGAACAACGAGCTACCTGCGGCTCAGCATCGGCTCGTCCGACCTCGACCCGGCGCCGTACACGTACGACAAGGTGCCCGCGGGACAGACCGATCCGACGCTCGCGTCGTTCACGATCGACTCGGCGCGTGCGAACCTCATCCCCGTGCTGAAGCAGATCCTGGCGATCAACCCGAGCGTCGCGATCATCGCGGCGCCGTGGACGGCACCGCGCTGGATGAAGGACAACGGCGCATACGTCGGCGGGAGCCTGCAGCCGCAGTATTACCAGGCGTACGCCAACTACTTCGTGAAGTATCTCCAGGCGATGAAGGCGGAGGGGATCACGATCACCGCGATCACGCCGCAGAACGAGCCGCTCAACCCGAACAACAACCCGAGCCTCGTGATGACCGCCGCGCAGCAGGCGACGTTCATCAAGAGCTGGCTCGGCCCCGCGCTCCAGGCGGCCGGGCTGACGACGAAGATCGTCGTCTACGACCACAACGCCGATCATCCCGAATATGCGACGTCGATCCTCGACGACGCGGCGGCGAAGGCGTTCGTCGACGGCTCGGCGTTCCACCTCTACGCCGGCACGATCGACGCGCTGACGACGGTCCACAACGCGCACCCCGACCGGAACCTCTATTTCACCGAGCAGTACACGGCGAGCAACGGCAGCTTCGCCGGCGACCTGCGCTGGCACATCAAGAACATCATCGTCGGCGCGCCGGCGAACTGGAGCCGCACCGCGCTGGAGTGGAACCTCGCGAACGACGAGACCTTCGGTCCGCACACGCCCGGCGGCTGCAGCACCTGCCTCGGCGGGGTGACGATCAACTCATCGACGTCGGCGGTGACGCGCAATGTGGCCTACTACATCGTCGGCCACGCGTCGCGGTTCGTCGATCCGGGGTCGTTGCGTGTCGCGAGCGCGGTGGCGGGAGGATCGAAGACGACGGCGCTCCCGAACGTTGCCTTCCGCACGCCGGCGGGGCGGTACGTGCTGATCGTGATGAACGACGGCAAGACGACGACGAGCTTCAACATCTCGTATGGCGGGCGGATCGTGACCTCCTCACTCAGCGTGGGTTCTGTAGCGACGTACGTCTGGTGAGGTGCAGCGCCCCCGTCATCCCGAGCGAGCGCAGCGAGTGCTCTGTCATCCCGAGCGAGCGCAGCGAGTGCTCTGTCATCCCGAGCGAGCGCAGCGAGTGCTCTGTCATCCCGAGCGAGCGCAGCGAGTCGAGGGATCTGCACCTGCTGCTACAGCGCAGCAGATCCCTCGGGAACCCACAATGTCACGCAGGCGTAGTTCATGACTCCGGGCTCAGGTCATCCCAGCCAGGATTCGTCGCCTGAATGAGCGCGATCTTCTTCTCACGCCGCCAGTTCTTGAGCTGCTTCTCGCGGGCAATGGCTGCCCGCGCATCGGGCGTCGATTCGACAAACACCAGCCGGGAGCACCGATATCGCGCCGAGTGCCCGGTCGTGGCGTTTCGATGTTGCGCCAGCCGCCGGACGATGTCATTCGTCACCCCGATATAGAGCCCTCGAGAGCGGTTGGCGAGGATATAGACGAAGAAGCTTCGCATGGGGGCAACGTGGGGTCGTCCCGTACAAAGCGTTCATCCTTCCAGCATACCACGAGTCAATTTCACGTGAGCGGGGTGGTCCCTGCGGAATTGCCGAAGTGCAGATCCCTCGACTTCGCTCGGGACGACAGGCAGGTGCAGATCCTCGACTTCGCTCGGGATGACAGGCAAGGGCGGATCCCTCGGCTCGCGGCGCTCGCTCGGGATGACAGACTCACCGCCTCAAAGATCCGCGCAGCTCTTCACGATCGACTGGCACCGCCGGCAGAGTAGCTTGCAGTTCCGCCACCAGACATCGGTCGAGCCGCAGATGTCGCAGGTCTCCTCCTCCGGCAGCTGCGGTGCGGGGGGCGCGGCCGGCGTGTGGTCGCGGGGCTCCGGTGGGGTGGGCATGCTATAATATGAAAGACGCCCCCTCACGCCGACCACGAGCCCCGGAGCCGCACTCTGTCGAACCCGACGAACGAGACCAGCCAGAAGCGGCCGAACTGGGCCGCCCCCACCCCGGCGGTGGGCTCCGTCTCTCTTCCGGGTCCGACGGTCCGGCGTGAGGACGTTCCCCTCCACGAGGATGTCCGCTGGCTCGCCGGCGCGCTCGGCCGCGTCATCCTCCGGCTCGAGGGGCAGGAGGCGTTCGACACGATCGAGACCCTCCGCCGCGCCTGCCGCGCGCGGCGCCACGGCGACCCGACAGCTCCATCGCTCGATGACCTGCTGCACCAGGTAGAGGGGCTCTCCCTCGAGCTGAGCGCGATCGCCGCGCGCGCCTTCACCCTGTTCTTCCTGCTCATCAACACGGCCGAGCAGGTGCACCGCGTCCGTCGCACGCGGGCGTATCGCACCGTGGAGGCCGCCGAGCCGCAGCCGGCGTCGGCCGAGTGGGCGATGCGCAATCTCAAGCGCGACGGACACAGCGCCGCCGACGTCGAGAAGGCGATGCTCGGCCTCGACGTCCGCCCCGTGCTCACCGCGCATCCCACCGAATCCACCCGCCGCACCCTGCTCGGCCTCCAGGCGCGCGTCGCCGACGCGCTCCTCGCGCGCGAGCTTACCGCGCCCGCCGAGCGGCATGGCATCGAGGAGCAGCTCGACGGCGAGATCGAGCTGCTCTGGGTGACGTCGGAGATCCGGCACGACCGCCCCTCCGTGCGCGACGAGGTGAGCACGGTGCTCTGGTACCTCGAGACGCGCCTCATCGACGCCGGCGCGAAGGCGCGCGAGGCGCTCGTGCGCGCGTTCGAGGAGACCTTCGCACTGTCCTCCGAAGTGCTGCGCAGCGCGGTGCCCGTGCGGATCGGCAACTGGGTCGGCGGCGATCGCGACGGCAATCCGTTCGTCACGCCGGACGTCACGATCGCCACGGCGCGACGCGGCAGCTACTCGATCCTCGGCCGCTACAGTGCCATGCTGAAGGATCTCGTCGAGCGGCTCTCGGTGTCGGCGCAGCTCGCGCCGCCGAGCGAGGAGCTGCGCGATTCCCTCGAGGTCGATCGACGCTTGTTGCCCGACGTGTGGGAGGCCAACCGTCGTCGCAACGCCGACGAGCCCGTGCGCCTCAAGCTGTCGTTCATGCAGGGACGCGTCGAGGCGACGCGGCGGCTCACGGCGGCGCGCGACGCCGGGAAGCTCGTCGACGAGCCGGCGGCGTACCGCACCGCGGCGGAGCTCGAGCACGATCTCATGCTCGTGCGCGAGAACCTCGTCACCGCCGGTGCGGTGCACGCCTGCCGCACGACGGTGGATCCGCTGCTCGCCACGCTGCGCGCGCACGGGCTGCACGGCTTCCTCATGGACGTGCGCGATCACGCCGACAACCACACCGCGGCGCTCGCCGACATCGCGAAGCAGCTCGGCCTTCCCGAGTTCGACGGTGCCGCACTGCACCGCGAGCTCTCGGGGCGTCGGCCGCTCGTCAGCGCGCACATCCCGCTCGCCGATGCCACGACGCGCGTGATCGACACCTTCCGCGCCATCTGCACGATCCAGAACGAGATGAGCGAGGAGGCGGCGAGCACCTACATCGTCTCGATGACGCAGAGTCCTGATGACCTCCTGCGCGTGCTTCTGCTCGCGCGGGAGGTCGGCTTGACGGATCTCGCCGCCGATCCGCCGCAGTCGGGGATCGACGTCGTCCCGCTCTTCGAGACGCTCGAGGATCTGGAGAACGCGCCGAAGGTGATGCGCTCCCTGCTCGAGGATCCGCTCTATCGCCGCCAGCTCGCGGCGCGCGGGAACAAGCAGGAAGTGATGATCGGCTACTCAGACTCGGGGAAGGACGCCGGCATCCTCGCCGCGTCGTGGGCGCTGTACGAGGGACAGGAGTCGCTGGCGAAGCTGTTCGCGGAAGCCGGAGTCTCACTCCGGCTATTCCACGGCCGTGGCGCTAGCGTCGGGCGCGGCGGTGGGTCGCCGGTCTATCGCGCGCTCGCCGCGCTCCCGCCGGGCACGGTGAACGGCCGGCTCAAGATCACCGAGCAGGGAGAGATCATCTCGCAGCAGTTCGGCCTTCTCCCGGTGGCCGAGCGCACGCTCGAGGTGACCCTCGCCGGCGCGCTGCTCCAGGAGTTCACGAAGTGGCCGGAGCAGCTGAGCGCCGAGGAGATGGAGTCGTTCCGCACGACGATGCGCGAGCTGAGCGACGCGTCGCTCGGCGTGTACCGCGATCTCGTGCACGAGCACCAGGCGCTGTTCACGCTGTTCCGCACGGCGACGCCGATCGACGAGCTGGCCGAGGCGCGCTTCGGCTCGCGGCCGGCCTTTCGCCCAGGGTCGGGCACCGGGATCACGGGAATCCGCGCCATTCCGTGGAGCTTCGGCTGGACGCAGATCCGCCTCATGCTCACCGGGTGGCTCGGTGCGGGCACCGCGCTGGCCGGAGCGACCAGCACGCCCGAGGGCGTGGAGCGGCTCCGTCGCATGGCGGCGCGCTGGCCCTTCTTCGACGACCTGCTCGGCAAGATCGAGATGGTGTGCGCCAAGACCGATCTCGAGATCGCGCGCACCTACGTGAAGCAGCTCGGCGGCGACATGGCGCTGCTCGGGAAGCTGGAGGAGGAGTTTCGCCGCACGGTGGACGCGGTGCTGGCGATCCGCAATACGCAGCATCTGCTGCGCGACACGCCGGTGCTCCAATCGGCGATCGGTCTGCGAAATCCGTACGTCGATCCGCTCTCGCTGCTCCAGATCGCGCTGCTGAAGAAGAAACGAGCGTTGCCGGCGGGCGACAGCCCGGAGCGCGAGAAGGTGGAAGGCGTGCTCGCGACGACGCTCAGCGGAATCGCGCAGGGTTTGCGCAATACCGGGTGATGAACGCTGTCGTCGGTGATCGGTCATCAGTTGTCGGCCGGCACACGCAGCCGATCACGCCGTCGCCGTTCTGTTTCGCTGACGTGAACTGATCACCGTTAACCGATAACAGCCTAGCGTTGAGCGCGCACACCGTGACAACTCCCATTCGCGTCGGCGTCGTCGGCTACGGTCTCGGCGGCTCGACGTTCCATGCGCCACTCGTCGCCGCGACGCCAGGGCTCGAGCTCGTCGCCATCGCGACGAGCAACACCGAGCGGGTCGCGAAAGCGAAGGCGCGGTACCCCGCCGCGCACCTGTACGACAACATCGAGCAGATGCTCGCCGCCGAGCCGCTCGATCTCGTCGTGATCTCGACGCCGCACGCGACACACGCCCCCTACGCGCGCGCCGCGCTCGCGAAGGGGGCACACGTCGTCGTCGACAAGCCGTTCGCGACGAGCTCCGCCGAAGCGCGCGACCTCGCGGCGATGGCGAAGCAGCACGACCGCCTCGCCATCCCGTTCCAGAACCGCCGCTGGGACAACGAGATCCTCACCGTGCAGAAGCTCATGCGCGACGGCACCCTCGGCGAGATCCAGCGCTACGAGTCGCGCTACGAGCGCTGGCGTCCCAACCCGAAGGCCCGCTGGACGGAGCCCGGCGCCGGCGAGCGCGGTGAAGGCGTGCTCGGCGATCTCACCGTACACCTCGTCGACCAGGCGCTGCTGCTCTTCGGGCCCGCGCGGCGCGTGTATGCCGAGCTCGTGACGCAGAATACGCTCGTCAACGTGGTCGACGACGCGTTCATCGCGATCACGCACAAGAGCGGCGTCATCTCCCACCTCTTCACGAGCCCGAACGTCGCCATCCTCGGCCCGCGCCTCACGGTGCTCGGCAGCAAGGGCGCGTACGTGAAGCACGGCATCGACCCGCAGGAGGAGGCGTTGTTGGCCGGCGGCACGCCGGGCTCACAGGGCTGGGGCGAGGAGCCGGAGTCGAGCTGGGGCAAGGTCGGCGCAGGCGACGACGTACATCTCCAGCGCAGCGAGCCAGGCAACTACCTGAAGTTCTACGAGGGCGTCGTCCACGCCATCCGCGACGGCGCCGCGCCGCCGGTGACGACGGAGCAGGGCATCGCGATGATGGAATTGCTGGATGCGGCGCGCCTCTCGGCGCGCGAGCATAGAGTGGTGGAGCTTGGACAGTAGCTCGAGGTTCGAGGCGAATTGCTACGTGCTGACCGCTCGCCGCTGTCCGCTCGCCGCTGGGCTGACCTGACAGCGCCAAGGGGTCGGAGCCCTCGGGCTTCGCCCTCGCGGTCTGACCCCAGCTTCTGACCCCGCACCCGCATCCCCGCACATGTCACTCGACACCGTCGCCCGGCAAGCTCTCATCGAGAACGGATTCCAGCCCGAGATGGGCGACGCCGTCGAGCGCGAGGTGGCGCAGCTGCACGCCGCGCCGGCCGCGGGCGATGGCGTGCGGGATCTGCGCAACCTCCTCTGGTCCTCGATCGACAACACGACGTCGAAGGATCTCGACCAGATCGAGGTCGCCGAGGAGCTGCCGGACAAGGGGATCGTGCTGCGCATCGGGATCGCCGACGTCGACGTGCTCGTGCCGAAAGGCTCGGCGATCGATGCGCATGCCTTCGCGAACGCGACGTCGGTGTACACCGGCGTCCACGTCTACCCGATGCTCCCCGAGGAATTGTCGACGGGACTCACCTCGCTCAACGAAGGGGAGAGTCGCGTCGTCCTCGTCATCGAGGTCGAGCTGGGACCGGACGGCACCGTGCGCCGGCACGACGTCTACCGCGCGCTCGCGACGAACCGCGCGAAGCTGGCGTACGAGGACGTCGGCCCCTGGCTCGAGGGGCATGGGCCCGAGCCGCAGAAGTCGGTCGAGAACGACGCGCTCGAGGGGCAGCTCTGGCTGCAGGATCGCGCCGCGAGCCTGCTCAAGCGCGTGCGCGAGCAGGCGGGGGCACTCGAGTTCGACACGGTGGAAGCGACGCCGGTGGCGAAGGACGGGAAGGTCGAGCAGCTCGCCATCACGCGGAAGAACCGCGCGCGCGACCTGATCGAGGATTTCATGATCGCGGCGAACGTCGCGATCGCGAAGATCCTCGCCGAGAAGAACCGGTCGGCGATCCGGCGCGTCGTGCGCGTGCCGCGGCGGTGGGACCGCATCGTCGACATCGCGAAGGAGTACGGCTTCACCCTCCCCGCCCAGCCCGACGCGCCGTCGCTCTCGAAGTTCCTCGGTGCGCGCCGCGCCGCCGACCCGCTGCGCTTCCCCGATCTCTCGCTCAGCATCGTGAAGCTGCTCGGCCCGGGCGAGTACGTGCTCGACAAGCCGGGGCCGAGCGACGACCTGCCGCACTTCGGCCTCGCCGCGCCCGACTACACCCACGCCACCGCGCCGAACCGGCGCTACGCGGACCTCGTGACGCAGCGGCTCGTGAAGGCGGCGATCGCCGGCACGCCGGCGCCGTACACCGACGACGAGCTCGCGGCGATCGCGAAGCAGTGCACCGAGCGCGAGGACGCGGCGAATCGCGTCGAGCGCGTCACGCGCAAGGCCGCCGCGGCCGAGCTGCTCGCGCACCGCATCGGCAGCGTGTTCTCTGCCATCGTCACCGGCGTGAACAAGAACGGCACGTTCGTGCGGCTGCTCTCACC
Source organism: Gemmatimonadota bacterium (assembly GCA_019510405.1). Classification (GTDB taxonomy): domain Bacteria; phylum Gemmatimonadota; class Gemmatimonadetes; order Gemmatimonadales; family Gemmatimonadaceae; genus AG11. The sequence continues at coordinate 158 of JAEKKK010000304.1, read as the reverse complement.
GCCGGCGGAAGGACGCGTCGTGCGCGGCGAGCAGGGGCTCGACGTCGGCGAGCGGGTCCGGGTCCGGTTGGTCCACACGGACCCGGCAAAGGGTCACATCGACTTCGAGAGCGTGCGCTGACGGGTCACGTCGGCTGGGCAGGCGTCGCCGGGAGCGC
>JAEKKK010000123.1 GCA_019510405.1 Gemmatimonadota bacterium | reverse complement strand
AGCGACGCATGAGCAGCACGGCGGCAGCGCCGTCGGAGTACGGGCTCGCGTTCCCCGCCGTCACGGTGCCATTCGCTTTGAACGCGGGCTTGAGCTTGGCCAGTGCTTCCGGCGACGTCGCGCGCGGCAGCTCGTCGCGCGCAAACTCGGAGCTCGTAACCTTCTTCTCCGTTCCCTCCCAGCTCACCTCTTCCACCGGTACGGGCACGATCTGGTCGTCGAACGCGCCACTCGCCACCGCGGCGGCCGCCTTCTGCTGACTGCCGAGCGCCCACGCGTCCTGATCGGCGCGGCTGATCTTCCACCGCTCGGCGACGCGCTCGGCGGTGAACCCCATCCCGATGTACGACTCGAGCGCTTCCGGATCGAGGCGCGCGTGGTAGCCGGACATCGGCACCTGGCTCATCATCTCGACGCCGCCGGCGAGGACGACGTCCGACATCCCGCTCATGATCTGCATCGCACCGTCGGCGATCGTCTGCAGACCGGACGAGCAGAACCGGTTGACCGTCTGCGCCGGCACCTCGACGGGGAGCCCGGCGCGCAGCGCCGACAGGCGCGCGACGTTGAGTCCCTGCGACGCCTCGGGCATCGCGCAGCCCCACGCGACGTCGTCGACGATGGCCGGATCGACGCCGGCGCGGTCGAGCGCCTCCTTCATCACGAGCGCCGACAGCTCCACCGGATGCGTGGAGGCGAGTGATCCATCCTTCTTCCCTCTGGCCACGGCAGTGCGGACGGCCGAAACGATCACGACGTCGTCGGGGCTATCGCTCCTCCCTCCGGCGCTCCGCACCTTCGGTCGGAGTGCCGTATGTACCGTTCCTTCTGGCTTCTTCACTTTATCGGTCACGTTGCACCTCTAGTTGCGGAGCGGCTTGCCGGTCTTGAGCGTGTGGACGATGCGCTCCTGCGTCTCCTTGGTACCCAGCAGACGGAGGAAGGCTTCACGCTCGAGGTCGAGGATGTCCTGCTCGGACACGACGCGCGCCGGACCATCGCCGCCGCACAGCACGTAGGCGAGCTCACGGGCGATGCGCTTCTCGTGATCCGTGATCTGCCCTCCCTCGCGCATCGCCCAGCCGGCGTAGAGCAGATTGCCGAAAGCGTCCTTGCCGAGCGCCGTGATGGTGCGCGGCTGCGGCGCGACGTAGTCGGGTGCGAGATCGAGCACGCGCGCCTTGGCGTCGGCGATGAGACGGTCGCGGTTCATCGTGATGCGGTCGGCGACGGGGCGTAGATAGCCGAGTGCTCGTGCTTCGAGCGCGCTCGTGCTCGTCGTCGCCATGGCGATGACTTTGAAGGCACGCTTCACGGCCTCGAAGGGGTCCGCCTCGTCGAACGGCGTCAACACATCAGTAAATCGGAACAGCAGCTCTTTCGTTCCGCCGCCGGCGGGGATGAGCCCGACTCCCGCCTCGACGAGCCCCATGTACAGCTCGGCGTGCGCCTGGATGCGATCGCAGTGCAACGCGTACTCGCATCCGCCGCCCAGCGTGAGCCCGAACGGCGCGGCGACGACGGGGAATGGCGCGCGTCGCACGAGCTGCGCGCCCTCCTGGAAGTAGCGCACCATCGCGTCGAGGCCTTTCCAGTCGGCCGCCTGCACCTGCTGGACGACGGAGCCGAGATCCGCGCCGGCACTGTAGGCGCGCGGGTCGTCGTTGCCGATCACGAGCCCCTCGTACTTGCCCGCGGCGACGCGCTCGAGCGCGGTGCGGAGCATGGCGAGCACGCCGGCGCCCATCGTGTTCAACTTGCTGCGCGCCTCGAGCAGAAGTACGCCGTCGCCGAGGTCGAGGATGTTCGCGTCCTTCGAGGACTCGATGACGGCGCCCTTCCGCGCGCGCACCTGCTCGAGGGAGATCTGGCCCGGCACCGGCGGCACGGGCGCGTACCGGCCGTCGAAGCTCAGAGCGGTCCAGCCGCCGGCGTCCGCATGGTAGAACGCGCCATCCTTCGCCTCGGCGAGCAGCTTCGGCACGTCGAGGCCGAGCCGCGCAAACCCCGCGCGCAGGAAGTCGTGGCCGAGCGCGTCCATCTGCTGGAAGGGACCGGCGTCCCACGCGTAGCCCCACTCGATCGCGCGATCGACGCCGACGATGTCGTAGGCGATCGCGGGTGAGGTCTTCAGCACGTAGTGCGACATGCGCAGTAGATAGTTGCGCACGAACTCGCCGTACTTTCCCGGCAGCTCCGTCGCCGACTTCAATCGCTGGGCGAGCGGCTGCTTCATCAGTGCGGCGAGCGCGGGATCCTCGACCTTCTGCTGGGGGCCGTACTCGAGGGTGTGCCAGTCGAGCGTCGTGATGTCCTTGTCGACTTTCTTGTAGAAACCGCCCCCGGTTTTGTCGCCCAGCCTGTTGCTCGCGGCGAGCTTCTCGACCCACTCCGGCATGGAGAAGTCTTCACCGGTGCTCTGGCTCAGCCCCTTCGAGACGTGGAGCAGGACGTCGAGGCCGGTGATGTCGGCGGTGCGGAAGGTCGCGCTCTTGGCGCGGCCGAGCAGCGGGCCGGTGAGCGCGTCCACCTCGTCGATGGTGAGGCCGGACTCCATCAGCCCCTTCATCGCGGCGACCATCCCATAGACGCCGAGCCGGTTGGCGACGAACCCTGGGACGTCCTTCGCGAGCACGATCCCCTTGCCGAGCACGATCTCGCTGAACCGGCGCGCGGCGTCGAGCGCTTCGGGTGCCGTATCGGCCGTGGGGATGAGCTCGAGCAGGTGCAGGTACCTCGGCGGGTTGAAGAAGTGCATGCCGAGGAAGTGCCGCTTGAACCGGTCGGTGCGTCCCTCGGTGAGGATGCGCATCGGGATGCCGGAGGTGTTGCTGGCGACGATCGCCGACTCCTTGAGGAGCGGCTCCAGCCGGGCGTACAGCGCCTGCTTGGGCGCGGGCTGCTCGATGATCGCCTCGAGGATCAGGTCGCACTCGCGGAGCAGCTCGAGCGAGTCGTCGAGGTTGCCGATGCTGATGAGGCCAGCGCGGGCGACGTCCATGAAAGCGGCGGGCCTGGCCTTCCGGGCGCGCTCGAGCCCACCGCGGGCGGGGGCGTTCCGGTCGCCGGCTGGTCCGGGGACGTCGAGGAGGACGACCGGGATGCCGGCCGACGCGGCGAGGGCAGCGATGCCACTCCCCATGGTGCCGGCGCCGACGACGCCGAGCTTGGCGATGCGCATGTGATGGAGGAACCGTTGCGGGTGGATCGGAGGCGACCTGCGGTCGAGATGCCAGGCATCTAAGGTAGAACGCGGCCGGGCAAAGTTGTGCAGAACTCGCACCTGTTTGCATAGCCGGGGCGCCCTCCGAAACGCATGTGCCGAGTCCAAGTCGTTGTCTCGGCACGACTTGAAAAGACGGGGCTCGATGGCCCACCGGGTGCTTCAAGCAAGGGCATGCATCCCTCCCCCCGTCCAGCCCGAGCGCCTCGCCGGACCGGCTTCACGATGATCGAGATCATCATCGTGTTGATCGTGTTCGGCATCACGGCGATGATCGCCCTGCGCCCGGTCGGCGACACGCTCCGGCGCGACCGGGTGACCAAGACCGCCGCCGTGCTCAGTGCGGACATCGAGCAGGGCTTCGCGATCGCGGCGCGTCTTCGCCAGCCCGTGCGGGTCCGCATCTACGACACGCTGCAGCCTTCGGCACGGCGGCAGTTCATCCTCCGGCAGCGCACCGACACGAGCTACAAGTACCGGGTGCGCGAGCTCAGAACGGGGGACTTCAGCATCGACACGCTCATCAAGAGCAAGGATTCACTCGACATCATGCCGAACGGACTCGCCACCGACACGCTCCGCCTGACGCTCGGGGTCAAGAGCAATAGCGGAAGCTGGTACTGGAAGGTGATTCGCGTCACGCGCGCGGGCCTCGTGAGGGTGGGCAACCAATGAAACGTCGTATTCGCAACCGGGCCCTGCGTGCGCGCAGTGGCATGACGCTGATCGAAGTCATCGTCGCCTGCACGCTGCTCGCGATCACCTTCACGGGGCTCACCGCCGTGGCGATCAAGATGGGTGCGCGCACGCGCTCCAACGCGATCATCGAGCAGCGCACGGCGATCTTCTTCCAGGAAGTGAACCGTCTGGAGTCGATGCCGTACGACTCGCTCACCAACGCCCGCTTCCTCCAGACCGATTCGGTCAAGTCCGGAAAGGGCTACTACGTGTGGACGTACTCGGTGGGGAGCGAGCAGTACTCCAACAAGTCCGGCGTGCTTCCCTATCGGGACGTCACGCTGACCGTGACGCCGCGGCTGGCCCCGACGGCCATCCAGACCGGAACGATCCGCCGTTCCCGGTCGCCGTTCTCCAGCGCGATCAACTCGGGGGCCTGATGCGCACGCACCCACGCCGCCGGAGCGGCTTCTCACTCGTCGAGATCCTCACGGCGCTCACGATCCTCGCCATCATCGGCGTCGCGATGACCAAGATGATCATCGGACAGACGCGGTCGTTCCAGTTCGACAACGCGGGCCGGCGCGCACGCAGCGCCGCACGCAGCGCGATGAACGTCATGATCACCGATCTCCGGATGGTGCAGGACAACGGTGGCATCGACTCGATCGACGCGACGAACAATCGCTGGATCGAGGTGCGCACGCCGTACGTCTTCGGCGTCGTGTGCGAGGTGAACGCGAGCTACGCCATGATCGGCCTGGTGCCGGTGGACTCGTTCCAGGTCAGGAGCTCGAAGTACGCCGGCTACGCCGTGCGGAACAGCACGACGGGCGCCTACGGCTACTCGGCCGCGGGCGCCAGCGACACGATCTCGGTGCAGGACGTCTCGAAGTGCCATACGCCCGGCTACTACCCGGATACCGCGACCGTCGCCGGCCGCTCGGGGATGGTGGTGAAGGTGACACCGGCGCCACCGGCCGGTACGGCGGTGGGCGACCCCGCCTTCGTCTACCAGCGCGTGCGCTACGAGTTCAAGGCGTCGAGCATCTACGCGAACCGGCTCGGTCTCTGGCGCAAGATCATGGGACGCGCGAACACCGATTCGTTGAAGGAAGAGCTGATCGCCCCCTTCAGCTCGACGGCGCGGTTCAAGTACTTCGTCAATCCGTCGAACTACCGGGACACGGCGTCGAGCACGGCGCCATTGCAGGCGAACCTGAACACGATCCGCGGCTTCCAGATCTATCTCCCCGCCGAGAGCTCGGACACCGTCCCGGGCCACACGGCACCGCAGTACGCCAACACCACCACCGCGGTCTTCTTCAAGAACACGAGGGTGCAATGATGCTCCGCCGATTCTTCCGACGTGCGAACCCCGACGCAGCGCAGCGAGTGGACGTGGTGCGCCGCGACGGCTTCGCCCTGCCGCTGGCGATCATGGTGCTCGCCCTGCTCACGATGGGCCTCGTGGCCGGCTTCGCCGCGAGCGCGAGCGAGATGAGCACGTCGGCCTCGCAGCGCGCGCAGGCGCGCGCCTACAGCTTCGCGCAGATGGGGCTCGAGCAGTTCATGACGCAGCGCAAGCGCGTGCTGAACACCGCCGGTGCCGCCGACACCTTCTGCAAGCATTGCTGGGCGGTGAACAAGTCCGCGGCGAATGGTCAGGTGAAGTCGAACCTCGACACCCTGCCGACGAAGAAGGAGACGACGTACGTCGCCTTCACCGGGGGCAGTGCCGTCATCCGCTCCGTGCCGATCTGGCTCGACATTCCCAACGGACGCGGTACGTATTTCGTGAGCTCCACCGGCACCGACGACAACAGCACCACCTTCGCCGGCTTCGGCAAGACGGTGAGGGCCACCCGCACCGTGGGTGTGCTCGTGCGCTGGAACAAGACCACGATGAACGTGCTCGGCGCACTGGTGAGCTTCTCCGGGGTCGACAAGAACGGAACGGGCGTCATCAGCGGCAACGATGCGTGCGGCGGCGGCACCAACGTGGCCGGCCTCACCGTGCCTTCCGAACAATCGGTGTCCGTCCAGGGCGCCTCGTTCACACCGACCGGCAATCCGCCGTACGATACGCTCAAGACCTTCGCCCAGGACTCTGCCCAGTCCGGCCTCAATTGGACCAGCATCAAGGATGGATCCGGCATCACGGCCGACATCATCATCGGGAGCGGTACCTTCCCGGCGACTGGCACCTTCTCGGCCGACACCAACTACTGGCCGATCATCCACGTCACCAACGGCCCGTCGGGGGACTTCACGCTTCCGAACAAAGGTCGCGGCATGCTGATCGTGGACGCCGACCTGACGATCAATGGAAGCAACCAGTGGGACGGAGTCATCCTCGTTGGCGGCCAGCTGACCTCGAACGGTAACAACGTGTCATCCGGCACGGTGATGGCGGGGCTGAACACGTTGCTCGGCGGCACTGTCAAACCCACCGTCGCCGACGCGCAGCTGAATGGGCAGAAGTCCTACGTCTACAACTCCTGCTCCGTCTCCAAAGCCACCTCGGCGTTCAAGCGATACACGGTCATCCCCAATACCTGGATGGACAACGTGGCGAGCTACTAGCCGCGATCGTCACCGAATACACGACGGGCCCCGAGCGATGCTCGGGGCCCGTCGTGTATTCATGACTCCAGATCGCGCGCTTACTTCGGCGTCGTCGTGCCGCGCAGCAGTCCGTTGCGCAGCCGCATGGCGCGGGCCGATGCCCCCGGATCCTCGACGATGCGCGGCGCCGCGGCGCCGTAGCGGAGCGGCACCTGGATGGTCGACGTCTCCTCACCACGCTTGATCACCACTGGAATGAGCGTGCCCACCGGCTTCCCCGCATACATGGTGCGGAGGCCCGTGCCGAAGAACATCCCGACGGCGGGCTGGCCGTTCACACTCACGATCACGTCTCCCTCCTTGAGGCCGGCGCTCGCGGCAGCGCCGGTGGGAACGACCTGGCCGACGCGCGCGCCGCCATCGGGGAGCGGCGTGACGCCGACGCCCATCCGCGGCACACTGTCCGCCTGCAGCCGGAGCCCGACCGCCTCGAGCGCCGTGGCCCACGGATAGGGCTCGCGTCCGTCGATGTAGCGGCGCTTGAACTCGTCGTACGACCTCCCGTTCGACGCGCGCTGGACGGCGCCCCACCAGTCGTCGGCGGTGAAGCCGCGTCCCTGCTTGTACGTCGTGCGGTACAGCTCGCGCATCACGGTGTCGAGGGAGTTGTGGTTGTCGCTCGCGTCGCGGATCATGACGTCGAGCAGGAAGCCGGCGAGCGATCCCTTGTCGTAGTACAGCGCGTCGGTGCCGTCGCGGACCTTGATCCACGCGTTGAGCGACGCATCCTCGACCGAGAACGGGGGCGCCTGCGCGATGTTGTTGATCTTCTCCGACGTGAGCGCATAGAAGCCCGGGGCGTCGACGACGCCGCCGCGCACCATCGCGAGATCGCTGTAGTAGTCGGTGATCCCCTCGCTCACCCAGAGCCATGGGGTGGGCTGCGAGCGGTCGTATCGGTACGGCACGAGGTCGGCCGGCCGCAGCCGCTTCACGTTCCACGCGTGGAAGATCTCGTGCGCGAAGAGCCTCGGCTGGAACTCGCTGCCGATCCCCGCCGGGATGCTGACGTCGACGTGCGAGTTGGAGTGCTCCAATCCACTCATCCCGCCACCGATGGAGTCGGTGATCCACATGACGTCGTAGCTGTCCCACGGCACCTCGCCGAAGACGAGCACCTCGGGCGGGATGGAACGCTTGATCTGGTCCCACGCCGTGGTGCGCGCCGCGGGCGTGAAGGTCCCGCGCGGGTACGACGCCAGCCGCACCGTCTTCCCGGACACGCTGGCGCTGTCGAGGTCGAACTGGCCGACGAAGAAGGGCATGTCGACGAGCTCGTGATAGTTCGCCGCCTTGAAGGTGCGCGGCGCGCCCGCGCGCGTCATCCCGGTGGCGATGAGGAAATCGGGCTCGGTCTTCACGACGACCCTCGACGCAAAATCCGTCGAGCGCCCCTCGGGATAGAGGAAGACGTTGGTGCCGTTGAACAGCGCGAAATCGGGGCGCGTCCACGCCATGGCGTTGTCGAGCGTGTCGGCGAGGAAGTCGAAGCTGACGGTCACCTGGCCGGCACCCTTCGGCCACACGCGCCACGTGTCGTAGTCGGCCTTGTCCCACCGCAGGCTGTCCCGTCCGCCGCCCTGCGTCGCGCCGAAGCCGCTGACGTCGCGGGCGAAGTTGGCGATCTCGTAGGCGCCGGGCGTCCACGCCGGCAGCGACAGCACCACGGGCGCGGCGCTCGTCACGCCGAAGGTCGTCGCGACGTGGAGCTTGCGGGCGCCGAGTGCGGCCCGATCGGCGGTGATCTCGTAGCGCACGTCGGTGATCGGCGCCGACTGGAGCGCTTCGGTCGCGCGCTGCGCGCCGAGCGGACGCGCGAGCACGAAAGAGGCGAGCAGCACCGCGCGGCCGGCAAAGGAGTGCGACATGAGCGGGCGATGTGTGTGAGTGGAACGGTCGGCGGCGTCTCCCATCGGGGCGGTGAGCCCGCCCGACCGTCATTGCTCCTCCCTGCGGCGCTTCGCACCTCCGGTCGGAGTGCTCCAGATCCAGGTCGTAATTGCTCCTCCCTGCAGAGCTCACACACTACCTCGGAGACTCTCCCATGCGTAAGCCCAGGCCGGCCGCCACGCGCACGATCGTCCTAGCTGCCCTCTCGCTCGTTCCCGTAGCATCCTGCAGTGACTCGAAGCTCGGCGACCGGGGCGTCGTCGCCCAGTCGGCCCCCGCGGTGGGCACCACCGGCGGTGCGAGCGGCTTCGGGCTCGGCGACCAACCGCGCGAGGTCGCGGCCAAGGTGATGCCCAATGCCACGCCTCGCGCGGCTTCTATTGCGGCGCCGCGCGCCGAAGCCAGGGACGCGGCGTCCAATGCATCCGCGCTGGACGGGACGTCGCTCGGTACGTCGATGCCCGCAGCCGATCCGGCCGGCACGATGATCGTCCGCCACGGCGAGGCCACGATCCAGGTGGAGAAGCTGGAAGGGGCCGTCGCCCGGATCCGGCAGACGGCGGGACAGTTCGGCGGCTTCGTCGGGAACACTTCCCTCCTCGCGGGGAAGGAGGAACAGAAGACGGCAACGCTCGAGTTGCGCATCCCATCGGCCCAATTCGACGCGGTGGTCGGCGCGCTCAACCAGCTCGGAAAGGTCGAGACCGTGACGGTGAGTGCCGAGGATGTGTCCGAGGAATACGTCGACCTGGGGGCGCGGCTGGGGAATGCGCGGCGCGTCGAGGCTCGGCTGGTGGAGATGCTCGCGAACCGCACGGGGAAGCTGTCCGATGTGCTTACGGTCGAACAGGAACTCGCGCGGGTACGGCAGGAGGCAGATCGCTATGAGGCCCGCATCCGTTGGCTCGAGCATCGCGCGTCGCTCAGCTCGCTCTCGGTGTCGTTGCACGAGAAGGCTCCGCTGATCGAGCCGCCGCGCGGCAACGGTCCGATCCTCGAGGCATTCGCCGAGGCATGGACGCGGTTCGTGGCGTTCGTCGCGTGGTTCATCGCCTCGCTCGGAATACTGATTCCGGCTGGCGCCGTCATCGGGATAGGGGTGATGGTGGCCCGCCGTCTGTTCGGGGGCGGCTCGCCGCCAAAGGTACCGCAGGTGTAGCACGGTCGAGCCCGGAGGTTGACTCCGCGCATGCGGAGTCGCCTCTTGGGGCAGAGCTCAGGGGGGCGTCGCCGAGGAGGCGTTCGCTCCGGGACGAGATACAGTAGATTGCCGGCGGCGCCTGGCGCCCGAGGTCCTCATGGCCACCATCCATAGTCTCCGGTTTGCGTTCGTCGCCTCGCTGATCGCCGCCACGTCGCTGGGCGCTCAGGCACCACGCGCGCTGGTCGGACTCGTGCGCGACTCCTCGGGCCACGGGATACCGGGCGCCGAAGTGCGCGCGCGCGGCAACGTGGTCGTCGCGATCAGCAACGACTCGGGGCGGTTCCACGTCGCGCAGATGCCGATCGGGGCGCGCGGCGTGTTCGTGCGCCGGCTCGGCTTCGCGCCGCAGCGGGCGCCGATCCAGACGAACGCCACCGGCACGACGGACTCGGTGGACGTCGTCCTCGTCGCGGTCGTGCAGAATCTCCCGGGCCTCGTCGCGCAGGACCCGCACGATTCCCTCTCGAAGAAGGTACTGGCCGAATTCTGGGAGCGCCGCGCGCGCGGGTTCGGCAAGTTCGTCACGCGCGAGGAGATCGAGCGGAAGGGGGCGAGCCGGTTCGTGGACGTCGTGCGGTCGGTGTCGGGGCTGTCGATCATGAGCTACCGCGGCCGTCAGGAGATCCGTTTCCGCGGCGCGGCGATCGGATCGGCGAACTGCCCGCCGCAGTACTGGGTGGACGGCATACCACTCGAACGCGGATCGGCCGAGGAGTTCTCGCCGGAGAACGTCGAGGCGATCGAGCTGTACGCGAGCCCGGCGACGACGCCGCCGCAGTTCTCCACGCGGAGCCCGACCTGCGGGACGGTGATCATCTGGTCGCGTCTGCCCGGATGAGATGACGGGACAGCCGACCCAGGGCTCGGGAGTCGACGTCGAGGCGACGAAGGAGCTGCCCCGGTACGAGTGGCTGACGGCCGACCGCCAGGCGCAGGTGCGCAACATCCTGCTCGGGCTGGCGCTGTTCGCCGGATTGGTGGTGTACGTCTATCACTCGTTCGGGCCGCAGCCGCGCGTCGCGGAGCTCGCGCGCAAGCTGCGCATCGTCGGCGTGATGACCTGGCTGTACGCGCTGGTGCAGATCGTCGACATGCGCTTCTGGCACAGCCCCATCGCCGAGAAGCGTCGCGCCTCGTCAGGGATCCCCGAGAGCGTGATCGCGTGGCTGTTCGGACAGATGCTCGCCTGCTTCGGGATCGTGTACTACGGCCTCACCGAGGATCCGCGCTGGTACGCGGCGGGTCTCGCCCTGCTGCTGGCGACCTTCGCCGCCTTCCCGATTCGGCGTGACGACTGACACGCCGCGCACGCCGCGCGTCGTCTCCCTCCTCCCTGCCGCCACCGAGATCGTCGCCGCCCTCGGCGCGGTCGATCAGCTCGTCGGCGTGACGCACGAGTGCGACCATCCGCGCGACGTCGCCTCGCTGCCGCGCGTGACTTCGAGCGCGGTGGACCGCGACGCCCCCTCATCGGCGATCGACGCCGAGGTCCGTGCGCTGGCGTCGACAGGCGCGCCGGTGTTCGGCTTCGACGCCGAGCAGTTCGCGACGCTCGCGCCGCAGGTGGTGCTCACCCAGTCGCTGTGCGACGTCTGCGCGCTCCCCGAGAGCGAGGTCGATCGCGCGATCGTGGCGCTCGACGTCGCGCCCAGCGTCGTCACGCTCGGCGGCACGACGCTAGAGGGCATCTGGGACGACGTACGCCGCGTCGGTGCGGCGATCGGCCGGAGCGTGGAAGCCGAGTCGCTCCTGGCGTCGCTCGACGCGCGGATGCGCCGCGTGCACGAGACGCTCAAGGCGGCACGCGCGCCGCGCCCGCGGGTGGTGGTGATCGAGTGGCTGGATCCGTTGTTCGTCGCCGGCCACTGGTCGCCGGAGCTGGTGCGCCGCGCCGGCGGCGTGGACGTGCTGGCGCAAGCCGGCGCGCATTCGGTGCAGATCGACGTCGAAGCGGTGCGCGCCGCGGCGCCGGAGGTTCTCCTGTTCGCTCCGTGCGGCTTCGACATCGAGCGCGCGACGCGGGAGACTGCCGCGCTGCTCACGCGCGACGCCTGGCGGTGGGCGTCGGCGTGCGCCTGTTGGGTGCTGGACGGGAACGCGCTGACCAGCCGGCCCGGCCCGCGCCTGGTGGACGCGATCGAGGTCATGTCGGCGATCTTCGCGCCGACGCTGTTCGGGGCGCCCGACGCGGCGTACGCGCGGTGCATCGCACATCGCGCCAGGGGGTCAGAGCCCTCGGGCTACGCCCTTGGGGTCTGACCCCAGCCCGGTCACGAGAACAGCCCGATCAGCAGCAGCGCCAGTACCAGCCCCGTCATCGCGACGTACATCCGATCGCGCTGCGCCGCGAACGCCGCCAGCGTGAGCGCCACGCGCGCCACCGGCGTCGCGATCAGGAGCACGAGCCCGAGCTGTACGATCGCGCGCGGATCGCCATGCAGGGCGCCACGCAACGTCGCGCTCACCGAGCGGAGTGTGGACGAGTCGCCGCGGAATACCGAGAACGCCGTCGCCTCCGAACCGTGCCGCGCGAGCAGCAGTGTGCCGCCGACGACCACCACGATGCTCGCCAGGATCACGCCCGCCTGAAGCAGCCGGCCCACCACCTGCTCCACGTCGTAGTCGCTCCAGGCGCGCGGGCGCCCGACCTCCGCGTTCGGCGACGGCTTCGACGGTGTGGAGCGGCGCGGCGGCGGCGCGGTCATACGCCTCCCGTCAGTCCCTTGTACAACATCTCCACCGCGAGCACGCACACCACGGCGGTGAAGATGCGCCGCAGCCAGACGGCATCCGCGACGGCGAGCAGCCGCGCGCCGAGCACGGCGCCGGAGAGCACCCCGAGCATGACGGGAAAGGCGACCGACGGATCGATGTAGCCGCGATGGAGATACACGCCGGCGCTGGCGGCGGCCGTCACGCCGATCATGAAGTTGCTCGTCGTCGTGGACACCTTGAACGGCAGCCGCATCGCGCGATCCATCGCCAGCACCTTCACGACGCCGGATCCGATGCCGAGCAGCGCGGACAGGATACCCGCGAACAGCATGACGCCGAATCCCAGCCGGACGCGATGCACGACGTACGGCACGCGTCCCGGGGCTTCGGGATAGCTGCCGTTGAGCCGCAGCCGCTCGCCCAGCGGATCGGGGGGCGGCACCGCGGCGGTCGCCTTGTCGCCGCGCAGCGAGCGATAGGCGGAGTAGAGCAGCACGAGGCCGAACAGGATGGCGAGCGCACTCGTTGGGACGACGTGCGCGAGCGCCGCACCGACGAGCGCTCCGACGGTGGTGGCGACCTCGAGGAAGATCCCGATGCGCACGTTGGTGTACCCCTCGCGCACGTACGCGGATGCCGCACCGCTCGACGTCGCGATCACGGACACCAGCGACGCGCCGATCGCGTAGCGGATGTCGACGTGAAAGAGCACCGTGAGCATCGGCACGACGACGATCCCTCCACCCAGCCCGGTCACCGCACCGAGCAGCCCTGCCCCGAACGAGCCGGCAGCCACCAGAAGGGCGAACAGCGCGAGGCTCATCTCGACGGGCCAGGGTTCATTCGTGCATGGTGCCCAATCGCGCACCGGGCCGCAACGGCGCGATGTCGCCGCGCCCCGCGTGCGCGCCGACATTCCTGCACACAATTCGGCGCGGCGCGCCGCGCTTCCTTCGCGGCCAGCGCTGGGCTAGCATTCGACTCCCGATCGCCTGGATCCGATCCCGATCGCCTGGCACCCTTCACCCTCGTCTCACGATGCTCAGCCCCTCTTCGGTCGCGTTCCTCAAACGTCTGCTCGATGCGCCGGCGCCCTCGGGTTTCGAGACGGCGGCGGCGCGGGTCTGGCGCGCCGAGGCGAGCACCTTCGCCGACAACGTCTCGGCCGACGTGGCGGGGAACAGCATGGCCGAGGTGAACCCGGGCGGCTCGCCGACGATCATGCTCGACGGGCACATCGACGAGATCGGCGTCATCGTCCAGTACATCGACGACGACGGCTATCTCTACATCTCGCCGATCGGCGGGTGGGATCCGCAGGTGCTCGTCGCCCAGCGCATCCGCTTCCTCGGCACCGACGGTGACGTGCTCGGCGTGGTGGGCAAGAAGCCCATCCACCTGATGAAGAGCGAGGACCGGGAGCGCGCCAGCAAGATCACCGACCTCTGGGTGGACATCGGCGCGACCAGCCGCGCCGAGGCGGAGGCGCGCGTGTCGGTGGGCGATCCGGGAGTGGTGGATTCGCGCTCGCTCGACTTCCCCAACGACCGCATCGTCTCCCGCTCGATCGACGACCGCATCGGCGCGTTCACCGTGCTCGAAGCGCTGCGCCGCTACGCGGAAAAGCCGGGGAAGGCGCGGGTCGTGGCCGCGGCGACGACGCAGGAGGAGATCGCCTGGCACGGCGGCGGCGCGGCGATCTGTGCGCAGGCGCTCGGCCCCAAGGTGGCAATCGTCGTCGACGTCACCTTCGCGACGGACCACCCGAACATCGAGAAGAAGGAGATCGGGGAGCACAAGATGGGCGGCGGCCCGATCCTGAGCCGCGGCGCGCTGATCTCGCCGGTAGTGCTCAAGCTGTTGCGTGAGACGGCGAAGCAGAGCGGCATCGCGCACGTGGTGCACGCGGTCGGGCGCGACACGTCGACGAACGCGGACGCGATCCACATCGCGCGCGAAGGGGTGGCGACGGCGCTGGTGTCGATCCCGAACCGGTACATGCACTCGCCGAATGAAATGGTCTCGCTCGCGGACGTCGACAATGCGGCCACGCTGATCGCGGAGTTCTGCCGCACGCTCACGGACGAGATGGATCTGACGGCGCGCTGATCCTCGCCGGCGCGAGCGCGGCTGCGCGAAGCCAGCCACGGCGCACACCGTCCGCGCATCGTGCGAGGCAAGGGAGCGGGCGTTCCTGGAGGAGGAGCCTCGCGCGTAGCAAGAGACTCGCGCGGTCGTTGGCGCGAGGCTCGCAGCGTGTAAGCGCGGAGCGACGACGGAAGGAATGTCCGCGACCGTGCGGCGCTACGACCTCGAACGACGTCAGGCGCGCCGAACTGCACGCGCGTTGGGACGCGATCAGGCCTTCGGCTGGACCGGTGGCGCGGATTGGCGGGCGATGCGGACGAGGGCGAACGTCGCGGCTTCGCGGACCTCTTCGTCCTTGTCGCTCTGCAACCCCTTCAATGCGTCGGACGCCTCGGGGGAGCGCGCCTCGCCGAGCCCCTGCACCGCCGCGACGCGGAACGCGGTGCTCTTTTTCTTGAACAGGCCGCGCTCGGGCTCCACGGCCTTCAGCAGGCGCTGCACCGCGTCCGGCGTCGCCAGCTTGCCGAGCGCGAGGAGGAAGGCCACCTGCACTTCCTCGTCCTTCTCCTCCTCCAGCGCGCGGACGAGGGTCGCGGCGGTCTTCACGTCCTTGCGCGTCACGAGCGCCGCGGCGGCCTGCATGCGCATTGCCGGCGCGCCGTCCTTGAGGGCGTCCTGGATCGCCTGCATCGCGCGCGATGTGCCGAGCCGCATCAGCGCGCTCGTCGCGGCGCGGCGCACACGGTCGTCGCTGTGCTTCAGCAGCTCGGTGAGCTGCGGCTCCGCCTCGCGCGCCTGCATCTCGCCGAGCAGCTCCGCCGCGTTGCGCGCCACGAACCAGCGCGCGTCGCCGAGCATGTGGATCAGCGTCGGCACGCCGGCCTGCAGCTGGAGGAGCGCGTCGAAGTAGACGCGACGCTCATTCTGCCCGGAGATCGCGGCGATCTGCTCGATCAGTGCGTCGGCGCCATCCTCACCGGCGCGCGTGAGCACGGCGATGAACGCCTCGCGCTGGTCGCCGGCATGCGGGAGCTCCTGCACGATGGCGCGAAGGAGCATCGGCTTGGCGAGCCGGCGCTGGGCCATCACGAAGGCGCGCTTCGCCTCGAACTCGTGGACCTGCGGCTCGCGCCGCGTCACGCGGCAGAGGATCTCGCACACCACGGCGATCCGCGCGTCGCGCGCCGCCGATTCGGCGATCGCCACGAGGTCGTCGAGCACCTGCGTGAGCACGTTCACGCCGCTCGCCTGCTCGAGCTGCGTCAGCAGGTCGCGGTGCGACGCGGTCGGCGTGCGGCTCGCGGTGAACTGCGCGAACATCCCGCCCCCTTCGGGCGGCCGCGCCGGTGCCGCCGGTACCGCGGTCGTCGCACGCGGCGTGGGGCGCATCTTGTCGCGCATCGTCTGTTCGTCCAGCACCTCGACATCACCGAACCCGAGATCCGGCAGGGCGCCCGGCTCCGCCGCCGGCGGAGTGGACGCCGGAGCGGCAGCGGGTGCCGGCGCAGCAGGTGCGGACGCAGCAGGTGCCGGCACAGCCGGTGCCGCGACAGGAGCGGGTGCGGGCGCTGCAGCCGGCGGGGCGGGAGGTGCGGCAGGAGCTGCGGCGACAGGCGGTGCCTCGCGTGCGGCAGGCGCCTCGACCGGCGCGGCGACAGGAGCAGATACCGGCGCTGCAGCTTCCGACGCGGGATCGCGCGTGAAGCGCACGCTGGGCGCACCCAGCGCGGTCAGCTTCGCCTCCGCGCCCACGCCGCCATCCCCGACGCTCGCGTCGCCGGCGAGGATCCGCGCCGAGCCAAGCACACCGGCCGGTGCAGCAGTGACGTCGAACACGATCTCGCGCACGCCATGCGCCGTCATCCGCCGCACCACGTCGGTCACGCCGGACAGCACGCCCGGCACGTCGTGCCCATTGGCGCTGACGTCGGCGCCGTCGCTCACGAGCGTCACCGCACCGTCCTTGGAGACGGTGACGAGTGCGCGCAGCGTCGCTTTCTGCTCGTCGACGTTGGACGTCTCGTGCAGAAGCAGCCAGACGAGCCGCGAGTAGTGCCTGGCGAAGGTGACGGAGTAATCCATGGGACCCATGCTGGCCGACATCGGCCGCAGCTGAGAGACGACTTGCCCTATCGGCGCGTGACGCATCCTGGTCGCCGGGCGCGCGTTTCACCGGCTCGCGCGACCGCGATTAGGATTCGGTACCTCCCCTCCAGTCGATGCCCTCCTCGATGCGTCGTCCCCGCCGCCTCCGCTCCCTGCCCCGCCTCGCGCTCGCGCTACTCGTCCCTGTGCTGGCTTCCGCCTGCCGGAGCGCAGGGCGCGGGTCTCCTTCGGCTCGGCCGGACGCCGAACGCATCAGGAGTGACATCGCCTATCTGGCAGACGATCGGCTCGAGGGTCGCGGCACGGGAACGGCCGGCAACGACAGCGCCGCCGCCTGGCTCGCCCGTCGCCACGCCTCCATGGGGCTTCGCCCGATCGTGGTCAGCGCGTCTCCCAACTGCCAGAACTCGTCGGCTGACTACAGCTGCCTCGTCTACCTCCAGCACTTCATCGCCAGCGGCGCCGAGCTCGCCCACGCCGGCAAGCCGGACGGGGTGCCGACCCAGAACGTCGTCGCGCGGCTGGCCGGCCGCGATCCGGCGCTCAGCAGCCAGTGGGTGGTCCTCGGCGCCCACTTCGACCACCTGGGCCGCTCGAGCAACGGCGCGCTCGACCCGGAAGCCGGCAACGCGATCCGGAACGGGGCGGACGACAACGCCTCGGGGACGGCGGCGCTCCTCGAGCTCGCGCGGCGGCTCGCCGCGCATCCGACGCGCCGCTCCATCCTCGTCGTCCACTTCTCGGGCGAGGAGCTCGGGCTCCTCGGCTCGCAGTGGTTCGTCGAGCATGCGCCGGTGCCGCTCGACAGCATGGACGCGATGCTGAACTTCGACATGGTCGGCCGGCTCCGGAAAGACCGGCTCCTCGTGTATGGCGTCGGCACGGCGGCCGAGCTCTCCGCCATCGTCGACAGCGCCAACGTCGCGCCGAAGCTCGACCTCGTGAAGCAGGACGACGGCTTCGGTCCGTCGGACCACAGCTCCTTCTACGCGAAGGGGATTCCGGTACTGCACTTCTTCACCGACCTGCACGAGGATTACCACCGCGCCACCGACGACGTCGACAGGATCAACGCGCCGGGCGAGGCGCGCGTCGTCGATCTGGCCGAGCGGATCGTGCGCGAGATCGCCGACCGGCCGGCACGACTCACGCCCGTGCGCGTCGCCCCGAAGCAGGTCATGAGCTCGCAGCGCGAGGGGAGCAACGTCTACCTCGGCAGCATTCCCGACATGGCGGGGAGCGGCGTCGCGGGGCTGCGACTCACCGGCGTGCGCGCGGGCAGCCCGGCCGACAAGGGCGGGCTCAAGGCGGGCGACGTCATCGTGCTGTTCGGCGGGCGCGAAGTACGCGACCTGTACACGTACAGTGACGCGCTCTATGCGCATCAACCGGGCGAGGAGGTCGAGGTGGTCTACGTGCGCGGCGGCACGCAGCACTCGACGACGGTCACGCTGGGCATCCGGCCCAGGTGAGCTGGGGCGCCAGTTAGTTGTCTGGCCACAGCCAGGCCGCGCCGCGGACGCCGCTGGAGTCGCCGTGCACGTTGCGACGCACCACGGTCTCCACCGTGTCGGAGAAGACGTACGGCCGCATCGCCGCGGCGGCGGCTTCGTCGAGTCCGGGCAGATTGGACATCCCGCCGCCGAGCACGATCACGTCGGGGTCGAGCAGGTTGACCACCGACGCCAGCCCGCGCCCCAGCCGATCGTGATAGCGCGCGATCGTCGCCTTGGCGTTCGCGTCGCCCGCATCGGCCGCCTTCACGATCTCGTGGGTCGAGCGCGAATCGCCCGTCTGCGCGCGATGATCGCGCTCCATCCCGGGACCGGAGAGCCAGGTCTCGATGCATCCGTGGCGGCCGCAGTAGCAGGGCGGCCCGGGGAGCTCGGAGGGCTCGGGCCACGGCAGCGGATTGTGTCCCCACTCGCCGCCGATCAGGTTGGCGCCGACGTGCACGCGCCGCCCGATCGTGATGCCGCCGCCGACGCCCGTGCCGAGGATCACGCCGAACACGCTGTCGAATCCGGCGCCGGCGCCGTCGGTCGCCTCGGAGAGCGTGAAGCAGTTGGCGTCGTTCATGAGCCGCACCGGACGGCCGAGCCGCTCCTCGAGCGCGCGCTCGAGCGGCTTGCCGATCAGCCAGGTGGAGTTCGCGTTCTTCACGACGCCCGTGCGCGGCGACACCATGCCGGGAATGCCGACGCCTATCGTTCCCTGCTCGCCGACGGTGCGCTCGATCAGCGCCACCATCTCCTCGATCGCGCGCAGCGAGCCGTCGTAGTCGCGCGGTGTGCTCACGCGATGGCGGAAGCGCTCTTCGCTTCCGACGAGCGCGAGCCCTTCGATCTTCGTCCCGCCGAGGTCGATCCCGATCCGAATGGTCGTCGCGCTCCGTGGCCGTCAGCCTCGCGCGGCGGCCGGCGTCGCCGCGGCGGGTCCTGCTTCGGGATGCGTCATCAGGTAGTAGACGATCAGATGCTGCACGATGAAGTGCCCGTCCTCGATGCGCCCCATGTGATGCGCATCGACGACGAGACACTCCTGTGCCTCGTCGCGCAGCTTCCCGCCGGCGAACCCGGAGAGGCCGATCGTGCGGCAGCCGATCGAGTTGGCGTAGCGCACGGCGCGCAGCACGTTCTCGGAGTTCCCGCTGCCGCTGAAGGCGAGCAGCAGGTCACCGGGCCGCGCGAAGTTCTTGAGCTGCTCGACGAAGACGTCCTCGTAGCACAGGTCGTTCGCGAGCGCCGAGATCCACGGCACGTTGTCGGTGAGCGAGAGGACACGGAACCGTCGATCGCCGGCGTGCGATGCGCCCTTGCCGAGATCGACCGCGAAGTGCGACGCCGTCGCGGCGCTCCCGCCATTGCCGACGACGAACACCTGCGCATCGCGATCGCGCGCGTCGCGCACCGCCTCGATGATGCCGGCGATCTGCTCGTGCGGCAGCGCGCGGATCGTCGCGTCGAGCTCGGTGAGGTAGTCGCGGATGAAGTCGAGGGGCATGACGGCGCTCCGGTGCAGCAGCGGATGACGACGGACGCTCAAGCATATGCGGCGTGCCGATCAGGCGGAACTCCGCCGCGTCGCCTCTCGAACGGTCGTCGCCGGTGACGCTCCTCCTCTGGTCGTCGGCGCGCTACACCTTCCCGCTCCCCGAAGGACATCGCTTCCCGGTGGCGAAGTACGGCATGCTGCGCGAGGCGGTCATCGCCGAGGGGATCGTGCCCGCCGACCACGTGCTCGATCCGGCTCGCGCGAGCGACGACGCGCTGGAGCTCGTGCACACGCGCGACTACGTGCGGCGCTTCCGCGAGGGCGCGCTCGACGCGGCGGAGCTGCGCCGGCTCGGCTTCCCCTGGTCGGAGGCGCTCGTCGAGCGATCGTATCGCGCCGTCGGCGGCACGATCGCCGCCGCGCGTCACGCGCTGGAGCACGGGCTCGCGATGAACCTCGCCGGCGGGACACATCACGCCTTCCCCGATCACGGCGAAGGGTTCTGCGTGTTCAACGACGTGGCCGTCGCGATCCGGCTGCTGCAGCGCGAGGGGCGCCTGCGTCGTGTCGCCGTGGTGGATCTCGACGTCCATCAGGGAAACGGCACGCACGCCATCTTCGCCGGCGATCGCGACGTGTTCACCTTCAGCATGCACGGCGGCAGGAACTATCCCTTCCACAAGGTGCCGGGCACGCTGGACGTCGAGCTCGCCGATGGGACGGGCGACGACGTCTATCTCGACGAGCTGACGGCGGCGTTGCCCGGTGTGCTCGCCGCGTCGGCGCCCGATCTGGTCGTCTACATCGCGGGGGCCGATCCGCACGAAGGTGACCGGCTCGGCCGTCTCGCGCTGACCTTCGATGGGCTCGCGCGCCGCGACGCGACGGTGCTCGACCTGTGTCGTGAGGTCGGAATCCCCGTCGCGATCACCATCGGCGGCGGTTACGGACGTCGCATCGAGGACACCGTCACCGCGCATCTGCGCACCGTGCGCGTCGCACGCGCGCACGCTCGCGATTGAGGATGGGACCGGGCGCAGGATCGCTCAATCCTCGCGCGCTGGATTGGGTCACCTTCACGAGTACGTGACCGCGCCCCATCGCGCTGGAGTTGTTTCACACGACGCCATCACGCTCGCCGGAGGAACCCAACCCCGCCGGCTAGTGTCCAAGGAGGGTTCGTCCGGAACCCTCTCTCAATCCACCCACCAGGCACGTGCCGCACCCCCCCACCGTACGGCGGCTCTCCTTTCTTGTCGCGCTTCCGCTCGCGCTCTCGAGCGTCCGCGCCCAGCAGCCGACCCCGCAGCGGCCCGACACGATCACCGGTCATCGGGCCACGCACTCCATTCCCGTGCCCTCCGCGACCGCCGTGCCGCGCTTCGGCAACATCGTCCTCGACGGGCATCTCGACGACGAGGCGTGGTCGAAGGCGACGCCCATCACGCAGTTCATCCAGGTCGACCCCAAGGAAGGGGAGCCGGGCACCCAGCGCACCGAGGTGCGCTTCGTCTATGATGCCGAAGCGCTCTACGTCGGCGCGCGCCTGTACGAGAAGAACGGGCCGAAGGACATCGTCACTCGCCTCGTCCGGCGCGATAGCGACATGGAGTCCGACTTCCTCGAGGTCGTGATCGACGCGTATCACGATCACCTCGGCCGAGCCTTCTTCGACGTGAACCCGTCCGGGGTGAAGGGCGACGCGCTCGGCGTCGGCACGTCGAATCCCGACGCGTCGTGGGACGGCATCTGGGAGGCAGCGACGAGCATCGACTCCCTCGGCTGGACCGCCGAGTTGCGTATCCCGTACTCGCAGCTCCGCTTCTCGCGCTCCGAGGTCCAGACGTGGGGGCTCCAGGTGCGCCGCTACATGCAGCGCTCGCACGAGTACACCCAATGGTCGCCCTGGAAGAAGACCGAGATCGGCGGGCCGTCGCGGTTCGGCCATCTCGAGGGAATCCGCATCGGCAGCGTGCCGAAGCACCTCGAGCTGGTGCCGTACGCCGTGACCCGCTCGCGGCACATCCGCCCCGACGCGGCGGGCGATCCGTTCAACGACGGCAGCCGGCAGGACATGCGCGTCGGCGGCGACGTGAAGGCACTGCTCACCTCGAACCTCACCCTCGACGCGACGATCAACCCCGACTTCGGCCAGGTCGAGGTGGATCCAGCCACGGTGAACCTCAGCGCATTCGAGACCTTCTTCGAGGAGAAGCGCCCGTTCTTCGTCGCCGGTGCGGGGATCTTCAACTTCGGCAACGCGAGCTGCTACTTCTGCAGCAACTTCAGCTCGATCGAGTCGTTCTACTCGCGGCGCATCGGCCGCGCGCCGCAGGGGGCCGGCCTCGCCTACGACGCGGGTCAATACGCCGACGTCCCCGAGAACTCCACCATCCTCGGCGCGGCGAAGATCACCGGACGCACCAGCTCGGGAATCACCCTCGGGCTGCTGAACGCAGTGACGCGGCGCGAGATGGCGAGTGTCGTGACCGACCAGGGCACGCGGCTCAAGCAGGAGGTCGAGCCGCTCACGAACTACTTCGTCGGCCGCGGCACGAAGGACTACCTCGACGGCAATCTCGTCGTGGGCGGGATCGCGACGTCGGTCGTGCGACGCCTCGACGATCCCGCGCTCGCCGATCGCCTCACCCGGCACGCCGAAGCGGCCGGCGCCGACATGGTGCTGAGCTGGGACAAGAAGAACTATCAGCTGCTCGCGTCGGCGATGCTGTCGAACGTGACGGGCGACTCCGCGGCGATGATGCGCGTGCAGCGCTCGAGCGCCCACTACTTCCAGCGCCCCGACCGCGCCGTCGGCGACGACGGCTGGTTCCGCAGCGGCTTCCTCAACTCGACGTACCGTCCCGGCGCGACCGACCTGCGCGGGTTGGCGAGCTATCTCCGCCTCGCCAAGGACGGCGGCAACTTCAACTGGGAAGCGCAGGCGAACGTCCGCACGCCGGGCTTCGAGGTCAACGACATCAGCTTCCTCTCGCGCGCCGACTACACGCAGCTCGTCGGCAACGTGGCCTACGGCTGGACGAAGCCAACGCATTGGTACCGCGACGCGGCGATCGTCGCGGGCGCCCAGCAGTCACAGAACTTCGACGGTGACCTCACCAACCGTGACGTCCACGTCTTCGCGCAGGCCACGACCCCGCAGTTCTGGCGCTGGAACATCTGGACGCTGCACAACTTCCAGGTGTACGACGATCGCCTGTTGCGTGGTGGTCCGGTCGGTGTCCTCCCCGCCGGCGACGTGTACTCCGCCAACATCACCAGCGATGGCCGCCGAGGGGTCGTCTTCAACGTCAACCCGCGCTACCAGCGCAACCGCGAGGGAGGCTTCCAGTCCGCCGTGAACACCACGGTGCGCTGGAAGCCCGCGTCCAACGTGTCGGTCTCCCTCGGCCCGTCCTACAACTTCACGCGCGGCGTCCAGCAGTACGTCACCACGGTGGACGACGCGACGAACGCCGCCTTCGCCGGCGAGCGCTACGTCTTCTCGTCGCTCGTGCAGAAGACGCTGTCGATGGACACGCGGCTCGGCGTCACCTTCACGCCGAACTCCTCGCTCGAGCTGTATGCGCAGCCGTTCATCGCCACGGGGAACTACTCCGACTTCAAGGAGTTCGACGCGCCGCGCAACCTCCGGAAGAGCATCTACGGCCGCGACCGCGGAACGATCAGCGCCACCACGAGCGCCAATGGGCTGGTCACCGGATACACGGTGGACCCGGACGGCACCGGGCCGGCCGCATCGTTCTCCTTCGACAACCCGAGCTTCGACGCCCGCTCCCTCATCGGCAACGTCGTGTATCGCTGGGAGTATCGGCCCGGCTCGACGCTGTTCCTTGTCTGGACGCAGTCGCGCAGCGACCAGTTGAGCGACGTCGGCACTTTCGACTTCGGCCGCGACCGCCGCGCCCTCCTCTCGACGCACCCGGACAACATCTTCCTCGTGAAGCTGAATTACTGGTTGGGACGGTGATTCGCGGGATGCGGGCATGAGGTGATGCGGGAATGCGGGAATGCGGGAACGGCCTCGGGACGCTTCGGCGTGCCGCGGCCGTTTTCAATTCTGGCTCGGTCGCGCAAGGGAGTTCACGCGGAGCACGCGGAGCGCGCGGAGGAACGACACGCGGAGAACGACCTGCCCAGCGAGATCGCGGACCAGCGCAGGGCTCCTCTTGGAGGAATGCGCCGTAAGGATTTGGGGTCAGCATCGAGGCGTGGTATCGCCATGGCCAGCCCTGAGCCCCAGCGATCGGGTGCACTGATCTCACCCCGAGACCCAAAAATCCTGCTTCCCGACATTGGAGAGGAGTGCTGCTCGGGTCGGGATCTCTCCCGGTAGCAGTTCTCCGCGTGTGCTGTTCTCCGCGTGTCCCGCGTGAACCACACAGCCACAGCGCAGAATCCCTCGACTCACTGCGCTCGCTCGGGACGACAGGCTGTTTCGCATCCCCGCATCCCCGCTATACTCCGGCGCGATGCCTCCGATCCCGCCGCCGAGCGCGCACGGATTCACGACGACCACTCCGGTGCCCCTGTACTGGGCCGAGTGGGGCCCCGCCGACGCGCCGCCCCTGCTCCTGCTGCACGGCGGGCCCGCCGCCAGCCACGAGTATCTGCTGCCGCAGATGCTCGACCTCGCCGAGGAGCATCGCGTCGTCACCTACGACCAGCGAGGAGGCGGTCGCTCTCGCCACGACGACGACCGCGCCGTCATCGGATGGCAGGATCAGGTCTTCGACGTCGGCCGCGTCGCCGCCGAGCTCCACGTCGATCCGCTCACCATCGTCGGCTATTCGTGGGGCGGTTTGCTCGCCATGCTGTATGCCGTCGAGGCCGCAGCCGGACGCGTCGCGCCGGATCCCGTACGCCTGGCCCTCATCGATCCGGCGCCGATCAACCGGCCCGCGCGCCAGGCGTTCGAGCAGGAGCTCGCCCGACGCCAGGCGAGCCCCGAGGTCGCCGCGCTGCGCACCGAGCTCCAGGAATCCGGCCTCCGCGAGCGCGACCCGGAGGCGTACCGGCACCGCGCCTTCGAGATCAGCGTCGCCGGCTACTTCGCCGACCCGTCGCGCGCGCGCGACCTCACCCCCTTCCGCGTCACGGGCCGCGTGCAGCAGTCCATCTGGCAGTCGCTCGGCGAGTACGACCTCACGCACTCGCTGGAACAGGTGCACTTGCCGACACTGGTAGTACACGGGCGTCAGGACCCGATCCCGCTCGCGTCGTCCGAGGCCGCGGCACGTGCCCTCGGTACGACGTGCGTCGTCATTGAGGCGAGCGGACACGTCCCGTACGTCGAACAGCCGGCGCAGCTCTTCACGCTGCTTCGCAATTTCCTGCGCGACACCCGAACCACCCCACCCGCTCAGTGATGGCCCCCGTGCGCGACGAGAACGTTCAACCACACATCGCCACCCTCGAGTACGACGGCCGTCGCTTCAACGTGACCTGCAAGGTCATGTTCGACGGCATCGAGTACGTCGGGCATCTCTGGTTCGCCGACGAGGCGTGGGACGACAGCGGCGTCCCCGACCGTGGCTCGCTCCCCGGTCGCACGCGCGAGGAGACCCTCACGCTGGCCCGGCGGCTGACGCCGCAGGAGCTGATGCTTCGCTACCGGCGTGCCCTCGCCGAGAAGCGCCGCTTCACCGGGCTGCGCAAGGCGACCGAGGACATTCTCGAGAAGATCCGCTACCTGAACCAGGTCGCCATCTCCATGCGCGCCGGTCTGCTCGACTCCGACGGCGCCGCCGCCGAGATCGAGCTCACCGAGCGGCAGCTCCACGAGATCGTCGAGAAGCTCAAGGTCTTCGCCGGCATCGAGGGCTAGCACCGGCCCCCCGATCCGCGCCGATTATCTTTCGGCATGGATCCCCGCACCGCGGCGCACGTGCTGAGACAGATCGCCGCGCACCTCGAGCTGCACGGCGAGAGCACCTTCAAGGTCCGCGCGTACGAGCAGGCCGCGACCGCGCTGCTCACGCTCGACACGGACGATCTCTCGCCAATGTACCGCAGCGGCGAGCTGGCGAAGCTGCAAGGCATCGGGCCTGCCACGCTGTCCGTCGTGCGCGACCTGATCGAGACGGGCGAGTCGCGGTACCTCGAGCAGCTCCGCGCCACGACACCCTCCGGTCTGCTCGACCTGCTCCGCGTCCCCGGGCTCGGCACGGCGAAGATCAAGAAGCTGC
>JAEKKK010000303.1 GCA_019510405.1 Gemmatimonadota bacterium | reverse complement strand
GTTCCCACCGGCACCTACTGGCGCACCGTGTGGGAACAGATCGCGGGGGACGGCTTCGTCCTTCGCTATGTGCCGACGGACTTCGTGCAGGGGCTGGTGAAGCCGTTCGTGTTCGGCGGCATCATCTCCGTCTCGGCCTGCTACTTCGGCATCAACACGACCGGAGGCACCGAGGGGGTGGGGCAGAGCACGACGCGCACGGTCGTCCTGTCCAGCATCCTGATCCTCGTGGTGGATTACTTCCTCACGCAGATCCTGCTGTCGCTGCTGGGCTCATGACCGACGACGTGCGCAACCCCG
Source organism: Gemmatimonadota bacterium (assembly GCA_019510405.1). GTDB lineage: Bacteria > Gemmatimonadota > Gemmatimonadetes > Gemmatimonadales > Gemmatimonadaceae > AG11. The sequence continues at coordinate 7,461 of JAEKKK010000303.1, read as the reverse complement.
GCGATGGCGAGAGCGTGCCCACCGTGCCGCCGGAACGAGCGACACCCGCGACGCCCGATGATCGGGCCAGCGCCGAACGCCGCCAGGAGGGCCGGCGTGCGGCCGAGCGCCGGCCGACGTCGATCCGGCGTGCCATCCGCGAGGAGCTCGCCGACGACTCGACGGACGAGTACTACGCGGAGGTGCACCCGCAGGAGTTCCGCGCGGTGCCCGTCATCGAGCTGGATCACGTCTACCTCGCCTTCGACCGGCCCATCCTCGAGGACGTCTCGCTCGAGGCACGGAAGGGAGAGACGATCTGTCTCGTCGGCGAGTCGGGCACCGGCAAGAGCACCACGCTCAAGCTCATCCTGCGTCTGCTCGTCCCGGATCGCGGCAAGGTGTGCATTCACGGCGAGGACATCACCGACCTCACCTTCGAGCAGGCACTCGAAGCGCGGCAGCGCATGGGGATGGTGTTCCAGAGCGCCGCGCTGTTCGATTCGATGACCGTGTTCGAGAACGTCGCCTATCCGCTCCGCGAGCACACCGCGCTCGACGAGGACGAGATCGAGGCGCGCGTGCGCGAGAAGCTCGCCTTCGTCGACCTCGATCCCGATCAGGTGATGGGACAGCTTCCCTCGCAGCTCTCGGGCGGGATGCGCAAGCGCGTCGGCATCGCGCGCGGGATGGCGAACAACCCGGAGATCATGCTCTACGACGAGCCGACCTCCGGCCTCGATCCGCTCAGCACGGGCACGATCACCCGGCTGATCATGAAGCTGCAGCGCGAGCTCGACGTCACCAGCGTCGTGGTCTCGCACGACATCCGGTCCGTGTTCCGGATGGCGACGCGCGTCGCCGTCCTCAACGAGCGACGCATCGTCTTCTTCGGCACGCCGGAGGAGATGGCGTCGTCCGATGACAGGTACCTTCGCGACTTCCTGGGCGGGTCATGACATGAGACGTTCTCCGAGCATCACCTGGGATCAGCTGCGCGTCGGACTCGTCATCGCTCTGGCGGTGGTAGTCGTGGGCGTCGCGATCTACAAGCTGGGGCAGGCGGCCAACCTCTTCACCAAGCGGTACCATCTCACCGCCTTCCTCCCGGATGCCAACGGCTTGCGCGAGGGCGGCTCGGTGACGGTGGCGGGCCAGCTGGCGGGCACGGTGACGAAGATCGAGTTCCTGCCGGTCGACAATGACACCGTCCGGAACCTCAAGCTCACCCTCGCCCTGGACGCCAACGTGCGCGACCAGATCCGCAAGGACTCGAAGGGGAAGCTGCGCGCCATGGGGCTGCTCGGCGACAAGGTGTTCGACATCACCACCGGCACACCGCGCTATCAGGCGCTCAGCGATGGCGACACGGTCACGGTCGTCCCCTCGCTCGACTACGAGGCCGTCATCGCGCAGGCCAGCGGTGCGGTCAACGACATGGTAGCGCTCACGAAGGACCTGCGCGCCATCACCGGCGGGCTCGTGAAAGGGGAAGGCACCTTCGGGCAGCTCCTCACGAACCGGTCGCTCTACGATCAGTTGAACGGCACGCTGAGCCGCGCCAACACGATGCTCGGCCGCTTCCAGAATCCGAATGGGACCGTGGGCCGCATGCTCGACGATCCGCAGCTCTACGACCGGCTCGTCGGCGTGATCACCTCGACCGACTCGCTCATCGTCTCGATCAACGCGAGCAAGGGCACTGCCGGCCTCCTTCTCCGCGATACGACGCTCTACACGAACCTCGTCGGGATCTCACGCGGTGCCGACTCGCTGATGCGCTCGCTGACCAACGGAAAGGGCACGGCGAGCCGCCTCCTCACCGATGACCAGCTGTATGACCAGCTCAACAAGCTCATCACCGATCTGAGCGCCGTGATCGCCGATGTGCGACGCGATCCGTCACGCTACACGAAGGGGATGGTGAAGGTCTTCTGACGACGCTACCGAACCCTTGCGAGCCCTATGACCGGGGGCTAACATCCGACTTCGACCCCGAATGGACGTCGGGGCCAAGGTCGCGTAGCTCAGCTGGTTAGAGCGCTGCTTTCACACAGCAGAGGTCCACGGTTCGAGTCCGTGCGTGACCACTCGTCCCTTCCGTAAGCGCCACCCGGGCCTACCTCTCCCGCCGATCGCCCCGCAGGCGACAACCATGCGCTCAGTGCTCCTGCGGTCACTCGTCGTGGCCGCTTCTTTTTTGCTCCCCCTCCCGCGTCTCGCCCACGCGCAGGTGCCGACTACGCGGCCGACGCCGGAGCAGGCGCAGATCCTCCTGCAGACGCGCCCCGACCTCGTGTCCCAGCTGCGGCAGCGGTTCGCCACCAGCGGGCTCACGCGCGAACAGATCCACGCCAGGCTCCGCGCCGAGGGCTACCCCGAGGATCTGCTCGACCCCTACCTGCCGGGGATGTCGGGGACGCCGGCCACACCCGGCGAGGACGTGTTCGCCGCCGTCCGCGCCCTCGGCATCGCCGACAGCTCCGACGTCGCCGCGATGCAGGAGTCCGCGCTCGGAACCGGTCGCGAGCCCAGTCTGTCGAGCGTGCCGTGCGTATACGATCCGTACTACTACCAGTCGCTCACGCCGCAGGCGCGCGCCACGGCCGACACCGACGGCCGCGCCGGTCGCGACGCGACGCGAACCGGTGGTGTGCAGCCGGGTGGTGCGAACGGCACCACCTCCAACGCTCCCGCGGCGACCCAGCTCCCCGGCCAGTACACCCTCCCCGGACAGATCATCACGGGTGTCTCGCCGACCACCCCGCAGCCCCAGGCCGGAGGGTCGAGCGGGCAGGTGACCGGTTCCGGCGCACTGAGCCCGATTCCCTGTCCCGTGGGACAGGCGCCGGCGAGGGTGCTGCCGCCGGACAACCGCTTCGATGTCCGGATCGGCGCGCGCGGGATCAGCGTCGACAGCGCCCAGACGCTCGCCGACAGCGGCTACACGATCTTCGGCCTCGACGTCTTCCGCAGCTCCACGTCGCAGTTCGAGCCGGCGCTCTCCGGTCCCGTCGACGCGAGCTATCGCCTCGGCCCCGGTGACCGCCTCGTCCTCATCCTCACCGGCGACGTCGAGGCGAGCTACGACCTCCCCGTCACGCGGGAGGGCTTCGTCGTCATCCCGCAGGTCGGCCAGATCTTCGTCGCCAACCTGACGCTGGGCGAGCTGGATCGCGTGCTCTACTCGCGTCTCTCGCGCGTGTACTCGGGCGTCCGCGCGAACAATCAGGGGACGACGCGGTACTCCGTGAGTGTCGCGCGGCTGCGCTCCAACCAGATCTACGTCGTCGGCGAGGTGCGCCGGCCGGGCAGCTACATGGTGTCGAGCGCGGGAACGGCGCTGACCGCTCTCTACGCATCGGGCGGCCCGACGACCAACGGCTCGCTGCGCTCGGTCGAGGTGCGCCGCGGCGGCCGGACGGTGGACACCCTCGACGTGTACGACTACCTCGTGCGCGGCGACGCCTCGCACGACGTTCGCCTCCAGACCGGCGACGTGCTCTTCGTCCCGGTCCACGTCCCGCGCGTCCGCATCCTCGGCGAGATCGCCCGTCCGGCGACGTACGAAGTCGCGCCGAACGAGACGCTGGCGGACCTGCTGCACAACGCCGGCGGCTTCGAGGCCACCGCATCGCTTCAGCGCGTGCTGATCGATCGCATCCTTCCGCCCACCGAGCGGACGGCCACCGGTCGCGAGCGGGTGACGATCGACGTGTCGTCCGCCTCGCTCGCCGAGGGCGCAGGGAAGACCATTCCGCTCCAGAATGGCGACGTGGTGCGCGTCTTCGCGGTGGCGGAGCGCGTGCGCAACCGGATCTTCGTCGACGGCAACGTCTATCTGCCCGGGCCGCAGGGACTCGCGCCGGGCATGACGCTGAGTCAGGCGCTCCGTCGCGCCGGGATCAAGGGCGACAGCTATCTCGGGGAAGTCCTCGTCACGCGGCTGCGTTCCGACTCGTCGCGCGTCCAGCTGCGGGCACGGCTCGCCGATACCACCGGGGCCGTCGTGGACGACATCCCGCTGCAGGAAGACGATCGCGTGAACGTCTTCGCCGTGACGAACTTCCGCCCGACGCGCTTCGTGTCCATCGGCGGCGCGGTGCGCCGTAGCGGCCGCGTGCTCTACCGCGAGGGCATGACGCTACGCGACCTCGTGCTGCTCGCCGACGGGGTGCAGGAAGGCGCGTATCTCAAGGAAGCCGAGATCGCGCGCCTGCCGGATGACCGCAGCGGCGGCCGTACGGCGACGACGGTCCGCGTCCCGTTGGACTCGACGTATCTCTTCGAGCGCGGCCCCGACGGCAAGTACACCGGGCCGCCCGGGATCCAGGTGCCGTCCGGCGGCGCACCGGACGTGCCGCTCAAGCCGTACGACAACGTGCTCATCATGCGCCAGCCCGGGTGGGGATTGCAGCGCACCGTCATCCTGCTCGGCGAGGTGAAGTTCCCCGGCGTGTATGCGCTGACGAACCAATCGGAGCGACTATCCGACGTCGTCAAGCGCGCCGGCGGCCTCACGAGCGAGGCGTATGCCGACGGGATCGTGTTCATCCGACGCGACAACAACATCGGGCGTGTCGGCGTCGAGCTCAGCACGGCGCTCCGGCGCTACGAGAGCTCCGACAATCTGATCCTGCGCGACGGCGATAACATCACGATTCCGCCGTTCAATGCGACGGTGACGATCCGCGGTGCGGTGAACGCGCCGTCCACCGTCGCCTACGTCCGTGGCAGGGGGATCGACTATTACGTCAACGCGGCCGGCGGCGGGTCGCCGAAAGCGGACGAGGATCACGCGTACGTCACGCAGCCCAGCGGCAAGCTGGAGTCGGTGCGCCGACACCTCTTCCTCCCGGACGAGATGCCCAAGCCGCGCCCGGGAAGTGTCGTGACCGTGCCCGAGAACGACGGCTCACCGAAGAGGGACTGGATCCCGCTCGTCACTGGCCTGGCGCAGGTCATCGGCAGCACGGTGGCCATCATCATCGCGGTCACGCGCTGACCGCTGGAGCGTGAGCCACCCGACGACGGACCGGCGCGCGTTCGTCGTCCTCGGGCTCGCGCTCCTCGGCGTCTCGCTCTCCGGGCCGCTCGTTCGGCTCTCGCACGCGCACCCGATCGCGATCGCGAGCTGGCGCCTCGCCTTCTCACTGGTCGTCATCGCCGTCGCACTCGCGCTCACTGGCGAATGGCGACAGTGGGCTCGGCTCTCGCGCCGCGAGGTCGCCGTCGGCGTGGCGGCCGGCGCGATGCTCGCGCTGCACTTCTGGAGCTGGAACACTTCCGTCACCATGACGACCGTCGCCGCATCGGTCGTTCTCGTGAACACGCAGCCTGTCGTCGTCGCGCTGCTCTCCGGCCTGTGGCTCCGCGAGACGCCGAGCCGACGCCAGTGGATCGGCATCGGGATCGCGATGGTCGGTGCGCTCGTCGTCGCCGTACCGGACCTGCTCGCCGGCGCGTCGGCCCACGATCATCCGCGTGCTTTGCTCGGTGATCTCCTCGCGCTGGTCGGCGCACTTACCGCGGCCATCTACTTCGTAGCCGGCCGACGGCTGCGCGGTACGCTCGAGATCTGGTCGTACGTCGGACTCGTGTACGGCAGCTGCTTCGTCGTGCTCCTCCTCCTCGCCGCGGTGGGGCACGTGCCGCTCGCGCCTCAGCCGCCGCGTGAGCTCGCGTTGTTCGCCGGCCTGGCGCTCGGACCCATGCTGCTCGGACACACGGGGCTCAACTGGGCACTGAAGCGGTCGCCGGCGTACGTCGTGAACCTCACACTGCTCGGTGAGCCGGTCGGCGCGACGATCATCGCCGCCTTTTTGCCCGGCATCCGTGAAGTGCCGGGCATCTTCACCCTCGTGGGCGGCGCGATCGTGTTCGCCGGGATTCTGCTCGCGGCGCGCCGATAGCCCTATTCCGTTCCACCTCCGGTTATCTTTCGGGCTCCCTCACCGGGCTCCACGGGGCATGGATCAGCTCTCTCTCGACGTCATCGTCACGCGCGGCGCACTCGTCGAGTCGCGCCATCGGGTGCACGCGGCAGTCGTCAACGCGTCCGGCACGCCGGTGGCCATGGCGCGCGATTCGTCCATCGTCACGCACTGGCGGTCGTGCGCGAAGCCCTTCCAGATCATGCCGCTCATCGAGAGCGGCGGGTTCGACAGCCTGGCCTGGGGCGACGACGAGCTCGCGCTGGCCTGTGCGTCGCACGGTGGAGAGCCCGAGCACGTGAAGATCGCCGGGGCGATGCTCGCCTCGATCGGCATGGAGGAGGGAGACCTCGTGTGCGGCCCACACGAGCCGCTGTCCCAGCGCGGTCAGAAGGCACTGCGCGATGCCGGCGCGCGCCCGACGCGCCTCCACAACAATTGCTCCGGCAAGCATGCGGCGATGCTCGCTCGGACGAAGACGGCGGGGTGGCCGTCGTTCGGCTACGAGCGACACGAGCATCCGGTGCAGCAGTCCTGTCTCGAGGAAGTGGCGGAATGGACGGGCGTCCCCGCCGGCCAGATCGGCCTGGCCGTCGATGGCTGCGGGGTTCCCGTCTTCGTGCTCGGCCTGCAGCCGATGGCGCACGCCTACGCCCGCCTCGCCGATGCATCACGGCGCTCGGCCGAGATTCCCTCGCGGATCGTGCACGCCATGCAGACGCGCCCATTCCTCGTCGGCGGATCCGACCGCTTCGACTCCGCGCTCATCGAGGCGACGGAAGGGCGGTGCATCTCCAAGATCGGCGCGGAAGGTGTGCACTGCGTCGCCATCGTCGACGAAGGGATCGGCATCGCGATCAAGGTGGAGGACGGCGCGCAGCGTGCGCAGTTTCCGGCCGTCATCACGCTGCTGCAGCGCTTTGGCGCGCTCCCGCGCGACCTGCCGCCGCGGCTCGCCGAGTTCCTCCATCGTCCGCTGCGCAACACGCGCGGCGAGATCGTCGGGGAGGTTCGGCCGCTCGGTGACGCCTAGCCTGAACGAGCTGGACGAGGCGACGCGCGTTCTCGTTCAGCTCAGCGCCGCCATCGCCGCCGGAAGCGAGGCGACGGTGCGACGCTGGATCGCGGAAGCGGCGCGGAGTGCGCCCGCCATTGAAGTCGACGAGGTCGTGCTGCAGAGCTACCTGTTCTGCGGCTTTCCGCGCGCCCTCAACGCCGCGCGCGAATGGCGCCGCGTCGCCGGCGTCCGTGCGCCCGACACCGACGAGGCGGATGACGTCACACTCGTCGCCGAATGGCGGGCCCGCGGAGAGCAGACCTGCGCCGCCGTCTACGGCGACATGTACGACAAGCTCCGGCAAAACGTGCGCGACCTGCATCCCGCCCTCGACGCCTGGATGGTGACCGACGGCTACGGGAAGGTGCTGTCGCGGCCCGGCCTCGATCTCGAGCGCCGCGAGCTCTGCGTCGTCGCCGCCTGTGCGGCGATGGGGCAGGACCGCCAGCTCCACTCGCATCTCCACGGCGCGTTGAACGTCGGGGCCAGTCC
>JAEKKK010000302.1 GCA_019510405.1 Gemmatimonadota bacterium | reverse complement strand
GCGCTCGAGCGCGGCCAGCCGGCCGAGGACGACGCTCGCGCGGCGGTTGCCGCAGCGCGCACACCGACGCAGTTGGCGGTGCGTCGGGTGCTGCTCGCTCGCGCGCTCGATCGGGCGGACGCGCGCGACAGCGCCGCGACGATGTACGCTGCCGCCGCGAGCCAGCTGCCCGCTGCCGCCGACTGGCTGCGGCTGCGGGCGGCCGGCGTGAGCCCCGACAGCGAGAGTCGGGCGAGGTACTTCTCAAAGGTCGTCGCCGCGCCGGCGCGGGCACGGATTCCCTGGACGGATGCGCAGTCGCGCGAGCGGGCGCGGGACTTCGCGGGCGCCGCGCGCCTGTACCGCAGCGTGAAGGCGGAGCCGGCCGCGCTCCGGGTCGAAGGGCTCGCTGCGCGCGACGACGCCGCACGCGCCGCGGTCGCGGGGCGCGTGGCAGCATTCCTCGCGCGCACGCCGCCATCTGCCGACGCACGCGTCGCGCTCGACGTGCTCGAGTCGCTGCGCGTGACGCTGCCGCGCGACCAGGAGCTCGTGGTGGCGCGCGCGGCGACGGAGGCGGGGGTCGCACCGCGCGCCATCGCCGGCTTTGCCCGTGCGCAGGCCGCCGCGGCGCTCACGGCACGCGATCAGTTCAGCTACGCCTCGGCGCTCGCCCGCGGCGGCCGCACGGCGGATGCGATCAAGCTCTACGCACAGGTCGCCGCCGCCGACGCGGCGCTCGCGCCGAGCGCCGAATACCAGCGGGCGCGCGTGCTGCTGCAGTCGGGGAACGGCGCGGCGGCGCGTACCGCGCTGCGCGGCGTTGCCGATCGCTACGCGGCCAACCGCGCCGCGAGTGCGCCGGCGTTGCTGCTCCTGGCGGATCTGCAGGTGGACGACGGCGATCTCGCCGGCGCGGCGCAGAGCCTCGAGCAGATCGCGCAGCGTTATCCCGACGCGGAGCAGGCGCCGCTCGCGCGCTTCCGCGCCGGTCTGCTCGCGTGGAACGACAACGCGCTGCGCGCCGCCGCGCTGTGGGACTCGCTCGCCGCGCGCTACCCGAACGACGCGGAGGCGCCGGCGGCGCGCTACTGGGCCGCGCGTGCGCTCGCCCGCGCGGGGCGGCGCGCCGATGCGGAGTCGCGCTGGCGGAGTTTGGCCACCACGATGCCGCTCACCTACTACGGTATGATGAGCGCGCGACGTCTCGGCGCCTACGACTGGAAGCCTCCGGCGGGGCCGGACAGCGCCGCGCGCGTCGAGCAAGTGGGCGACGCGGTCGCCCGCGTGCATGCGCTGCAATTGCTCGGCATGGACGTCGAGGCGAAGTTCGAGATCGACGCACTCGCCGCGCGCGGGGAACAGGATCCTGCGTCGGCACCGGCCGTCGTGCAGGCGCTCTCCGCCGTCGGCGATCCGGCGCGCGCGCTGCGACTCGCGCTGCGCACGATCGAACGCGGCGGAGATGTGCCGCGGGTGTTGTACGTGTACGCATACCCGGTGCTCCACGCCGATGCGCTCCAGGAATCCGCGCGTGCGGCGAGCCTCGATCCGGCGCTCGTCGCCGGCGTCATCCGGCAGGAGTCGACGTGGAATCCGCAGGCCGTCTCACCCGCCGGCGCGCGCGGGCTGATGCAGCTCCTCCCATCCGTCGGCGCGGCGATCGCCAAGGGGCGCGGCTATCCGCTCTGGAACCCCGCGCTGCTCTTCGAGCCGGACGTGAGCCTGCAACTGGGCACACTGCACCTGGCATCGAGCCTGCGCGGTGCGGAGAACCCCGTCCGCGCCCTCGCCGCCTACAACGCCGGCACCTCGCGGGTGACGCGCTGGTCGAGCCGGCCCGGCTCGAGCGACCCGGAGCTGTTCACCGAGTGGATTCCGTACACGGAGACACGCGACTACGTGCGCGTCGTGATGCGGAATGCCGCGGTCTATTCGCGGCTGTATGGGTGGTGATTGCTGACTGCCACTCCCAGTACAGAGTACTCGGTACCTGGTACCGAGACTGGCATACTGGCTCCCGGAATGAGCGGCGAGATCGCGACCCGACAGGCGAACGGCCGAGAGTAATTAAGTAATTAGGGTCAGAGTAAGTAGGGTCAGAGTAAGTAGGGTCAGAGTAGGCTTACTCTGACCCCGTTTACTCCGACCCCATCTACTCTGACCCCGTTTACTCTGACCCCGATTGCACCGAATGCAGGCGGCCGGACTCGATATCGAGTCCGGCCGCCTGTTGTTCTGATGGAGCGACTTCCTAGCATTCCGGGAGCGCTTATGCCAGTCCCAGTACCGGATACTTCGTGCTCAGTACTGGGAGTGGCAGTTCACCTCACCATCCCGGCACCAACTGGAAGCCCCAGATCCATCCCTTGCCTGGTCGCTGGAAGGGGTGCGCGACGTACGACTCGAGGATCGCGTACCCGAGCACGTTCCACCGGGCCGAGAGGCCGGTACTGAACACCGGGGTCCGATAGTTCGGGTTCGTCTGGTTGTTCTGCGAGAAGCTCGGGGTGGTGTTGCCCGTCCATGCGACGCCGGCGTCGACGAACGGCGCGAGCGTCATCGGGAGGAAGGGCACGTTGAAGAGCCCATACTCCGGCACGCCGAACACGGGAATACGAATCTCGAAGCTGGCGACGGCGAGCTTGCTGCCGAGCAGTCGATCGAACGCCGGGCACGAGCTGATGCCTGAGGTCGTGCCGCACTCCGCCTGGCTGAACGATCCCACGCTGTATCCGCGCATGAGCGATTCTTCGCCGAGGAAGAGCGGCCAGAGCGTGGTCGAGTCGTCGGCGCTCTTGCCGTAGCGGCCGTAGTGCAGGCCGCGGAAGGCGAAGGTGATCGGCCGGACGAACAGATACTTGCGGTAGTCGGCGAGCAGGGTCGTGAAGTTCAACGTCCCCACCGTCGGCGTCACCTGGAAGCGATAGCGCGAGCCCTGGATCGGGCCGGTGAACGCGGAGTACGACGCGTCGCCGACGAGCGCGAGGCTCGCTTCGGTATAGTAGATGGGCGCGCGCGACGTCGTGTCGAAGACCTGCTGGTCGTACACGTTGCCCGCACCGTCGACGGTCAGCCGCTGGACCTGCGTGCTGAACCCGAGTCGCGTCGCATCCAGGCCGACTTCGACGCGCTTCGTCGAGGAGAACGGGTACGACGCCGAGAAGCCCGCTGCATCGATGAAGATGCGCTGCAGAACGAGGTCCTGCTCGTAGAAGCCCTGGCCGATCGGGCCGCCGGTGTAGTAACCCGTGAGGTAGGGGATGTGCTGGATCGACGCGCCGTAGTTCCAGCGATGCTTGAGGTTCTGGAAGACGAGCTGCGCGCCGATGTCCTGCACGGTGCCGTTCGCCTGCACGCCGAGTCCGACCTGGCGGTCGCTGAGCTGGTCGCCGAAGAGGAAGGACACGCCGCCCGCCACGCCGGTGCCGAACGGTCCACCGGCCGACACGCCGATCTGCGGCTGGCCGACAGCGTCGAGCGCGAACACCGAGTGGTACGGCGCGTTCGAGAAGTCCTCACCCGTGGGAAGTCCGGTCGTCGGATCCTGCAGGTAGTTGGTGACCGTGGCGCGGCCCGGCGTATCGCCCGGGGGAAGCACGCCCGCATCGGCGATGTTCACACCGAGCACGAGCGGCTCGCCGCGGGTGCGCATCGAGTCGAGCGCGTACACGGCGTAACCCTGGTCCTGGAAGACGGAGAAGAGCATCCGTCCGGTGGTCGGCGCGACGGTGAGCGCCGGGGAGATGGCCGTAATGCCGCTGACTCCCGTCGAGAGCCGCGTCACGCGCGTCACCGAGCCGCCGGCGAGCTGCAGCCGGTAGATGTCGCTGAAGCCGTCCTGGTCGCTGATGAAGAAGAGGCTCTTCCCATCCGGCGAATACTGCGGGTTGAGGTGCTTGCCGCGCGGGAAGGGGCTGAACACGCTGATCTGGCCCGTCGCGATGTCGATCGTCGCCAGCTGGAGCGGCGAGAAGACCATCTTCGTGAAGTCGGTCGTCGTACCGCGATCGGTGGAGAAGGCGAGCGTCTTCCCGTCGGGCGACCAGGCAGGCTGGAGGTCGGCGTTCCGGTCGTTCGTCAGCTGCCGCACCGTGCCGGCCGCGAGATCGAGCAGGTACAGATCGCTGATGCCGCCGGCCATGCCGCTGAACGCGATGGTCTGTCCATTCGGCGACCAGGCGATGTGCGACACCGAGCCGACGCCCGGCACGCGGATGCGTCGCTCGATGCTCCCCGAGTTGACGTCGAGGATGGCGATCTCGTGGTTGCCCTCCGCCTGCGCGACGAAGGCGAACTTCGCGTTGTCGGGCGACCAGGCGCCCGAGGTGGAGATGAAGCTGATGGCGTCGAAGTGCGAGTCGCTGGTCGGGCCCGCGAGCTTCTTGATCACGCGGCCCGTCTGTGCATCGGCGACGAACAGCTCGATCTCGAACAGGCTGCGCCGCGCGAAGAACGCGACGAGCTTGCCGTCCGGGCTCACCGTCGGCGCGAGGTTCATGTCGCCCGTCTTGCGGCCGGTCTGCAGGATCGCCTCACCGGCGCCGTTGGGGCGGGTGCGGCCCTCGAGCACCGGCAGGTAGGCACGCCGGGTCGCGGCGATCCAATCCTTGGAGAGCGAGTCGGTGCTGATGCCGAGGACGCGGCGGATGCCTTCCTCGAAGCCGATGCGGAGCGAGGTGCGATAGACGTCGACGACGGCGCGGTCACCCCAGCGGCCGCCGACATACGCCCAGAGCGCCTGACCGTAGCGGTACGGGAAGAAGCGGGCGTCGTTGGTGAGCTGCTTGATCGTCGGGAGGTTGTCGCGCTCGGCGGCGTCGCGGAGCCACATCGCCGTGAGCGGGTCATCGCGCCCGAGCGAGAAGTACTCCGCCATACCCTCGATCAACCAGAGGGGCAGGGCGTTCAGCCGCGCCAGTCCACCGGGGCCGTTCTCGGCGACGCTGTACTGGAAGACGTGCACGAGCTCGTGGCCGAGCACGTGATCGTTGTCGGCGTAGACGCCGGTGAAGGGCATCACGACGCGAGTTCGGAGCCCCTCGGTGATACCGCCCGTTCCTTCCTCGATCGCTTCGCCGACGACGTTCGTCTGCTGGAAGTCGGGGTGGTCGGCGTAGAACACGACCGACTTTCGATCGAAGGTGTGGCGGAAGCTGTCCGAGTGTCGCGTGTACCATCGCTCGGCGAGGCGGCCGGCGTCGTGCACGACCAGGCTCTCGGCGGGGTAGAAGTACATGTCGAAGTGCGACGTTCGCATGATGCGGAAGTCGAACTTCTCGTACTGCACCTTGTTGCGACCGAAATACTGCGCTGCCAACGGGGCAGGCGCTCCAAGGAGGAGCGCACCGAGCAGGCTGAATAGCGCTGCACGGCGGGGGGCGAACGAGATCATCGCGTGAGTCCCGCGGACGAACCGCGACAAAAGGTCGTATCGAGCACGCCTGCAGGGCGCCTCGAAGCCGTGGGGGGCAAAGTTGGTGCCCCACGGGAATTACCTGACCGGCCTGCACCTGAGAGGGTGCAGTCTTGGACCAAAGTCCTGCTCTTGGACCAAAGTCCTGTGCCTGGACCAAAGTCCTGCGCCGCAGGCGGTTCGAGTTGCTCTCGGGTCCGCTGTGCCTAACCTCGGATGCGGTACAGCGGGACACAAGCGGCGTCGTGCCGCCGAACGTCAGTGATGTGACACCTCACTCGAAAGACCCCCTGTATGCCGAGTCAGGCACATCCAGTTTTGGCGCGGTCCGGCAGCGCGTCGGAGCCTTCGTCGGGAGTCTCTTCCCTTCACCGATGCAGACGGGGCCGCCCGCGTGTTTCATCCCCGGCGGCACGAGCTCCGCCGCGCCGCGGAGCCAGGGGTCCGCCCTTAGTCCGGCTCTCCGCGGCGCTGCCGCTTCGTCTCGCTCCGCTTCCGCTTCTGGGCGATCCTGGCCTCCTTCGAGGCGCGCGTCGGCTTCGTCGGCCGGCGCTTCTTCCGAACGACCATCGCCCCGCGTATGAGCTCGGCGAGGCGCGCTTCGGCGGCTTCGCGATTCTGCTGCTGGCTGCGGCGCGCGCTCGAGACGATCCGGAGCCAGCCCTCGCCGTCCAGGCGCGAGGCCAGCCGCTCGACGACCAGGGCGCGCGTCCCCTCGTCCAGCACCACACTCCGCCCCGGGTTCCAGAGCAGCTCGATCCGGGTGCTCGAGGTGTTCACGTGCTGCCCGCCCGCGCCGCCGGCGCGCGAGGCCCGGTACTCGAGCTCCCAACGCGGGATCGCGACGGTGGACGTCACCTCCAGCGTGCCTTCCTTGCTCATCCGTAACTCCTCTGTGGACCAGTCGTCCAACGAACGGAACCATGGCAGAATGCCAGAATCGATCCTCCTGACCCTCTCTGGCACTTTGCGAGACGCGCCGTGAGACTGCCCAACCGCCTGTCGGACGACGAACGTGGCTTCCTGCTCGATCCGGAGCGGCTCGTGCGCTGGGTCTACGTGGGCCGCCTGTCGCTCGCCACGGCAATCTTCCTCGCCGCCGTCCTCGCCGCCCCGGATCCGGACACTGACGGCCGGAAGATCGCCATCGCCACGCTGGCCTTCGCGGCGACCCTGACGGCGACCGGCCTGTCGGTGCTCTACAGCGGATTCTATCGCCGGCCGCTCCGAAACGCCTTCTACTATATCCAGGCGATCTTCGACCTCCTGCTGGTCACGGCGGTCGTCCACGTCACGGCGACGAAGGGTACTCCCTCCCAGTTCGCCGCCCTCTACATCCTGGTGATCGCGACGTCGTCGCTGCTCCTCCCGGTCGGGGGAGGGCTGCTCGTCGCCCTGTTCTGCAACGTCTTCTATGTCGCCGATGCGGCGTGGAGCATCGGCGCCCCGTTCACGCTCGGCGTCTGGCTCCAGCTCTCGGTGTTCGCCGTGGTGGCGCTCGGGAGTGCCTACCTGAGCGCGAAGGTGAAGGAGCTGAGCGCGGGGACGGAGGCTGAGCTGGCCCGCGTCCGGCTCGAGGCCGCGGACATCCTGCACAACATCCGCAGTGGGATTCTCACCATCGACGCGGGGGGGCACCTCCTCTACGCCAATCCGATGGCCGAGCAGCTCCTGGCGATCGACCTGGAGGCGATGCGGGCGCAGCCCGTGCTCGACCGGCTGCGCTCCGTGGCCCCCGAGCTGGCCGCCGCGCTCGAGAAGTCGGTGCGCGACCGGCTGCGCACCACGCGCGGTGAAGGGATGATCGCCGTCGCGGGGAAGCGCCTGTCGATCGGCGTGACGACGACCTACACCGACGGCGGCGACGGCCTGCGCACCGACCGGACGGCGACGGCCATCTTCCAGGACATCTCGGACCACAAGCGCATGGAGGTGCTGCGGCTGCGCGCCGAGCGTCTCGAGGGCGTGGCGGAGCTGTCGGCGTCGCTGGCACACGAGATCAGGAATCCGCTTGCGTCGATCCGCAGTGCGGTGGAACAGCTCTCCCGCTCACCCTTTTCCGGACCGGACGAGCAGACGCTGGCCCGCCTCGTCATGCGCGAGTCGGATCGCCTGAGCCGCCTCCTCTCGGAATTCCTCGACTTTGCGCGGGTGCGCGTGACGCGCACCCAGCCGATCGACCTCGCGATCCTCGCCCGCTCGGCGGTACGGCTGGCGGCAGCGAGCGACAACCGGAACGGCGTGCGCGTCCGCTGCGATGCCGACCGGGACGAGTACATCATCGAAGGCGACGAGGACCTGCTGCACCGCGCCGTCTTCAACCTGCTGCTCAACGCGATCCAGGCTTCGCCGCACGGAGCAGACGTCG
>JAEKKK010000301.1 GCA_019510405.1 Gemmatimonadota bacterium | reverse complement strand
ATGCTCGACGTCGGTCACCGTGAGCCCGATCTCGACGCCCTCGAGCCCGGCCAGCGAGACGATCTCGCCGGCCGGCGCGCTCTGCACCTCGGTGCGCTCCAGGCCATCGTAGACATAGAGCTTCGTCACGCGCGCCTGCTCGTTCTTCTGGTTGGTGTCCATCGGCAGCAGAAGCACCTGATCGCCGACGTGCACCGTGCCCCGCTCGATGCGGCCGATGCCGAGCCGGCCGAGATAGGGCGAGAAGTCGATCGTGGAGATGAGCATCTGGAATGGCGCCGCCGCGTCGCTGGGCGCGGGAGGGACGGACGCGAGGATCGTGTCGAACAGCGGCGCGAGATCCACCGGCTTGACGTCGAGATCCTTCGTCGCGACGCCTTCGCGCGCCGACGCGTACACGACCGGCGCGTCGAGCTGCGCCTCGTCGGCCTCGAGCTCGATGAAGAGATCGAGCACCTCGTCGTGGACGCGCATCGGATCCGCACCCGGACGGTCGATCTTGTTGATCACGACGATCGGCGTCCGCCCGAGCTCGAGCGCCTTGCGCAGCACGAAGCGCGTCTGCGGCATCGGGCCGTCGAACGCATCGACGACGAGCAGCACACCGTCGACCATGCGCAGGATGCGCTCGACCTCGCCGCCGAAATCGGCGTGGCCTGGCGTGTCGACGATGTTGATCTTGGTGTCCTTCCACCGGACCGCGGTGTTCTTCGCGAGGATGGTGATCCCGCGCTCGCGCTCCAGGGGATTGGAGTCCATCACGCGCTCGGCGACGACCTGATTGTCACGGAAGGCACCGGCCTGCCGGAGCATCTTGTCGACGAGCGTAGTCTTGCCATGATCGACGTGGGCGATGATGGCGATATTCCGAATCTGCATAGCCTGGAAATATACCGCTGCGGATGAAGCCCGTACAAGCTCAGCACGCCGGACACGGACCCGGCCGCTCGCCAGGCGGCCACGGGTGTCAGGGAATCTCCACTTGACCGTCCGGCCCGACGAATGCAGCATGCACTCGTAGGCCAACCCAGAGCAGGAGGTGTCCGATGCACCACCAGCACGACCCCGCCCTCTCGCAGTACCCGCATGGTCGCGGTTATGGCCACGACTACATGCGCGGCGGGGAAGTTCTCGGAGGCTACGGGTACGCGGATCGAGAGGAGTACGAACGCTCCCGGGGCGAGCTGAATGCCGCTCCATCGGACGGAATGCGTGACGCCCACGGAGAGGAGGGCTCCAGCGGATAAAACGGCGGCGCCAGCGCGCCTGCCCAGACAACGCAGTCCACTAGAAGAAAAACGGGGCGCCTTTCGGCGTCCCGTTGGTGTTTCAGGAGGGAATGCTGGGAGCGGGGATGCGGAACTACCGACGCCCTCCCGCGGCCGCGGCGGGCTTGGGGGCCTCCTTGGCCGCCTGCTCCGCCTCGGCGAAGCTCGTATCCAGGCCGCGGGCCTTCAGCGCGCCGAGGAACATCGTCTTGTCCACGGCTTTCGCGTAGCCCTCCATCGGCTCGATCAACGCGCCGTCCACCAGCTCGAGCAGCGCGTCGTTGAGCGTGACCATGCCGAGCCGCTTCGACGTCTGCATGACGGTGGGAATCTGGAAGGTCTTCCCCTCGCGGATGAGGTTCGTGACGGCGGTGATGGAGAGCAGCACCTCGCGTGCAGCCACGCGGCCGCCCCCGATCTTCTTGCAGAGCGTCTGCGAGATGACGCCCTTGAGCGATTCGGCGAGCATGACGCGGATCTGTGACTGCCGATCGGCCGGGAACTGATCGATGATGCGGTCGATCGTGCCCGCGGCGGTGGTCGTGTGCAGCGTGCCGAAGACGAGGTGTCCCGTCTCCGCCGTCTCGATCGCGATGGAGACGGTCTCGAGATCGCGAAGCTCACCGACGAGGATGATGTCCGGATCCTCACGCAGCGCCGCACGCAGCGCGCTCTTGAACGAGCCGGTGTGCACGCCGACCTGACGCTGGGTGATGATGCACTTCTTGTTCGGGTGCACGAACTCGATCGGGTCCTCGATGGTGATGACGTGATCGCTGCGCGAGCGATTCACGAGATCGATCAACGAGCAGAGCGTCGTGGACTTCCCCGATCCGGTGGGACCGGTGACGAGGACGAGGCCCTTGTTCAACTGACAGAGCTTCTGGACTTCGGCGCTGATCCCCATCTGCTCGACGGAGACGACCGTGGCAGGAATCTGCCGGAAGACCGCCGCCGGCCCGCGCCGGTCCTTCAGTGCGTTGGCGCGGAAGCGTGCGATGCCCTCGAGCTCATACGCGTAGTCGGTATCGTTGGAGTCGGTGTACTCGCGGCGGTTGCGCTCGGGCATGATCGAGCGGAGCATCGCATCGAGCCACAGCGGCTCGAGCGCCGGCTCGTCGAGCCGATGCATCTCGCCGTGCAGGCGGAGGATGGGCGGCTCGCCGCATCGGAGGTGCAGGTCGGACGCGCCCTTCTCGACCATCGCCCGGAGGAGCACGTCGAGCATGGCCCGCGCGCGGTCGGCGCCGTCGAAGTGGGCGATGGCATCGGCGTCGGAGGCGATCGCGCCGTGGGTGGCCGTCACGAGCCGCAGCGACGGGTTCGATGGCGGCGTGGCGTCCGTCGGTGCTACGGGCTCGGCGGCCGCGCCACGCGACCCCCCCAGATCCCGCGCATGGTCGATGAGGCGATCGCGCTCGCGTCCCTCGTCGATCGTGATGCGGACCTGCCAGCGCCCCGCATTCCGTGTCGCGTCGATGGCGAAGGCGCCCTCGTCGGAGACGTAGCTGAAGGACGTCGGCTGGCCGGCCGCGAGCGCTTCGCCCGAGGGGGCGGGCGCGACTTCGCGCAGCAGCGAGACGACCTGCGCCGCGGTGAGCGGCGCCTTCGTCACGGGACGCGCCGCGCCGGAGATCTCCAGTTCGGCGAGCGCCGTCTCGTCAAGGCGCAACGCGCTCGCGCGATGGCTCACCATCGCGGAGAGAAAACGGTCGAGTTGTGCCATGAATCAGGAAATCGGACGGGCGTGAGCGATGAGCGCGCGATTCACGATCTGGAGCTCGTCGGCGCCGAACAGAGCGATGAAGGGCTGCTTGGTGTCGTTGAGAATATCGACCAGACGCGGCCGCCCCATCCGTACTTCGGGAAAAATCGACCCATTCAGGGTCGATCCGTCGATCAGCGCGAGCTCGACGTGCATGCCGACGACCCCGCGTTCCACGCTATCGTCGACCTCGGGCAGCTCGGTGCCGACGACGGCGATCTGCGACTTCTGGACGAGCAGGATGTCGCCGTTGGTGAGGCCGAGCGGCAGAAAGGGATCGGAATTGTCGTTCAGAAGATCGAGGGGCTCTTCGGGGCCGGAACGGAAGCGGGCGAAGGGCTGGACGAAGACGTCCCCCTCGAGGCGCTTGGCGTTGGCCAGCGTCACCTCGACGCGCCGGCGGGTCTTCTCGATGCGATAGTCGTCGGTCATGGCTCTGCTGAGGTCAGGACGTGCAGTCCAGCGATATGACGCGCGGGCCAGTGGCGTCGAAACATCCGGGAGGGTTACGTTCCGGTCGTGCTCGGACGCGTTCTCGCCATCCTCGGGCTCCTGGCCCTGAATGGCTTCTTCGTGGCGGCGGAGTTCTCCGTCGTCCGGTCGCGCCGCTCCCGCCTCGAAGCGATGGCGCGAGCAGGCGACGCCAAGGCCCGCCTCGTGCTCCGCGCAACCGCGAGCCTGGCGCGCCTTCTTTCGGCGAGCCAGCTCGGCATCACCCTCGCGAGCATCGGCATCGGAGCGCTGGCGGAAGAAACGCTCTCGCACCTGTTCGCCGGCCTGTTCGCGGACGTCTGGCTGCCGGCGCGGATCGGCGCGGCCGGCGTGGGCACCTTCTGTGCGCTGGCGGTGGTGACCTACGGCCACGTGGTGTTCGGCGAGCTGGCGCCGCGCAGCGCCGCGCTGAACCACCCGGAAGAGGTGTCGCGCTGGCTGGTGCCGCCGCTGATGCTGTTCGCGTGGCTGACGACGCCGATCACGTGGATGCTGAACGCCTCGGCCGAGCGTGTGCTGCGGCTGTTCGGCCAGAAGTCGATCGACGAAGAGGAGAACGTGCACTCCGCCGACGAGCTGCGCATCCTGGTGGAGCAGAGCCAGGAAGGCGGGGTCCTGGAACGTCAGGATGCCGCGCTGATCGAGGGGGTGTTCGAATTCTCGGAGAAGAACGCGCGCGAGGTGATGACGCCGCGCACCGCGATCGACGCGCTACCGGTGGAGGCCACGCTCGACGAAACGGTGATGCTGCTCGAGGAGACCCAGCGCTCGCGCTATCCGGTGTACGACGACTCGATCGACAACATCATCGGACTGTTCCTGGCGAAGGACCTGATCCCGCTGCTGCACGAGCGCTCGGAGTCGTTCGACCTTCGCGCGCTGATGCGGCCGGTGCACGTGGTGCCCGGCTCGCGCGAGGTGGAGGAAGTGCTGTCGGACTTCAAGCGGCTCAAGGAGCACATGGCGGTCGTGCTCGACGAGTATGGCGGCACGGCGGGGATCGTGACGATGGAGGATCTGCTCGAGGAGATCGTGGGCGAGATCCTCGACGAGTACGACGACCCGGAGCAGCTGCCGAACCCGGAGCCGGACGCGGACGTGCTGATCGCGGGGGCGACGAACATCGGGGAGCTCAACGAGCGGTTCGGGCTCGAGGTCCCCAA
Organism: Gemmatimonadota bacterium; assembly: GCA_019510405.1. Classification (GTDB taxonomy): domain Bacteria; phylum Gemmatimonadota; class Gemmatimonadetes; order Gemmatimonadales; family Gemmatimonadaceae; genus AG11. The sequence goes on along the minus strand of JAEKKK010000301.1, from coordinate 3,130 downwards.
CGACGAGTACGCGACGATCGGGGGCTTCATCTTCGGCGCCCTCGGCCGACTGCCGGTGGTCGGGGACCGCGTCACGGCGAGTCACGCGGTGTTCACGGTGCGCGAGATGGATCGGCGCCGGATCGAGACGCTCGCGGTGGACCTGCATTCGGTGGGTGACCGGCGATCGAAGCAGCGGGAGGCCGAGCGGCAGTAGGGCGGGAATGCGGGAATGCGGGAATGCGGGAATGCGGACAGAACGGCCTCGGGATTTCGGCGTCCCGAGGCCGTTTGGCGTTCTGGCTTGGTCGCGCAAGGGATTTCACGCGGAGCACGCCGAGGGCGCGGAGGAACGACACGCGGAGAACGACCTGCCCAGTGAGATCTCGAACCCGCATGAGGTTCCGTGCAAAGGCAAGCGCCGAGAGGATTTTCGGTTGACGTTCAGGCATCGTATCCGCGGCGGCCAGCTCTGCGAGACGCATTGATCGAGTGCACCGCGCTCGCCCCAAGACCAAAAAAATCATTCCCGGCCCTCGAGAGAACAGTCTGTCGGGTCGGAAGCTTGCTGCCGGAGCCGTTCTCCGCGTGAGCTGTTCTCCGCGTCCTCCGCGTGCTCCGCGTGAAATCACCGGCGCAGCGATCTCTGACTGCGAAGTGCGGATCCCTCGACTCGCTGCGCTCGCTCGGGATGACCGAGTGCGGACCTCTACGACAAAGGGGTCAGACAGCTGCGGTATCTGACCCCAGCATCCGACCCCGATGCGTCGTCACTCACTCACGCACTCACGACGTCAGTTGGCGTCGCCGTACGATGTCGGCGCAGAGGAGAATGGATTCGATCATGCTCGAGGGATCGGCGAGGCCCTGCCCCGCGATGTCGAGTGCGGTGCCGTGATCGGGTGAGGTACGGGGGAACGGGAGGCCGAGGGTCACGTTCACCGCGGAGCCGAACGCGGCGACCTTGATCGCCGTCATGCCGACGTCGTGGTACGGTGCGATGACGGCGTCGAAGGCGCCACGCATGGCGCGGACGAAGACGGTGTCGGCGGGAAAGGGACCGTGGACGTGGGCCTCGCGGGCTGCGGGCGCCAGCAGGAGATCGTCCTCGCGGCCGAAGCGTCCGCCGTCGCCGGCGTGCGGGTTGAGGGCGCAGAGCGCGATGCGCGGCTCGGCGATGCCGAACCATTCGCGCAGGCCGTCGCGTGTGACGGCGACGGCGGAGAGGATCGTCTCGCGCGTGAGCTGGTGGGGAACGTCGCGCAGCGGGATGTGCGTGGTGGCGAGGACGACGCGCAGCGGATTGGGCATCGCGGCGCTCGGGCGTGTGGCGGCGAGCATCATCGCGACGGGCCGCCCGGTGCGCGCGGCGAGCAGCTCGGTGTGTCCGGGATAGTGATAGCCGCCCGCGAGCAGTGCGTGCTTGTCGAGCGGTGCGGTGACGATGCCGTCGACCGAGCCGGCGAGCGCGAGGTCCACGGCGCGCTCCACTGCTGCACCCGCGAGCTGGCCGGCGAGCGCCTCGGAGCGCGCACCATCAGCCGGCCACTCACCGACCTGCTCATCGACGCCGATCCCGGCATTCGCGGGGCCGACGATGCGGAGGTCGGCCGCGGCGCGCACCCGCTCGTCGGCGAGAGCCGCCGCGACGATCTCGGGTCCAATGCCGCGCACGTCGCCCAACGAGACGGCGAGGCGCGGCCGTGGGGTCATCGTGCGAGCCGGGACGTCACCGCGTGGGAAGCTCCGGCAGCGGCGAGAGATCGATCGCTTCCGGACGAACGGAGACGTAGGCCTGCTTGCGCAGCCCATCGAGCAGGCGGCGCACGCCCCCTTCCTCGGCCAGGCGGGAGCGGAAGCGCTCCTTCACTTCAACGAGGGTCAGCTCGCCTCCCTCCTCGACGGAGTTGATCTGCGCGACGGCGATCTTCACCGGGATGTTCGCGTTGCCAGGGATGTCGAACACGACGATGTCCTTGGCTTTCTTGTCGGTGAAGGCCTGCTGATACTGCGCCGGGAGCTGGGCGCGGGGGAACGGCGTGAGCAAGGTGGTTTCCTCACCGCTCCGGTAGTCGTGGTGCTTCTTGGCGAGCGAATCGAACGCCGCGCCGGCTCGCCACTGCGCCGCCACGCTGTCTGCCTCGCGCCTCGCCGCCGCGACGTCGCTGCTGTCGATCGTGGGCGTGATGAGGATGTGCCGCGATCGCACCTCGGCCGCGTTGACGCGATCGACGCGGATGATGTGATAGCCGAAGGGCGACTCGACGACGGGGCTGAGCTGGCCCGGCGCGAGCGCGTAGTAGCCGAACAGCCAGCGATCGAACTCGGGGACCATCTTCCCGCGACGAGTCCACCCGAGGTCGCCGCCGTTGACCCGGCTGCCCGAGTCGGCGGATTCGCGCTTGGCGATCAGCTCGAAGTCCGCGCCGCGCTTGATCTCGGCGAGCAGCGATTCCGCGTGCACGCGGGCCCGCTCCTTCTCGGCGAGCGACGGCTTGGGCGCGATGATGATCTGGCGCCAGGTGACGCTCGCCTCGCGCTTCGGGAGCGCCGACTTGTTCCGCTCGAACGCTTCCTGGACTTCGGCGTCAGTGACGTTGGCGGAGACGAGCTTGCCATCCTCGCGCAGCTTCTTCGTCGTGCGCGTGATCATCTCGTTGCGCTTGATGCCGTCGGTGAGGAAGCGCTTGTATTCCTCGGGGGTGCCGTACCCCGCCTTGGAGAGCTCGGTCTTGAACTCCGCGTCGGTGGAGAAGCGGCTGCGGATCGCCTTGTACTGCTGATCGACGGTGTTGGTGACGTCGGCGTCGGGCACCTCCGTCTTGATCTCCTTGCCCTTCTCGAGGATCAGCTCCTCGTCCACGAGCTCGTTGAGCGACGCGAGCGCGAACGCCTTGTAGCCCGCGCTGTCCTTCGGGATGACGGCGCCCTCCTGCTTCTTGGCGAGGAGTCGCTCGCGAAGATTCGACTGCGTGATGACGACGCCGTCCTCGATGGCGACGACGCGATCGAGGGGGATCTGCGGCCCCGACACGACAGACTTGGCGGCGGCGGCGGGCGCAGGCTGGGCTGCGGGCGGCGTCGACGGCGCGGGTTGCTGCGCGAGCAGTGACGCGGGGGACAGCGCGAGCAGCGCGAGGGGAGTGGAGAG
>JAEKKK010000300.1 GCA_019510405.1 Gemmatimonadota bacterium | reverse complement strand
ATGGATCTCTCGAAGGTGCCGGAGTTCCAGCCCGACCGTCTCGCGCAGACGAAGCGCGAGCTGGCGGATCGCGGGCTCGTCGTGTCGGACCTCGGCGCGTCGATCAACCTGCACGAGCAGGATCAGGCGAAGCGCACCGCGGCGATGGCCGAGACGCGCCGCTTCATCGATCTCGCGAGCGCATTGGGCACACCGTACGTGCGGGTGTTCGGCAACGAGTATCCGCCGGGGATGGAGAAGAAGGCGGTGCTCGAGTACATCGCGGGAGGACTGCGCGTGCTGGGCGACTATGGGAAGCCGCGCAATGTGACCGTGATCCTCGAGTCGCATGGCCAGTTCGCCGACTCGCCGACGCTGCTCGAGCTGATGCGCCTCGCCGATTCGCCGAACGTCGCGTTGCTGTGGGATGCGCACCATACCTTCGTGGGTGGAGAGCAGCCCGAGGCGACGGTCGCGGCGCTCGGGAAGTACATCCGCCACACGCACCTCAAGGATTCGGTGCCGGATGGCAAGGATCGGAAGTACGTGCTCACGGGCGAGGGCGAGGTACCGGTGAAGCGGCAGGTCGCGGCGCTGGCGCGGATGGGCTATCGGGGATTCTACAGCTTCGAGTGGGAGAAGCGCTGGCACCCCGAGATCGCCGAGCCCGAGGTCGCGTTCGCACAATACGCGACGGTGATGTCGGGTTACCTGCACGACGAGGGCGTCACCGCGTCGCGCTGAGCGCGCGGGAGCCATGTACATCCCGGCGAGCAACGCGGAACATCGCCCAGAGGCGATGTTGGACTACATGGAAGCGCATCCCCTCGCTGCGCTCGTCACGAGCTCGAGCGAGGGGATGATCGCGACGCACCTCCCGCTGCTCGTCGACCGGACGCGGGGCGCCCACGGCGCCCTGGCGGGGCACATCGCGCGGGCGAACCCGCAGCAGCGCCAGGCGCGCGACGGGGACGAGGCGCTCGTGATCTTCTCCGGACACGACGCGTACATCACGCCGGCGTTCTACCAGAGCAAAGCGCGCGACGGGAAGGTGGTGCCGACGTGGAACTACGTCGCGGTGCACGCCTACGGCACGCTGCGCTTCGTGAGCGACCCGGCGGCGTTGCGGCGGCATCTCGAGGCGCTGACGTCGCGCCATGAGTCGTCGCGCGAGCAGCCGTGGGCGGTAGGCGACGCGCCGGAGAGCTACATCGAGCGGATGCTCGGCGCGATCGTCGGAGTGGAGATCGAGATCACGCGGCTCGAGGGGAAGTGGAAGATGAGCCAGAACCGCGCCGCCGAGGACATCGATGGGGTGATCGCCGGGCTCGAAGCGTCGAGTGATCCGCACACGCGCGAGGTAGCCCAGGTGGTACGCGAACGACGACCAGGATGATACGCGCTCGCTGCATCGCCGCACGAGCCGCGTCCCGTTTGCTCTGCGCCGTCATGATGGGAGTCGTGCCGCGAGCCGGCGTCGCCCAGACCGTCGCTGCGCCGGCCGGCGCGCCCCCCGCGTACTCGCCCGCCACGCTGCCTGGCCGAGGACTCGCCGAGCATCCGTTCCTGTACGCCGGCGAGTGGGACTATCGCAAGCCGGAGCAGACGATGTTCATCGTGCGCGACGGCAAGGTGCAGTGGACGTACGCGATTCCCATCAGGACGGCGGACAGCACGCTGCAGGAGTGGGGAGACGCCACGCTTCGCTCGGATGGCAACATCGTCTTCTCCCGGAAGACCGGTGCCGGCATCGTGAGCCCCGATCGTCGGCTCCTCTGGAGCTACGACGCGCCGAAGGGATTCGAGGTGCACGTCGCGCAACCGATCGGGCTCGATCGCGTGATGATCGTGCAGAACGGCAATCCGGCGAAGGCGATGTTCTTCAACGTGAAGACCAATACGCTGGAGAAGGAGATCAGGCTTCCCGTTGGCAACCCAGCCAACTCACACGGGCAGTTCCGCGCCGTCCGCTACACGAAGGCGGGCACCATCCTCGCCGCACACATGGATTGGAACAAGGTGGCGGAGTACGACAGCACCGGGAAGGCGATCTGGGAGGTGGCAGTCCTCTCTCCATGGACGGCCCTTCGTCTTCCAAATGGGAATACGCTCGTCTCGAGCAACAACGGCTTCGTGAAGGAGTTCACCCCGAAGGGCGACGTCGTCTGGCAGTACGACAAGGGCGATGCCGCGGCGGCGGGCATCCGCCTGTTCAACACGCAGGGGATCGCACGACTTCCCAACGGCAACACGATTCTTTCGAGCTGGATGGCCAACGGGATCAAGGATCCGAAAGAGTGGCCAGGCGCGGTCCAGTGCATCGAGGTGACGCCGGACAAGAAGATCGTCTGGGCCCTGCGTTCCTGGGACGAGCCCGCGAACTTCGGGCCGGCGACGACGATCCAGCTTCTCGACCTGCCTGGTGTCCCGGAGAACGGCGACCTGATTCGCTGACGCTTCCGACGGTCGGGTCGTCCTGATGGTATGGACGCTGCCGCTCTCACCTGCCCGCAATGCGGCGCTGCTGCCGCCGCCGATGCCATCGAGTGCTCGTTCTGTCACGCGCGCCTCGCGACGACGGCGTGTCCGTCGTGCTTCGGGCTGGTATTCGTCGGCAGCAAGCATTGCGCGCACTGCGGCGCGGCGATCACCGCCGTGCAGGCGCAGGCGAGCACGCTCCCCTGCCCACGCGGCTGCGGCACCCTGCGCGCGCTCTCCCTCGGCGGCGTCGCGCTGAACGAGTGCGAGCACTGCAGCGGCGTCTGGCTCGCGCAGCCGGACTTCCAGAAGCTGTGCGCCGAGGAGGAGCGTCGCGCCGTTTTCCTGGGTGCGGAAGCGCAGGCGCACCGGGCGGCGCCGGGCGGCGTGCCGACGGTGCGCTACGTGCCTTGCCCGTTGTGCGCGAAGCTGATGAACCGGATCAACTTCGGAAAGCGCTCCGGGATCGTCGTCGACGGCTGTGCGAAGCACGGCACCTGGTTCGACGCCGACGAGCTGCGCCGCGTCGTGGAGTTCGTGCGCGATGGGGGGCTCGACCGCGCGCGGGCCGTGGAGAAGGAACAGCTCGAGGAGGAGCGGCGCCGGCTCGCGCTGGCGCACGATCTCGCGATCGGGAGTGCGCCCGCACCACTGCGCCGTGACAGAGGCGAGGTCGGGGCGGACAGTCCATTCGCGCGGTTCATCACGACGCTGTTCGGGACGATGTGATTCCCCGCTCGCGGCGCCACTCGCCGCGAGGTGCACGCACGGCGACATTGCACGGCATGCGTGCATTGCGTTGGATCGCCTGCGCTGCCGTCGGCCTTTCGGTGGCCTGCGCCCCTGCCCGGCGGGCTGCATCATCCGCCGCCGTGCCGCTGGTACCGGACAAGCTCGTCGTCCTCACCTTCGACGACGCGGTGCGCTCGCACTACACGACGGTGGCGCCGCTGCTCGAGCGCTACGGCTTCGGCGCGACGTTCTTCGTCACGGAGTTCCCGCAGCCGCCGTTCTCGGACAGCACGCTCTACATGACGTGGCCGCAGATGGCGGAGCTCAGTCGTCGCGGATTTGAGGTGGCGAACCACACCTGGCGGCATAGCCACGTGGACCGGATCGACCACGCGCGGCTCGTCGAGGAGGTGCGCTACATCGAGGCGAAGCTGACGTCGCTCGGCGCGCCGCGGCCGATCAGCTTCGCGTATCCGGCGTACGTCACCACGCCGGAGGCGGCGCGCACGCTGCGCGAGCTCGGGTACGTCTTCGCGCGCACGGGCGGCAACCGTGCGTACGATCCGGCGCGCGACGACCCGATGCTCGTCCCGAGCTGGACGACGGGGGAGAAGAACCGGGAAGAGATCCTGCGCGCGTTCGGCGAAGCGCGCGGCGGACGGATCGTCGTGCTGACGATCCACGGCGTGCCCGACACGGCGCACCCGTGGGTCAACACGCCGGTGCCGCTGTTCGAGGAGTATCTCCGCTTCCTGCACGACCACGGCTACAAGGTCGTCGCCCTGCGCGACGTCGCGCGCTACCTGCCCACCTCGCTCCGCTGAGCCGCTGGGGTCAGACCTGATGCGGTCAGACCTGATGGGGTCAGACCTGATCAGGTCTGACCCCGATTACAAACGACGGGAGAGGAAGTCGAAGGCGCCGACGAGGTGGACCTCGTGGCCGCCGTCGTGGACTTCGTAGCCGAAACGGTCGGGGACGCCGAAGGCGGTGTAGATCTCTCGCGCTTTCCCCGCAGCGGTCTGACTCCCGGCGATCGGGAAGATCCGGTCGTTCCGCCCCGACTCGACGAACAGCGCACGCGGCGCGACGAGTCCGGACAGGTCGTACATCTCCATGTCCTGCAGCAGCCCGGGCACATAATTGTCCGGGCAGTGCGAGATGCTCATGATGCTGTCGCGGAAGGTGTTGAAGTAGGCGCTGACGACGGCGGCCTTCACGCGCTCGTCCACCGCCGCGGTGAGGAGCGACGTCGTTCCGCCGCCCGACGCGCCGAGCGTCGCGACGCGTGACACGTTGACCTCCGGCCGCGTGCCCAGATAGTCGATCGCGCGCATCGCGTCCCACACGCGCCACCCGCCCATCGTCTGGCCGAGCAGCACCGCCGCGCATGCCGCGGGGCGGCACGACTCCACCTGCGGGCCCGCCTTCCGTGCGGCGTCGTCGCGCCGCGTGCCGAAGGCGAGCTGCTCGATGGCGAGCGTCGCATACCCATGCTCGACGCATTGCAGCGCATACTCCTTCGCGTAGCCCACATTTCGCTCGGCGCGCGGGTTCCCCTCGTCGTCGAGGCCGAGGATGTCCGGCAGCCCGCGACCGTGACCGGAGACGCAGACCACCGCGGGCAGTGGCCGCGTCCCCGCTTTCGGGAGCAGCAGATAGCCGATCGTGCTGAGGTTCGTGCGCGTGTCGAAGACGAGCTTCTCGCGCGTGTAGCTGCCGAAGTCGCGCGACTCGAGCACCTCGGCGTTCAACGGCGCCCGGGCGGCGGGAAATCCACCGAGCCGCTCGATGAGACGCGTCCGCGCCTTCTGCTGCCAGCGACGTGCGTCCGATGCGTTCGTCGCCGAGAAGCTCAGGGCGGGGCGCAGCGCATCGTACTCGGAGAGACAGAACTCCTTGCTGTCGAGATGCCGCGTGGCGAGCGCCGGATGCGCCTCGCTCGCGACGGGCGCCGTGGACACGTCGATCGGCGGAGCCGGTGGCGCGGCCGCCCGGGCCACGGCCGCGGTGGTGAGCCCCGTCGTCGCGATCACACCGGCCACGGTGCCGCGCTTGATGAACTCGCGTCGTCCGATCTCGTCGGTCATCTCATCGATCCTCGATCAGGGAAGTCCACGCAGCCGCTCGGCGCGTACGGTCCACTTTGCGCGCGGGAAGCCTGGCGCAGGCTGGGCCGGCGCGCCGTCCCAGCCGGCGGCCATCATCGCCGTCGCGCTCAGCAGTCCACCGTTGCCCGGGAGATAGATCGTCAGCCCCGGACGCTGGTAGTTGTGGCCGTTCGGATGGTAGCGGTTCTTCGCCGTCTCCATCAACAGCGCGTCGACGGCCAGCTCCGGCTCGCTCAGCCGCGCGGCGGTCATCGCGACGAGCGGGTAGTCCCACCCCCACGTGTCCGCCCACTGCCAGCTCTCCATCACGCGGCGCAGCGTGCGGCGCATCGCCTCGCGATCGACGCGCGGCGAGCCGACGAACCCGTACGCGCCGAGCAGCGTCGGATGGTCGCGCCGCTGATCCGCGTCGGTGAACGTCGTCGGCGCTGATTCGGTGTTGACGTACAGTCCGTCGCGCATCGGCAGCGCGGACAATCCGCGCAGCACGCGGTCCCACGCCGGCTCACGCGCGAGGCCCAGCCGCTCACGCCACTTCTGCGCCGTCTCCAGCCCGAACGCCCAGTACGCGAGCTCGAAGGTCGGGTTGAACGTCGTGGCGGGTGGATGGCTCTCCTGCGCCGGGATGAGCGGCGGGCCGAGCACATATCGGCTCGTCTCCGCATCCCAGAACGGATAGCTCGCCATGAACTCGGCCGACGCGAACACGATCTCGCGATAGCGCTCGAGCGTGCGACGATCGGGATGCGCACGCCACGCGAGCTCGCTCAGGTAAATCGGGTGCGGCTGCTGCCAGACGAGGAACACGCCAATGCTAGATGGACTATCCCGCCCATCTGGTCCAACCATCTTCGGCCAGCGCGCGCCCCGGTAGCCCTGCCGCGCCGCGTTCGCCCGCGCGACGGGAAGGATGCGCGCATACCACGGGAGACTGCGCTCGAGCATGGCGGCGCGATTCCAAAGCGCGAAGTGCGCCGCGTGCCACCAGTGCATCTCGAGGTGTGCCTTGCCGAACCAGCTGTTGAACGTCTCGCCCGTCTCCTGCGGCGGCATGGTGCCCGCGCTGTTCACCGCGGTGAGATACTCGGAGAGGACGATGCGGCGTTCGAGCTCGGTGGCGCGCGGATCGGCGCTTCCCGAGAGATCGAGTGCGCCCCCCTCGCTCCAGAAGCGTGTCCAGTGCGCCTCGCTTGCCTCTGCCGTCGCGGCGACGTCGGGCAGCGCGGAGCGGTCGCGCTCGCGCGAGAAGGCGACGACGCACTCGAAGCGCGACGCACCCGCGGGGGGATCGAGCCGGAACTCGTGCGGGCCGAGCTGCGTCATCGAGCCGCCGTCGCTCCAGAGCGCGCGCGCCCAGTAGCCGTCGCCACCGAGCACACGCTGCCAGGTCACCGACCGGCGCGCTCGATCGAGGACGATCGTGTGATGACGCTCGGCGTGCTGCCAGTCGGCCGGGTCGCCGGTGTGCGTCGCACTCACGAAGGGGAACGCGATGCGCACGGCGATGCGGGACGGATCGAGCCCGGGGCACTCTACCCGCACGGCGATCTGGTCGCGCTCGGGGTGCGCCCACGTGTGCACGTCCACCGCGCGTCCGTCGAGCGTGAAGCGGCTGTCGATCGTCCCCGTCCACAGATCGAGTCGCTGCTCGACGGCGGTGAGGTCGGACGCCTGAGCCGGCGATCCATCGGCGCGCTTCAACTCGAAGCCGATCCGCGCGAGCGAGAGGCGGCGCGGGTTCTCGCGCAGCCAGGTGCCCGCGCGTGAGCCCTGCCCGCTCGCGTACGGCACCTGTCGCCCGTGCGCGTCGTAGAGCACGGATGCCTCGTCGAGCTTGTAATTCCCAACGTTTGGCTCCGAGTGCCAGCCCCATTCCGCCTGGGTCGCCAGCGGAAGCTCGGTGTACCGCTCCGGAAAAGTCTGGAGCCCCGTCGCGTCCGCGGTGAACGCGAACCCGCCATTGCCGACGCTCAGGGCGCTGAACGAGTCGAACACGCGCACCACCGGCGAGTGGCGCGCCACGCGCGCGCGACGATCGATCGGCTCGGCGGAGCACTGCGACGAATCCTCCGACGCTGCTTCGCCGGGAAGCAGCAGCGGCATGCGTCCGAGCGCGAGGCCCGCGCCGGTGAACCGCAGGAAGTCACGCCGCCTCATGCGCGCCCGACGACGATGGAGAGCGCCTTGGGCCCATGCGCGCCGATCACGAGCGACTGCTCGATGTCCGCCGTCTTCGATGGGCCGGCGACGAACGCGCCGAACGGATGCGCCCGCACGTCGATGCGCGCGTATGCGGCGTGGAGATCGTCCACGAGATCCTCCTCGTTCACCACCACCACGACGCGCGCCGCGAACGGAGTGACATCGGAGAACGACAGCACTGAGCGCGCACCGCCGAGCGCCGCATCGACGATCCGGGCGACGTCGCCGCGCGCGCACACCGTCACGTCGGCGCCGGCGGCGATCCCCGCGGCGTTGAACGCGTCGGTGCGCGAGATGCCGCCGTTGCCCGCAGGCGTCGGCGACGCTATCGGCGCCTCGACACGCGCCACCGCCGGCGGACGCGCCTCGCGCACGGCGGCGAGGATCGCGTCGCGGGCGCTGCGCTCGGGCGCGCTCACGCCGCACCTCCGCGATGCCGGCGATACCAGGCCCGGAAGCTCTGCGGCGGCGGCACCGGCGCCTCGCGCGTCCGTCCCCACACGCCCGCCGCCCGCCGCGCGAGCGGCGCCGGAAGAATCCTCAGCCCGATGCGCGCTACCGCGCCGAGGAGACGAAACAGCCGCGGCCGATCGAGCACGCGCGTCGCGCCGTCGATCGACGCACGTTTCGCGAGCGACACGTGTCCGTTCTCCACCACCCGCTGACGCCAGCGGAAGAGCTGCGTGTCGAGATCGATCATCACCGGGCAGACCGCCGTGCACGATCCGCACAGCGTCGACGCGAAGGGCAGCGTGGCGTAGCGATCGAGATCGAGCCCGGGCGTCAGCACGCTGCCGATCGGGCCGGGCACGGTCGAGCCGTAGCTGTGGCCGCCGGAGCGCCGGTAGATCGGACAGGTGTTCATGCACGCACCGCAGCGAATGCACTTGAGCGACCGCCAGAACTCCTCGCGCGCGAGCTGGCGCGTGCGGCCGTTGTCCACCAGCACGACGTGCAGTGCCTGCCCCTCGCGCGGACCATGCACGTGGGTGCTGTACGCCGTCACCGCCTGCCCCGTCGCGCTGCGCGCGAGTAGTCGGAGAAAGACACCGAGATCCTCGACACGCGGGATGATCTTCTCGATCCCCACCGACGCGATGTGGATCGGCGCGAGCGCCATCCCGAGATCGGCGTTCCCCTCGTTCGTGCAGACGACGAAGCCGCCGGTCTCGGCGATGGCGAAGTTGATCCCGGTCAGGGTGCAGTCGGCGGCGAGGAAACGCTGGCGCAGATGCTCGCGCGCCGCCGCGGCGAGCGCGTTCGGCTCGGCGAGACCGGCGGGCGTGCCGAGGTGATCGTGGAAGGTGTCACCCACCTCCTCCTTCCGGAGGTGGATCGCCGGCATCACGATGTGGCTCGGCCCCTCCCCTCGGAGCTGGACGATCCGCTCGCCCAGGTCCGTGTCCACCACCTCGATGCCGCGCGCCTCGAGGTACGGATTGAGCCCGCACTCCTCGGTGAGCATCGACTTGCTCTTGACGAGACGGCTCGCCCCCTGAGCAGATAAGATCCCGTGGACGATCCGGTTGTGCTCGTCCGCGTCGCGCGCCCAGTGCACCTGCATCCCGTTCCGCGTCGCGTTCGCCTCGAACTGGACGAGATACTCGTCGAGGTGCGTCAGCGCGTGCTCCTTGATCGCCGACGCGCGCGCGCGAAGCTCCTCCCATCCGGGCACTGTGCTCGCCGCGCGGTCCCGCTTCTCGCGCACGAACCAGAGCGACGCATCGTGCCACTCGGTGCGCGCCACGTCGGCGTTGAACGCTGCCGCGGCCGCGGGGTGATCGACACGCCCACTCGCGCCGACCACGGGCAGCTCGAAGCTGCGCTGCGTCATCGCGCGCCCGCCGTGCCGGCCAGCACTTCGGCGACGTGGTACATCGGGAGCCCCATCCGCTCGCGCCGCGCCAGTCCGTCGAGGTGCATCACGCACGACATGTCGGTCGACACCAGCGCCTGTGCGCCGTGCGTCGCGACGTCGCGCAGCCTGTCACGCCCCATCTTCGTCGACACCGCCGGCTCGGCCACGGCGAAGGTGCCGCCGAAGCCGCAGCACTCGTCCGGCCGTGCGAGGTCCACGATCTCCAGCCCGCGCACCGCGCCGAGCAGCGCCCGCACCTTGTCGAACGGGCGGACCTGCAGCTCGCTCGGCTTCGCGAGCCCGAGTCCGCGCAGCGCGTGGCAGCCGATGTGGACGGCAACGCGCCCGTCGTACGTCGCACCCAGCCCGGCGATCCAGTCGACCCCGAGCTCGTCGTGCAGGTAGCTGCAGAACTCCGTCGTCCGTTCGGCCACACCGGCGCCCGCCGTATCGGCGTGGCCACCGTGGGCGGCGACCTCTCCCGCGTGCTGCTTCACGTGCACGGCGCAGCTTCCGGACAGCACGATGATTCGCTCGTACGGCGCGTATACGTCGACGAACCGCGCGATCGTCGAGTGTCCCTCGCGCGCGAAGCCGGCGTTCGCCGCCGGCTGGCCGCAGCACGCCGCGCCCTCCGGTACGTCCACCTGGATACCGAGCCGCTCGAGCACCGTCAGCGCCGCGATCGCGACGTGCGGGAAGAACTGGTCGACGTAACAGGGGACGAACAGTGCGACGGAGGACGCCATCGATCAGAAGTTGAAGTTGTCGATGTTCGTCTTGTTGAACACGAACGGCTTGCCGAGCCGCACCTCGTCGCCCACGACGTCGAACCTGCCGAGCTTCCCGGCGTCGAGCGACGTCGCGCCGGGCTTCAGCTCGCCCGTCGTCAGCGCTTCCGCGGCCCGCACGGCGAGCGCGCCGAGATCCATCGTGTTCCAGAGCACGATGCTCTCGATCACCCCTGACTTGATGTAGGGGCGGCACATGTTCGGCAGCGAGAGGCCGGTCACCTTCACGTCGGTACGCCCCGACTGCTTCACCGCCTCCGCGGCGCCCGGCACGGCGGGCGCCGCGATGGCCATGATGAGCTTCACGGTCGGGTGCACCTTGAGCACGGTCTGCGTTTCCGTGAAGGCGCGGTCGCGGTCCCCTTCGCTCGGCTGGATCGCGACGAGCTTCGGCTGGGGATACTTCGCCAGCGGCTCCTTGATGTACTTGATCCACTCGTTCTGGTTCGCCGCGCTCAGGCTCGCCGTGATGATCGCGAACTCGCCCTTGCCGCCCATGATCC
>JAEKKK010000299.1 GCA_019510405.1 Gemmatimonadota bacterium | reverse complement strand
CACCGCCGGCGAGCCGAGCGCCTGGGCGACGTCGATGCAGGAGCGGAGGTAGCGAACGCCCTCTTCTGCCTCACCGGCCACGAGCAGGTCGCGCCCTGGTCCGATCACGGCACAGATGGAGACGTCGAGCCCATGCGCGCGGGCGAGCTCGCCGACCCGAGCGACGTCGAACTGCCCGACGGTCTCGATCGGCAGCTCGATCACGTCGAAGCCGAGCGAGGCGATGTGCGGCAGCAGCGACTCGAGCACCTCCGTCGTCGCCGGCGAGGTCCATACCCACGTGCTGATGCCCAGCTGCATCTGCTTCGACGCGCTCACGGCTGGGGAATGGCGATCCGCTCGCCGCCGCGCATCGCGGACTCGTGCGCGCACACGCCCGTCATCGTCCAGTTGGCCGCGGTGGCCGCGTCGACCGACGCGGGACGACGATCGCGGATGGCGCTCACGAACTCGTTCACGAGATGCGGATGCGAGCCGCCATGTCCGCCGCCCTGGATGAACGACGTGTGCTCGTGCTCCTCGTCGTACACACCCGCCTGGGTGAACGACGCGACCTGCTTCGGCAGGAGCCGGCCGTAATCCGGCACCTCGACGCGCTCCGCTTCCTCGAAGCCGGAGAACACGACCGGATGCTGGCCGATCGTCTGCTCCCACTCGAAGGAGCGCTCCGTCCCGTACACGTCGAAGCTCTCGCGATACTGGCGGATCGTGTCGAACAGCGAGCGCGTCACCTCGCAGGCGAGGTCGGAGTCCTTCAGCTTCACCAGCGCGCTCTCCACCGCGAAGGGCGAGCCGTACTGCTTCACGTACTCGTCGCGGATCCGCCCCGAGCCGAAGCAGACCACCGACTCGGCGCGCGCCCGCGCGAGCGCGAGCAGCGGCCCGACGGCGTGCGTGGCGTAGTGCATCGGCGGCATGCCGTACCAGTACTCGGGCCAGCCGGGAAGGCTCATGTTCTGCTGGTGCGACCCGCGCAGGAACTGGAGCCTGCCGAGCTTCCCCGACGTGAGCAGCTCCTGCGCGTAGAGAAATTCCCGCGTGTAGACGGCTGTCTCCATCATCATGTAGACCTTGCCGCTGCGGCGCTCCGCCTCGACGAGCTGCACGCACTCGTCCACCGTCGTGGCCATCGGGACGGTGCACGCGACGTGCTTGCCGGCGTTCAGCCCCGCCAACGACATCGGCGCGTGTGCGGCGATCGGCGTGTTGATGTGCACCGCGTCCACGCTCGGATCGGCGAGCAGCGCTTCGTAGCGCTCGTATCGCCGATCGACTCCGAACTGATCGCCGACCTCGTTCAGCTTCTCCGTGTTGCGCTGACAGATCGCATAGAGCTCGGTGTCCGGATGTCGCTGGTAGATCGGCAGGAACTCCGCGCCGAACCCGAGTCCGACGACGGCAACGCGAATCGTCACGGTGCCACCTTCATCACGCCCTGCATCACACGCCAGTGGCCGGGGAAGGTGCAGATGTACGGATAGTCCCCGCTCTGCTTGGGCGCCACGAACTCGAGGGTGAAGGTCTGCTGCGGATCGACGAGCTTCGTGTTGACGATCACGTCGGGGGTGGGCGGGATGTAGTTGCGCTCCGCCGCATCGGGCGTCTTCGCCATCGCATCGGCCAGCGCACCGACGGCATCGACGGTGCCGGGCTTCACGACGACGAGGTTGTGCTGCATCTCGTCCGGGTTGGTGAAGGTGATCTTCACCCGCTGGCTCGGCTTCACCGTGAACGACGGCACCGAGAACTTCATCTGGCCGCGCACGACGTTCACCGCCAGCTCGAGCACCGGCTCCTTCGACGGAGGGTTCATCCAGTCCGGGATCGGCGCCGACCGCGTCGGCCGCGTGATCGGACCGACGACGTCTTCCACGTAGGCGCGGAGCAGCCGCTCGCCGACGGGGCGCAGCTGCGGTACGGCGGGCTTCGCCGCGGGCTCCGAGGGACCGCCGGTTCGCCCGGTCACGACCACTGGTGGTGACGATTCTTCCTGCGCGAGCCGCTGCGCGAGCGCGCGATACGGCTCGGCGCCGAGGTCGGCGGCGTATGCCTTGAGGTAGCCCGCGCGATGCTTCGCCGCGGCGACGTACACCGCCTGCGAGAGCCATTCATCCTGCTCCACCTCGGGCGCCTTGCCCAGCGTGTAGAGCAGCTGGCCCAGCTCCTCCGACGCGGGCATCTGCGAGAGGAAGAGCACCGCGGCGAGGCGCGTGTGCGCATCGCGATCGTCGAGCACGCCCGCGGAGCGGATCGCCGCGAGCGACGCGGCCGTCGGTGGGAGCACCTGCACGGCGGCCTTCCGCACCGCGGCAGACGGATGGCTCAGCGCGGATACTGCCGTCTCCATTGCACGACGGTCGGAGCCGTTGAGCAGGCCGAGTCCGTGCAGCGTCCAGAGCGCGTGCAGCGCGCCCGGATTCAGTCCGAGCTCGTCGACCGATCGATCGCCGACGAGCGAGACGAGCTGCGATTCGACGTCGGGCTTGCCCCGCTCGACGAGCAACCGCTGCGCCGTGAGTCGCCAGAACAGGTTGTCGTTGCGGAGGGCGGCGACCAGCTCATCCGGCTTGTCCCTGTGCAGCGCCATGGGCTTCGCCGCCGGCGCGCCCGTGTACACGACGCGATAGATGCGGCCGTGCTGATGGTCGCGCAGCGGATTCTCGTACGCGTTCCCCTTGCCGTTCTGAAATCCGGGGGGCGTCGGGTTGTGCTGGATGATGAAGTTGTACCAGTCCGCGACCCACACGTTGCCGTCGGGGCCGACCTGCGCGTCGACGGGACCGACCCACTCGTCGTCGCTCGCGAGCAGGTTCCAGCCATCGCGCTCGACGTAGCCGGCACCCTTCGGCTCGAGGATGGCGCGGTGGGTGAGCCGGCCGGTGGGCTCGCTCACGAAGGCGATCCGGTTCCAGTACTCGCGCGGATAGCGCCGCGCCGTGTAGAGATTGAAGCCGGCCGCCGCGGTGAAGCCGCCGAACACGTCCACCTGGCGCACGTTCTTCGTGATCGGCGTCATGGCGTAGTGCCCGTCGATCTTGGTGCTGCCGGCGCGGGGAGGCAGTCCCTTCACGTCGCGCTGGAAGCGATGCGGGATGGCGACGTACATCGCGTGGGTGTTGTTCGCCGTCGAGCCGAACACGTCGTTCGACTCGGAGAAGCCGAGCCCCCACGTGTTGTTCGAGAAGCTCGCGACGTGCTCCAGCGAATCGAAGGTGCCGGGCCGGAAGCGGTAGATCGCCTGCCCGAACTTCGTCGTGTCGCCGTCCGGATCGACGGTGATGTGGTTGCTGTAGCCGACCGCGCCCCAGATGCGGTTGTCGAATCCGTAGCGCAGGTTGCTCGGGCCGGCGTGGGTGTCGCCGAAGCCCCACCCGCCGACGGCCTTCTGCCGGATGTCGGCGCGATCGTCGCCGGTGGTATCCTTGAGGAAGAGGAAATCCGGCATCGCCGACACGATGATCCCGCCGTTCGAGAAGACGATGCTCGTCGGGATGTTCAGCGAGTCGGCGAAGGTCGTGAACTTGTCTGCCTTGCCGTCGCCATCGGTGTCCTCGAGGATCTGGATGCGATCGCGGCCCGGCTTCCCGGGGTGGATGTCGTTCGGATAGTCGACGGTCTCGGCGAGCCAGAGCCGGCCGCGCTCGTCCCACGCCATCGCGATCGGCTTGACGATGTCCGGCTCCGACGCGAAGAGCTCGAGCTTGAATCCGGACGGGACCTGGATGTGCGTCATCGACGCGAAGGGGGCGAGCGCTTCCTGCAGCTTGAGGGGCGGATTGCGGCGCTCGTAGTTCGGGATCCGGCTGCTCTCGTGATACACGAGCGGCGTGATCGCGTACTGATCGTGCTGCGCGCGCACGCGGTCACCGACCGCCCAGAGGATTCCGTTGCGCACGAGCGACTGGAATCCCTCCTGCGTCCAGGTGCGCTCGTCGTGTCCGTACGCGGTGTAGAAGACGCGCCCCTGCCCTTCCGTGCGCACCCACGTCCACGGCTCGTGATGATCCCCCTGCACGCGCTCCTGGAGCACGGTCTTGTCGGGGTTGAGGTGAGTGTGGACGTAGGTCTCGTCCCACGTCGTGAAGGGGGTGAGCCCCTTCATGACGGGATGATCGGGGTTGATCGTCGTCGTGTTGAACGTCGCCGTGTCGTGACGCTGGAACTCGCCGCCGAGCATGCGGATGAACTCCGGCGAGTTGCGGAAGCAGAACGACGCGCTGTGGATCGGGATGAACCCCTTGCCCGAGCGCACGAAGTCGAGGAGCGCCTGCGCCTGCGCCGGTGTGGCCGAGTCGTGATTGGCGTACAGCAGCACCGCGTCGTACTTCGCGAGATTCTGCGGATTGAGGTCGTTCGGGTCGGTCGTGTACGAGAAGTCGATGCCGTCCTTCGCCAGCGCCGCGGCGAGGATGGGCGCGTACTTCCCGGAGTTGTGGTGCTCCGACGCGTGCCCGAGAAAGAGCACCTCGATCTTTCGCGGACCGGCGGGAAGCGCCGCGGTCGCCCTGGTGGCGGGGCTTCCCGCGGTGGCGGGGATACCCGCGGTGGCGGGAGTGCCGGCGGTGGCGCACGCCGCGGCGCCGCTCATGGCGAGCAGCGAGAGCAGGCGACGCGTGACGTGCGACGCGAGGGACCATGGCGCACGGCGCCCAGGTGCGAGCCGAGGTAGCAGCACGGGAGTGACGTCCGAAAGGATGGAGTGGATCGGCGAGCGCGGCTCGCGGATCAGGAGTTCGCCGTCTTCAGCGGCAAAGGCCTACAATACGGAGGTGGGGGTGCGTCGGGAAGACGCGCGCGGCGCCGCCGGCCAGTGGAGCGCCATCACTCGTGCTGCGGGAACGCGAACTGCGCGAGAGACCGGCACACTCACGAGCGAGCGCCATGGCGACCCACGTCAGGAACCCCACCGAATCGGCTCCACCGCCCGAGTCGGAGCACGGCACCGACCCGGGGACGGAACACGCGACCGAAGAGCAGCACGTTCGCGAGGCCCAGTCGCTCGACGCGAAATCGACCTACGAGGTCATCCGTCGCGAGGGCCAGAAGGAGCTGGAGCGATCGACCGACGCGCTCTTCTGGTCAGGGCTCGCCGCCGGGCTCTCGATGGGCTTCTCCTTCCTCACGGAAGGAATCCTGCGCGCGAAGCTGCCTGACGCCCCGTGGCGCGAGCTCGTGGCCAAGCTCGGCTACTGTGTGGGATTTCTCGTCGTGATCCTCGGCAGCCAGCAGCTCTTCACCGAGAACACGTTGACGCCGATGGTGCCGCTCCTCTCCAGGAAGTCGGACACCAAGGTGGGCGACGTGCTCCGGCTGTGGGCCGCGGTGTTCGTGGCGAACATGATCGGCACGCTGCTGTTCGGCCTGGCGATGGCGAAGCTGGCCGTCGTGGAGCCGGACATCAAGCGCGCGCTGTCCGACATCGCCGGCGAGGCGATGCGCCACGATTGGTGGACCACCTTCCTGCACGCCATCTACGCGGGGTGGATCATCGCGCTGCTCGTCTGGGTGTTGCCGGGCGCGGAGCACAACAAGGTCGCCGTGATCGTCGTCATGACCTGGCTCATCGCCGTGGGCGGCTTTGCGCACGTCGTTGCGGGCTCGAGCGAGGTGTTCTACGCCGCCTGGCGCGGTGAGGCGAGCTGGGCCGACGCGTTGGCGGGGTTTGTGCTCCCATCACTCATCGGCAACATGGTCGGCGGGATCACCCTCGTCGCGGCGCTGAACCACGCGCAGGCGACGTCGGGGGAATGATCGCACCGGCCATGCGAAACGCTCAGCCGGGTTCAGCAGGTCACTCGCGAGCGCCGTAGCTCATGTGCTCGTGATTTGCCGAACACGCCGACCGGCTGCCTGACCGGAAACGAAACGGTCAGTGCCGAGGAGCTCGCCGCGACTGTTCGCGCCGAGCCGACTGCTGCGTCTCCCTCCCCAGGAGTAGTCATGTCCAGCGCCCGCCATCCAGAGAGACTGTCCATCGATCCCTCCGACCTCGAAGCGGTCGCGGCTTCATTGTGCAGCCGGTTCGGTGACCCGACGGCGGAAGCGTACCGGCGCTCGACCTTGCACGACGTGCTGAGATCGATCCGGTCGCTCGCGGCGTCGCTGGAAGCGTTCGCGCGCGCGGGGAGCACACACCACCGCGGCATCCATTGCACGGCCGACATGCACGTCGAGGTCGAGCACCTGTCGCGTACCCTCAAGTCATGGATCGACGCGGTGCGCGAGGCCGGCGCCGCGTATCGCGAGGGTCGTCACGAGGGCGAGATCGCCGCACCGAAAGGGCCGCGGCTGAGCGACGTCGTGCTGCCTGCTTCCACACTCGGCGACGCGACGATTCGCCCTGTGCTCGGCATGCCGTCGTGACGGTGCTCGCACGATGAGGCTCTCGCTCCGGTTCGTCCTCCCGCTGCTCCTCGTCCTCGCGGTGCTGGCCTCGGCGGTGATGCCGCTGGTGGACCGGCTGACCGTGCGATGGTCGGTGAAGGACCTCGACCTCCGCGCGAGCCTGATCGCGAACACGGTCGAGGAGCCGCTCCGCCAGCTCGTCGCCTTCGACGACCGTGCGGGCCTGCGCGATTTCTTCTCGCGGCTGACCCAGGACGAGCGGCTGTTCGCCGTCGGCTACTGCGCGAACGGCGACGTGCGACCCGAAGGGACGACCACGCTGCCGGCCGGCATCCGCTGTGATTCCCTCGCCGCGTACCTGAAGCCGTCGGGGCACATCATCAACGAGGAACACGGGCCCCTCCTCGTCTCCGCGCGTCCGCTGCGCATCGCGGCGGATTCGGGGAGCGCGCTCGTGCTCGTGCAGGACATGAGCTTCGTCGCGCGGCGCAGCGAGGAGACGAAGCGCTACCTGTTCTACTTCTTCGTCGGCCTCGGCGCCGTGATCTCGGTGATCACGGTGATCGTGGCGCAGCTCAGCTGGCGCGGATGGGTGCACGGCATGCGCGCGCTGCTGCGCGGCGAAGGGCTGCTGCGTCCGGCGTCCCGCGTGGCGGCGACGGAGAATCATCCGCTCGCCGAGGACCTCCGCACGCTGATCAGCGATCTGGAGAAGGAGCATCAGCTGCGCGACGACGAGCGCCTGACGTGGACGCCGGAGACGCTGCGCGAGATCCTCGGCCGTGAGCTGCGCGGCGCCGAGGTGATCGTCGTCTCCAACCGCGAGCCGTTCATCCACGTGCACGAGGGCGACGGCATCGCGGTCCAGCGGCCGGCGAGCGGTCTGGTCACGGCGCTCGAACCGATCATGCGCGCCTGCTCCGGGACGTGGATCGCGCACGGCAGTGGCTCGGCCGATCAGGAGGTCGTGGACGCGAACGATCGCGTCGCCGCACCGGTCGAGGATCCGGGGTATCAGCTGCGGCGCGTCTGGCTCACGAAGGAAGAGGAGGCCGGCTACTACTACGGCTTCTCGAATGAAGGACTGTGGCCGCTCTGTCACATCGCGCACGTGCGACCGACCTTCCGCACGGACGACTGGGAGTACTACGAGGCGGTGAACAAGAAGTTCGCCGACGCGGTGGTGGAAGAGGCGCGCACCTCGGATCCGGTGGTGCTCGTGCAGGACTACCATCTCGCGCTCGCGCCGCGCATGATCCGCCGCCGATCTGCCCGCAGCGCGAGCAGCTGCTCGATGGACTGCTCGGCAGCACGATCCTCGGGTTCCACACGCAGTTCCACTGCAACAACTTCGTGGACACGGTGGACCGCCAGCTCGAGGCGCGCGTGGACCGCGAGACGTTCGCCGTGTCCTACCGCGGCCAGCGCACGCTCATCAAGCGCTATCCCATTTCCGTGGCGTGGCCTCCTGCCGAGGCGCGCGAGGCGCATCCGGTGGACGCGAGCCGCGCCATGATCCGCGAGCAGCTCGGCCTGCCCCCCGACCAGGCGATCGGCGTCGGCGTGGACCGGATGGACTACACGAAGGGGCTCGAGGAACGGTTCCGCGCCGTGGAGCGGCTGATGGAGCAGTATCCCGAGTGGGTCGGCCGATTCACCTTCGTGCAGATCGCCGCGCCGACGCGGAGCAGCATCGAGCAGTACCACGCCTATTCGGATCGGGTGCACGCGCTCGCCGAGCGCATCAATCAGAAGTTCGACAACCGTCGCGCCCCGGTGATCCTGCTGCGCGCCGAGCATCACGACGCGCACGAGGTGTTCGAGTTCTATCGCGCGTCCGATCTCTGCTTCGTGAGCAGTCTGCACGACGGGATGAATCTCGTCGCGAAGGAGTTCGTCGCGTCGCGCGACGACGAGGCGGGGGTGCTGCTGCTGAGCCAGTTCACCGGCGCGGCGCGCGAGCTGCCCGAGGCGCTCGTGGTGAATCCGTACGACGCCGACCAGTGTGCGGCGGCGCTCGACGCGGCGCTGACGATGCCGCTCCGGATGCAGCGCGCGCGGATGCGGCTGATGCGCGGCCTCCTGCGCGAGTTCAACGTGTTCCGTTGGGCAGGCAGGATGCTCCTCGACGCGGCGAATGCGCGTCGGCGTGGCCGCTTCGCGGGCCGGCTCCCGGTGAAGCATACCCGTGCGAGCGACGAGCTTCCGTCGAGGTCAGGCCGCGCGTCCGCGGCGGAGGTCGGCTCCTGAGTCTCGACGGCGATCGGACGCCTCCGTTGCCACGGTGGCGGTGGGCCTATTTCCTCGACGTGGACGGCACACTCCTCGAGCTGGCGCGCACTCCGGACGCGGTGCACGTGGAATCGGCCACCCTGGATCTCGTGCACGGTGTGCACGTGATCACGGGCGGCGCGCTCGCGTTGATCACCGGACGCTCGATCGAGGACATCGATCGGCTCTTCGGCGGGGCGCCGCTGCCCATCGCCGGCCAGCACGGACTGGAGCGACGGGATGGCGGCGGTGTGTGGAGGACGGACGGCGGCGGAGCGGAAGGGCTGGAGATCGCGCGGCGCCGACTGACCGACGTCGCCGACGCCTTCGATGGATTGTTGATGGAAGACAAGGGCCGTTCGCTCGCGCTGCACTATCGTGCTGCTCCACAGCTGGAATCGTACGTGCTCGACTCCGTGCGATCGCTCGGAGACGACCTCGGCGACGACTACGAGATCCAGGTCGGGAAGTACGTGGTGGAGCTTCGCCCCGCGGGAACCGACAAGGGCGAGGCAATCCGCGCGTTCATGAACGAGGAGCCGTTCCACGGACGCACGCCCGTGTTCATCGGCGACGACGTCACCGACGAACACGGGTTCGCCGTGGTGAACGAGATGGGTGGCTACGCGGTGAAGGTCGGCGAGGGCGAGACCATCGCGCGCTGGCGATTGCCCGACGTGGGTGCGGTCGAGCGCTGGCTCCTCACCATCAGCGACGAGTGAGCTCCGGGCGGCCGCGTGCCGGCGCCATTCCCGGTGCGGCGTACCGCCTGCTCGCATCGTCGGCCACGAGCACCCAGTCCGATCCGAATCCCTGCGACGGCGGCGTGAAGGTGCGCGTGCCGTTGTTCGCGTAGCGCCCGATCGGCGCCGCGTCGCCGCTGCGTGGATTGAACCACCACGCCGCGACGGTGTCGCCCGAGATCTTCCCCATCACGAGCTCGAACGGGCGCCCCTGCGCACTGTACACGAACAGGTAGCCGTCGCCGCGCGTGGCCTGCAGATGATCGACACCGGCGAGCGTATCGGCGACGAGCGACTGGTCCGGCACGCGCGAGAGATAGGGGCGCGATTCCATCAACCGCTTGAGGAGCGGAAGCTGCGCCGCGCCGGGCCGATGCACCGCGGCGGCCCAGTACATCAGCGGCCCGTTGACCGGCTGGCGGTTCGGGGCGTAGAACTGCCAGACGGCGTGGTTGCCGTAGGTGACGCCTGCCGCTCCGGCGAAGACGTCCCAGTACACGCGCTGCCGCACGTGTGCATCGAACGAGTAGCCGTTCTGCGCGGCGCGGAAGTCGAGCGGATGATCCTCGTACAGCGGCTCGCCGTCGACGACCGGCTTGGGCGGCATGCGCGCATAGTCCGCCGCGATCCGCGCCCAGCTGTGCGTCGGCAGCGCGAGCCCGTGACCCGTCTGCTGCATGTCGAAGTCGAGCCACGGATCATCGTGGAACGCCGTGGACGACGTGCACGCGCCGCACGGATGAAAGGTCATCGTCACGCGCGAGTAGTCCTCGCGGCCGCTCGTGCCGATCGCGATCCCGCGCGCCATGGCGCGCCACACCTTCTCCACGCCGTCGGTATGTCGATCGCCGCCGAGCACCCAGATGATCGGATGGTCCCTGTATCGGGCGCCGATGAACCGGCCGTACGACTCGGCGTTCCGTTCGTCGAACACGACGTCGGTTGGTGATTGCGGGTTGTTCACCCACCGCCCCCACGTCGGTAGCATGGCGATGTGCAGTCCGCGCTTCTCCGCCTCGCGCACGATGAAGTCGACGTGGTCCCAGTAATCGTACTGCGGCGCCGACGCCGGATCGGCGCCTGGGGTGACGGCAGGCTTCGTCGGATCGCGACCGATCAGCGGCAGGTCGCCATACGCATTCGGTACCGTGAGCCCGTCGAACTCGCCGAGCAGGACGGCCTGGATCGCCGTGTATCCCTGCTCGGCGCGCAGCTGGAGGTAGCGCACCGCCTCGTCGCGCGTGAGACGGTGAAACAGCTCCCACCCCGTATCACCCAGATAGAAGTAGGGGCGTCCGTCCTCGGTGACGAGAAACCGGCCGTTGTCGCTGACGCGCACGCGTTGCGGCTGATGTGATGCGGCGCGCTGTGCCTCGAGAGACGTCGCGCCGCACAGCGCCGCGGCCAACGTCGCGACAGCGATGATCCGAGCGAGCATGCGGACATGGAGAAGAGACGCACACGCGATGTGTCGAGCGGGGTCACCCATTCTGGGCGAGCGGCGCTCGTCGCGCTACTCGGCAACGACGGAACGCAAATCTGAAACGACAATGCTGCGGAAAAGGCCGGATCTGTCCCTCTGGGCCGTTGGCTGACGGCTGAGGGCTCGCCGCTGACCGTATTGGCTACCGCTGAAGGCTCGCCGCTGGGCTCAGCTGAATGCTCGCCGCTCAGAAGCTCATTGCTCGCCGCAGGATTGCTCAACCGCTCCTTGCTCGCCGCTCGCCGCTTGCAAGTACGGACCCTCGACTCGCTCCGCTCGGATCGACGCTCACTCAGATGACAAGGCTCCGTCGCGCCAAGGGGTCAGAGCCCTCGGGCTGCGCCCTCGGGGTCTGACCCCAACATGTGACCCGGAGGGTTACTGCCCGCCGGTGGTCGTGGTGGCGGCGCCGAAGGGAGCGCGCAGGATGGCCGGTGCGCTCGTGACGCCGAGCCGGTCCACCATGGTGACGCGCACCTCGAGCGGCGCGTCGGCGCCGCGAGCCGCCAGGGGGCGCGAGCGGACCGCTGCGGGAACGATCTCCGTCGTCCAGCCCGCGTCGCTCCGTGTCTGCACGACCCAGAGCCAGGGCGTCGAGGACACGGTGGAGCTTCCGCCGACGCCGATCGGCACCGGCGCCGCCGCGGTGGGCTGGATGTCGAGGATCGGGCGCCGCGTCGTCGCGTCCGGGTGCACACCGAGCGACGGGGCGGGAGGTGTGCCGACGCTGAGCCACGGCGTGGCCGGCACCAGCGCGGGCTGCGCATACGGCCCCGCCACGAGCCGCTCGTTCAACCCGTCCGGGTCATCGAGGAAGACCTTCATGCTGAAGTGCACGTTGCCCGTCGCGCCGGGCTGCGCGCGCGTGAGACGGATCTGCTCGACGATCTCGCTCGCGGGCCAGTGGAAGGCGGGAAGCGTCATCTTTCCCGTATAGTTGCCGGGCCACATGTGCCGTCCGTACACGTTCTCGTTCACCCACCACTTCAGCAACTCGTCGTAGCGCTGCTGGGGCTTGTCCACCGACCAGTAGAGCTGCGGGGTGAAGTAGTCCGCCCAGCCCTGGCGCACCCACTTGCGGGCGTCGGCGAAGATCTCGGCGTACTGATCGAGGCCGCGCACCGAGGGCGGGTTGCCGGGGCGCCAGATACCGAACGGGCTGACACCGAAGCGCACCCACGGCTTCACGTCGTGGATGGCCGTGTTGAGCTGGCGGACGAGGAGGTTCACGTTCTCGCGCCGCCAGTCCTCGCGCGACATCGTACCGCCGTCGCGGCGATAGCGCTCGTACGTCGCGTCGTCCGGGAAGGGAATATCACGCCCGCGCTGCTGCTCCTTGTACGGATAGAAGTAGTCGTCGATGTGCATCGCGTCGATGTCGTAGCGGCGCACGATGTCGAGCACGACGCGCGTCGTCCGGTCGCGCACCCGCGGATCGCCGGGATCCATCCAGAGAT
>JAEKKK010000298.1 GCA_019510405.1 Gemmatimonadota bacterium | reverse complement strand
AGGCAACGGCTTCGACTCCGACGCCATCCGTCGGTCCGACCTGGTGCAAGCCACCCCATTTCACTCCAGACCAGCCGTTCGGACAGCGGTACGGGGAGCGCATGGGGCCAACGCACCCGTGAGCGCTACCCTTGTCGCAACACGGGCCCGACTACCGACGGTGCCCTTCTCATCTTCGAACACCTTGCATGTCGACTTCGCTCATCTGCTCGCTGTGCTGCAGTCTTTCGCTCGTCGTCGCGCTTGCAGGTGACGTTCGTGCCCAGAGCACTGATCCCCACGTCGATCCCGTTCAGGCGGTGGCCGTCGAGGTTACTCCAACGCGCTCGTCGAGCCGGCTGCATTCGCTGATCGCCAGGATCGCGCGCCGGACCGCCGATAGCACATCGGTCGCAAACGGTGTCCAGCAGCTTCCCGAGGCCGCGCTCGCCGACTCAGCCGACGACGCCGCGGTGGACTCTGCCACCATGGCCATCCCACCCGACATCGCACAGCTGTTCAAATCCCGGCAGGACAGCGTCGGCTGGGCCCGAGGTCGCGCGGGGGCCAAGCGGGCGAACGGGTTGCGCGTTGTGGTCGACCTGTTTCAGCACCAACTGTTCGTCATTCGGGATGACGATACTCTCCGTGCCGCTTCGGTCGCCACGGCCCTCAACACGACGCTCGCCTTCGGCGGCCGTTCTTGGTACTTCCAGACGCCCCGGGGCGTGCGTACCGTATTCGCCAAGGAAAAGGACCCCGTGTGGCGCGCGCCCGATTGGCACTTCGCCGAGGTGGCGCTCGAGAATCACCTCGACATGCGTTCGATCACGCGTGGACAGATCGTCAGGTTGCGAGACGGGAGCCGCCTGCTCGTGGAGGGCGACGAGGTCGGCATCATCCTCCCCAGCCAGAGCGAGTTCACCCCCCTGGTGCTGGACGAGCACATCGTCTTCGACAACACGCTGTTCGTGCCGCCGCTCGACACCAAGCAGCGACAGATCCGCGGTGAGCTCGGAGCGTATCGCCTGATACTCGGCAACGGGTTCCTGCTTCATGGGACGCCGTATGGCGCCTCCATCGGCACGAGCGCGACCCACGGGTGCATCCGGCTCGGTGACGCGGACATCGCCTGGTTGTATGAAAACGTCCCCGTGGGGACGAAAGTCTACATCTACTGACTTCGACGTAGATCTGCGCGGCGCGCTGCGTGGACGGCCACAACCGGCCAGCGACCGCAGGCATCACCTTTGAGGGCGTTCCACGCCCGTGTCGAGCGGCTCACGGAGAAGCCTGGCCGCCCGCTCGCCGGTCGGTCGGAACACTCTTGGCGCTCCCGCGATCTGTACCACATCTTGTACCGGATGTGGTAGCAGAATCGACTGCCACACCCTACCATATGGCCTCGTACAGCGAGTGCGAGCGGTCCTGGTGGCCCCGTTGCAACTACCTCGGGAAATACTGAGGCGGGCGGAGTGAGATGGACGGGTCTGACTGATGCATTGCCAGACTCTCTGAAGTGATCGAGGAAGTGGCGGCACGTTCAACGAGCCGTTGGTGCAGGAGAACACATGCGAAACACCGTCGCTGTGAGTGCCGTGTCTCTCATCCTCTCGGGAGCACTGGCCGCGCCGCAAAGCCCGATCGGGCGTCTCGAGGGGACAGTCAAGGGGACGCTCGCGTCGCGTCCCCTCGGTGGCGCACAGGTGTTGCTCGTCCGGCTCGAGTCGGACACGAGCGTCGCCGTCAGTGCGAGGGTCGACGCGCACGGGCGATTCCACGTCGAATCGCTCCCGATCGGACACTATCTCGTCCAGGTGAGCCACCCGACGCTCGACTCGCTGGACATGGCGCTTCCGAGCGAGCGGCTGGTGATCTCCGACGGTCGGACCACGCGCTCCGACGTCACGCTGCCTTCGGGCGCCATGCTGCGCGACATGGTCTGCCCGGGCGTCGCACTCGGCCCGGATAAAGGTGTTCTCGCGGGCCGCGTCGTCGACGCCGACACCGACGCCCCGCTGACGGGAGCGAAGGTGGTGGTGGCGTGGACCTCGATCACGATCGATCGCAAGAAGCACAAGATCGAGTCGGAACGGCGCTCGGGATCTGCTTCGACGAACCGACTCGGGGAGTATCGGCTCTGCGGCGTGCCGGCCGATCAGTCACTCGAGGTGCAGGTACAGAACAAGGAGCGCGTGGGCGCCGCGATGCGCCTGATCGTCTCGCGCGAGGAAGGGGTCGTCGTGCGCGACTTCTCGATGAGCATGCAGTACGCGCCGACGATCGCCGCACTCGATTCACTCGAGCAGGTCCTGGCGGGGCGCTCGACGGCGGACTCGACGATCATCGCCGCCGCGGCAACCGCGGGTCGCGCGGCGAGCAGCGCCGACTCGGCACCGGTCGAGCTGGCGCTCACCGGGACGGCAATTCTGAGCGGTACGGTGCGCAGCACGACGGGGCAGTTCGTGCCGGGTGCGGAGATTCGCGTGCGCGATGCGCAGCCGTTCACCACGACGGACGACGCGGGACACTTCATCCTCAGTGGTCTTCCCACGGGAACGCAGGTGCTCGTCGTCCGGAAGCTAGGCTACGCACTCGGCGAGATCGCGGTCGACCTGCGTCCGAACGCACGTCGCGAGGAGAGCGTGCGACTGCGGCGTGCGTTCGCCCTCGACTCGGTTCGTGTCCTCGCCAAGCGGCCACCGCTGGCGGAGTTCGAATACAACCGGCGAACGAACCTGTTCGGCCACTTCCTCACACTCTCCGACATCCAGCGCTCGCAGGCGAAGAAGACCTCGGATCTGCTGTCGCGGATGGGCGGCTATACGATGCAGGGGCGTGGACGGTACGCGAAGATGATGGCCGTGCAGCCCGGTCCACCCGGCACGGTGCCGTGCCGCGGCGCGAACGTCGTGATCGACGGCACGGAGCTCGGGTGGGACGTCAACGACGTGGTGCCGAATCAGATTGCCGGCATCGAGCTGTACAAGGACGCCGCGACCGCTCCGCTCAAGTACGCCGGAAAAGCGGACTGCGGCCTCATCGTCATCTGGCTGCGGCCAGGGCCGAAGCGCCGCGGGTGGAACGAGCCGAAGCAGCCCGCCGCGTTGCAGTACAACGGATATCCCTGAGCGCACCGCGCTCGCCGGACCGGCTCTTCAACGCGCGCGTCTTTCCCGGAGAGCTCCGCCCATGAAGTGGATCACTCGTGAGCGTCCGAAGATCGATCGGATCGCCTGTCCGTGGCTGATCGCGCGCTACATCGACGCGAATGCGGAGTTCCTGTTCGCGCCGGCGGACGACGTGATCCGCATCGCGGCGGAGACGGGAGCGATCCCATTCGACGTCGAAGGGGTCGAGCTGTCGCACGTCGGGCCGCTGTGCAGCTTCGACGCGATCCTGTCCAAGTACGCGCTCGATCGGAACCCCGCCCTGATGCGGCTGGCGCGAATCGTCCGCGGTGCCGATACGGCGCGGCTCGACCTGGCCCCGCAATGCGCCGGCCTGCTCGCCATCTCATTCGGGCTGTCGCGCATGTTCGCCGACGATCACGAGCAGCTGCGGCACGGCTTCCTGGTGTACGACGCGCTACTCGCCTGGCTCGAACAGGCGCCGGATGAGACGCACCTGTGGAACCCGCAGGGCGGCGCGCCGATGGCGATCGCCTGACGACGACACCGCATGTGCACGAGGGGCCGGCGTGAGCCGGCCCCTCGTTGTTTCATGCACCCTTGCGTCGCGCTACTTCCGCGTCGGGGCGGGAGGCACGACGGGCGGGATCGGTGACATCGGCGCCGCGACGCCATTTCCGCCGAGGTCGCCCAGCACACCGCCCTTGGTGACGAGCTGCGCGGCGAGCACGGTCTGGATCACGCTGGCGATCTGATTCGTCGCGTTGTTGGCCGCGCCGCCGTTCTCGCCACCGGAGATGGTGATGAGGCGTGCCTCGGCCAGTGCGTCGGCGATCTTCGGCGCGATGGTCGGGAGCATCTCGATCTGGCGGTAGCGGAAGTAGCTCTCGCCACCCGCGGCGATCGCCTGGTTCACCTTCTCGATCGCTTCGGCCTGCGCGGAGGCGACGGTGCGGATGCGGATCGCTTCCGCCTCGGCGGCGGCCTGTGCCTCGATCTGTACGCGCTCTGCGTCGGCGCGCGCTTGCGCGATCTGGGTCGCGTCGAGCTCCGCGACGCGCTGCACGCCCATCGCCTCCTGGCGCTTGGCTTCGGCCTGCGCGATGAGCGCGGCGTTGGCGGCGCGCGTCTGCTCGAGCTCACGCTGCTTGTCGGAGATGTTGCGCTCGGCCTCGAGCTGCGCCTCCTTCGCGCGGCGCGCCTGCTGCGCCGAGACGATGTCGGCCGTCGCCTGGGCCTCGGCGGCGGACATGCGGCGGCGTGCATCGGCCACCTCGCTCTGCACGACCTTGATGTTGAGCGAGTTGAAGATGAGGCCGAGATCGGTGAGCTCGCGCGAGCACGCCTTGCGGATGATCACGGCGAGCGGATCGTCGTCGTCCTCGAGCGTGTCCGTGCCGTCCGCGGCGACGAGCGCGCGAGGTGTCGGCGGCGCGACGGCCGTGACCGCGGACGTGCCGGCCGGTAGCGCACGTGACGGACCCTTCGCCGAGAACAGCTGATCGTGGGTGAGGAGGTTGATGGCGCGGCGGCCGGAGCTGGAGAGCAGATCGGTGATCGTGTTCATCTGATCGACTTCCGGTTTGGCGAAGAAGCGGTTCGCCGCCGTCTTGATGAGCTGATCGGTGTCACCAACGGAGACGATCGCGCTGGCGAGGACGCGCACCTTGATCGGCTGTGGCGTGCCGTTCTCGTCGAGATCGGCCGTCTGATCGGTGATGTCGAGATCGACGTTGATCACCTTGCTCGAGATCGTCGTGCCCGTAGTGAGCAGCGGAATCTCCTTGGACTTTCCGGGACCGCGATAGATGACCGTACCGCCGGCCAGCCAGCTGACGAGCCGGATCGTGCCCGCTTCGACGTTGCGCAGGAAGGACGCGACGATCATGGGCAGCACGACGAGCACGAACAGCACGACGCCGGCGATGAGAATCAGATTTGACATGGATAGAGAAGTGGAAGAATGCGTCCGCTCAGGATTCGGGTACGCGGACGGTGCAGCGATTGCGCGCGGCGTCGATACTCGAGACGCGAACGACGTCGCCCGAGCGGATGCGCGCGCCGCGCGCGCGATCGTCCGGAGCGAGCGTCGCCAGGAGCTGCACGATCTGTCCATCGACATCCAACGCGACCAGCCCCTGGCCATTCGCGTCGAATCCCATCACCGCACGAGCGTCGTCCTCGATCGCGCTCTCCAGCGTCGCGGCGGGAGCGGACTCAAAGCGGAACAGCAGGCGCCAGAGCGGGCCGACGAGCAGCCCCTCGAACGCTGCCGCGGCGAGCACCGCGGCACCGGCGCGCCACGGCTCGCCGAGCGGCGTCGCGAGCAGCCCGCCCGCACCGAAACCGACGAGCATCGCGAAGAGCACACGTGGCGAGAGCAGGGACATGACCCAGCCTGCGCCCTGCTCGCCGGCGCGCTGCGCGGAATGTGCGTGCTGCGCGTGCGCGGCGTGCGAAGCAGCGTGTCCTGCGTGCGCCGCGTGCTGACCGGTGTGGGCGTGACCAGCGTGGCTCGCATGGCCACCATGTCCGCCCTGTGCGCCGTGGCCATGCGCACCATGCCCGCCGTGCGCGCCATGACCACCGTGTCCAACGTGCCCAAGCTGGGCGAGCCCTCCCACCGCCATCGCGGCGAGTCCAGTGCCGCCGAGAGCGAGGCAGAAGCCATAGAGGTCCATATGTCAAATACTACGTGTTCGTGCGCCGGTTGGTGACGGGTAAGTCACGGGGGGCACACCGGTTCATCCGATGTGCCCCCCGAAACCCTTCACTGATCAACCGTCCAGCCTGCTTACACCGGAAAGAGGATCTCCCGGTACTTCGGCAGCGGCCAGAGCTCGTCGGAGATCGTGAGCTCGATCGCGTCGGACGCCGTGCGGGCAGCCAGCATGGCGTCCGCTCCGGTAGAGGTGAGGAACTTGGCCTGCTTCGGCAGGTCGTCGTGCAGCCCCTCCGCCTTCTCGATCGCAGCGACGAGGGCGTCCCGCTCCCCGCGGAGCGAGTTGATGAGGGAGCCGATCTCGTTGGCCGCCTCGACCTGCGGCACATTCTTGATGCCGGCCGACACCGCATGCGCGGCGGCGGCGGCGAGCGATCCGGAATAGCTGAACGCGGCCGGGATGACGAGCGTATCGATCATCTCCTTCAGCGTGTGCATCTCGATCAGGATGTCCTTCACGTAGCGTTCCAGGCGCACGTGATAGCGCGACTCGAGCTCCGCCTTGCTCAGGATGCCGAGCTTGTTGAGCAGCGTGCGCGCGGGACGGCTGACGAGCTGCTCGAGCGCCTCGGGGGTGCGGCGGAGGTTCGGCAGGCCGCGCTTCTGGGCCTCCTTCACCCACTCGTCGGAGTAGTTGTTCCCCTCGAAGCGGATCGCCGCGGTGTCCTTGAAGATCGGGCGCACGACGGCGAGCACGACGTCGTCCACCGACCTGTTCTTCTTCAGGTTGGCGCGGATCTCCTCGGTGATCTCACCGAGCGCCTCGGCGACGGCGGCGTTGAGGAGCACGATCGGGAACGCGATCGAGGCGGACGAGCCGACGGCGCGGAACTCGAACTTGTTCCCCGTGAAGGCGAAGGGCGACGTGCGGTTGCGGTCCGTGTTGTCCTTCTCGACCTCGGGAAGCTTGGCGACGCCGAGCTTGATCATCGCCTGCGCGGCGTTGGCCGACGTCTTCCCGGCGGCGATCGACTCGATCATGGACGTGAGGCTGGCGCCCATGAAGACGGAGATGATGGCCGGCGGCGCTTCGTTGGCGCCGAGCCGGTGCTCGTTGCCGCTCGAGGCGATGCCCGCGCGGAGCAGGCCGGCGTGACGATGCACGCCCTTCAGCACCGCGGCGAGGAAGAGCAGGAAGCGAATGTTCTGGTGCGGCGTCTTGCCGGGCTTGAGCAGGTTGAAGCCGTCGAGCTCCGGGTTGTCCGCAGCGATGGCGAGCGACCAGTTGCAGTGCTTGCCGGAGCCATTGATCCCGGCGAAGGGCTTCTCGTTGAGCAGCGCCTGCAAGCCGTGACGCAGCGCGACGCGGCGCAGCACGGCCATCGCCATCTGGTTGTGGTCGACGGCGATGTCCGTCTCCTCGAACATCGGCGCCATCTCGAACTGCGAGGGCGCGACTTCGTTGTGACGCGTCACGATCGGCACGCCGAGCTTGTACAGCTCGTGCTCCGCCTCGGCGATGCACGCCTGGATGCGCTCCGGGATGCCGCCGAAGTAGTGGTCCTCGAGCTGCTGGCCACGCGGTGGCGGTGCGCCGACGAGCGTGCGGCCGGCCATCACGAGGTCAGGACGCAGCGCGAAGTGGCTGCGGTCGATGAGGAAATATTCCTGCTCGGGTCCGAGCGTGGTGAAGACGCGCTGCACGCCCTTGTCGCCGAGGAGCTCGAGCAGCTCGATCGCCTTGGCGGAGAGCGCGTCGGAGCTGCGGAGCAGCGGCGTCATCTCGTCGAGCGCTTCACCGTTGTAGCCGATGAAGACCGACGGAATGCACAGCGTGCGCGTGCCGCCCGCCTCGACGATGAACACCGGGCTGGCCGGGTTCCACGCCGTGTATCCACGCGCTTCCCACGTAGCGCGCAGGCCACCGGAGGGGAAGCTCGACGCGTCGGGCTCACTCTGGATCAGCTGCGCTCCGGTGAACTGCTCGAGCGGCTGGCGGTCGTCGTCGAAGTTGAGGAAGGCGTCGTGCTTCTCGGCGGTGAGGCCGGTCTGCGGCTGGAACCAGTGCGTGAAGTGCGTCACGCCGCGGCCGATCGCCCACTCCTTGATG
>JAEKKK010000297.1 GCA_019510405.1 Gemmatimonadota bacterium | reverse complement strand
GTGTACGCGTTCGTCGTTCGTCCGTGGTCGAGCACGAGCGATGCGCGCGCGTTTGCCGGGACGACGAGGTCGCCGGTCCCGCGGATGAATCCATCGGTTGCCGCGACGCCGGTTGCCTCGCGAACCGCGGCGAAACGGATCGGCGTCTCCTCCATCGCGGGAATGTCACGCGGCTCGAGCTGCCATCCACTCGCGTCGCCATAACCCCCACGTCCGGGCACGGCGTGCAGGTGCACCTCGCCGACGAAAGCCGGTTCACCGCCGGCACTGACTGGAGCCGCGGGGATGGAGTACCACCGGCTGTCGTCAAAGTCGCGCCGCTCCCAGCCCCACGGGTACCGCGCGCCATCAACGCGCTCTCCCTGCGCCGCAGCGTAGTAGGCGCGGACATCGTTGTACGAGACGCGCACCTCGTCATACGCCGAGTCCCGGAGGAGCTTCCAGCCCGGGCCCGTGCTCGCTGCCGATTCGCTCGGGGAGTCCGCCTGCAGCAGGAAGCCGGTACGCACGCTGTGCTGCGCGACGGGATGGTGCGGGCCCCAATTCCACACCACGGCCGCGATCACGTTCGAGCCGGCGGTGAGGTAGGGAGCCAGATCAACTGTCTCGTAGCGCCAGTGTGTGGGATCGGACCGCTGAGGCCCCGAGGACACCTGGACGCCGTTGACGTAGAGACGATATCGGTTGTCGGCCGAGACGTGCACGACGAACCGCGCAGGCTTCGTCGCGAGATCGAGTGTGCGGCGCGCATGAAAGATCCCGAAGGAATCCGACGGCATTCCGGGTGGCGCGATCCAGCGCGCCTCGGGCGCGCCCGCGAAGATGCGAGGGCCTTCGCCCTGCTGAGCGGACGCGCTGCGGAATGCGAGAGGAGCGACGGTGGTCGCGAGGAGGATCGAGAGTCGGCGAACGAGCAGTGCACGCATGGGCGCAACGTGCCCACCCGCGCGGACGCGCGCCAGAGCTCGATGCTGCCAGGTACCCGTCACGAGTGGAGCGATGCCCGGAGCAGGACCGATTCGGTGCCGGCATCTCGCGCAACTGGTGTCATCCTTGCGCATGCAAGGCGGCATGCACCGCATGCACCGCCTTCTGCTCCCGCGTCACGTGTGTTGCGCGGCCGCTCTCGGAGCGGCGCTGGGCGTCACGCCGTCGTCCGTAGGCGCGCAGGAGGAAACTGGACAGGCTCGTGATACGAGCGTCGCATCCGACGCGCGGTTGCACGCGGGCACTGACTCGGCGAGCCACGGTGCCCAGAAGACCTTCTTCGTCAAACGCGATCTCGTCGCCAGTGGTATCGCCCTCGCGGCGTCGGTCGCAGTGAGCTCGTTCGATCTGCGCATCGCACACTGGGCGCGCAGCGAAGGTGTGCAGGGCGACTCCACCCGCCACGACAGGGTCTCGACGGCAACGCGTTTGAACGAGACACCGCTGACGATCGCGGCATTCGCGACCTGGGGCATCGGGCGACTCGCCCACTCGGAGACCACGGCGGACATTGGGCTGCACACGTTCGAAGCGCTCGTGCTCACGACCGGGATCAGCGAAGTGTTGCGCGGCACGATCGGGCGGACGCGCCCGCGCGAAGCGCCCGAGGATCCATTCCTGTTCAAGCCGGGGAAGGGGTTCAGTCAGTTCGAGACCCGCTCGTACCCGTCGCTGCACACGGCCGCGGCCTTCGCGACGGCGACGGCGTTGGTCGGCGAGATTCACCTGCGCCGTCCCGAAGCGACGAAGTGGGCCGCGCCGCTGCTCTACACGGCGGCGATGGTCCCCGGCCTCACCCGCATCTATCTCGACCAGCACTGGGCGAGCGACATCGTGGCGGGCGGTTTCGTCGGGGCGCTCCTCGGCTCACGCGTGGTGAGCTATGCGCACTCGCACCGGCGCAACCGGATCGACCGCGCGCTGCTGGCGGTCAACGTGGTGCCGGATGGCCACGGGCGGACGCTCGTCGTCGCCGAGCTGCCCTGGTAAGGACGATTAGCGATCGTCCTCGTAGAAGCCGACTCCGTACAACGCGTTCGCCGTCGCGCGGTCACGGGCCGAGAGCTGACGGACCACCACCCAGGGGGCCATGATGTCGCGCTCGTCCGGGCTGTGCTCCAGCCCGATCAGGTGCCCGACCTCGTGCAGCGCCACGGCGCGGAGCGTGACGGTGTCCTGATACGCGCCCGTGATGTTGCGGATGCTGAGCTCCATCTCCGCGCTCCGCAGCCATCCATCGCTGTCGGCCTGCCGCGTGACCTGGCCGGCGCGACGGTCGGGCAGCTGGCGTCGCCAGAGCACATGCACCATCGCGCTGGACGAGTCGGAGACGAAGACGAAGCGCGTCGGAATGCCGATCTCCATCCATGTATGGAACGCGTCGCGCGCGATACGGCGGCGGACCTCCGCCCGCGTGTGTGGTCCCCCGGACTCGGCGATCCAGACGGTGATCGGTAGCCCGTCTTCCGGCCAGCGCTTGAGGGTCGTGGCTCCGTCCACTCCACTCGACAGGTACGTGAGCGAATCACTCCACGCACCGACGGCTCGCCTGGTGGTGCACGGCGTGTTCCGGCGGCAGTGTCGCACTGGAGCCGCGCTGCGCGCGGAGCGCTGCTCGCTGAAGAGCGCGGGAGGAGTGTAGCGCCACTCACACAGCATCAGCGCGCTCAGCAGCCACAGCGCTCCGCGCCGGGCGGTCCGCCAGGGAAAGCCGCGGTGGACCGAGCGAATCAGTGCAAGAGGTCGGCGAGTGCCGGCCGGTCTTGTCGTCATGCTGTGACTCCTGCCAACAGAGCGGGCGCGCCGCGCCCACGCATCGTGGACGGGCTTTTGGCGATTGCTACACCGGAAGCTGCCGCAGGTGGCACGTAAGGCTGGAGCGGCCTGACTGCCCGACGCAGCCGGTTACAAAGGGGTGACGAACGACGTTCGAGAAAGCATCATGCCTGTGCGGTGGCTCCGCGCGCACTTTATCCTCCAGTGCTGGCGCACGCTGCTCTCCCAAGGTCCACAGTCTCCGAATGAACGAACCGCAGGTCGGAAAGGACGACGATTCGGGAAGCACCCAGGTCGGGCCGGCCGCCTCGGCGGCCGGCGAGGCGACGGCTGCGCCATTCCCCCTCCTGAAAACAGCGCATCGTGAGGCCAGCCAGGCGGAGGGGCTGTATCAGCTGCTCGTCGAGAGCGTTCGCGACTACGCGATCTTCGCCCTGGATCCAGCGGGGGTGATCCTCAGCTGGAACGCCGGGGCAGAGCGCATCAAGGGATACGCGGCAGAGGAGATCATCGGCCGGCACTTCTCGATCTTCTACACCACCGAGGATCTGGCGGCCGGCAAGCCCCAGGCAGAGCTGCTCGTTGCCGAACGGGAAGGGCGCGTCGAGGACGAAGGATGGCGCGTTCGGAAGAACGGCACGCTCTTCTGGGCGAGCGTCATCATCACCACCCTCCGTGACGCGAGCGGCAAACTCGTCGGCTTCGCCAAGGTGACGCGCGACCTCACGGCGCGCCGGCGGTGGGAGGACGCGCTGCGGGAGAGCGAGGAGCGCTTTCGCATCCTCGTGCGGAGCGTGAAGGATTACGGGATCTTCATGCTCGATCCGGAGGGTCGCGTGGCGAGCTGGAACGAAGGAGCGCGCCGCATCAAGGGCTACGAGGCCGAGGAGATACTTGGCAAGCACTTCTCGACCTTCTATCCACCCGAGGTGGCTGCATCGGGACATCCCGCCCGCGAGCTCGAGATCGCCACTCGCGAGGGCCGCTACGAGGAGGAAGGGTGGCGCATCCGTAAGGATGGGACGCGGTTCTGGGCGGACGTCGTCATCACCGCGCTCTTCGGCGAGGAGGGGACGCTGATCGGATAC
The DNA here is from genome assembly GCA_019510405.1 of Gemmatimonadota bacterium. Taxonomy (GTDB): domain Bacteria; phylum Gemmatimonadota; class Gemmatimonadetes; order Gemmatimonadales; family Gemmatimonadaceae; genus AG11. Next base: position 4,046 of record JAEKKK010000297.1, on the reverse strand, counting down.
GCGAAGGTGACGCGCGATCTCACGGAGCGCCGTCTCGCGCAGCAACGCGAGGTCGAAGATGCACGGCGGCTCGCGGAGGTCGAAGCCTCGAACCGCGCGAAGACGGGCTTCCTCGCCGCGATGTCGCACGAGCTGCGTACGCCGCTGAACGCCATCGCGGGGTATGCGCAACTAATGATGGAAGGGGTGGGCGGCGACGTGAGCGAACAGCACCGCGACTATCTCGCGCGCATCCGGAACAGCCAGCAGCATCTGCTCGGGATCGTGAACGACCTGCTCAACTACAGTCGGATGGAGGCCGGCGGGATCGTCTATGAGCGTGAGCTCATCTTCGCGCACGAGGTCGTGGACGCAGTGCTGGCCATGGTCACTCCACAGATCGAGCGCAAGCAGCTGGGGCTCCGACGCAGCGGCTGTCCGCCGGACGTTGCGGCGATCGCCGATCGACTCAAGGTGGAACAGGTGGTGCTCAACCTTCTCTCGAACGCGGTGAAGTTCACGCCCGAGGGGGGGACGATCACGGTCTTCTGCGGTCGCGAGGGGGAGGCGGTGACGATCTCCGTGCGCGACACCGGCCCGGGGATTCCCGCAGACAAGCTCGAGGTGATCTTCGATCCGTTCGTGCAGCTCGGCCGCACGCTCACGAGCAGGCACGAAGGCGCGGGCCTGGGCCTCGCGATCAGTCGCGATCTCGCGCGCGCGATGCAGGGCGACGTGCGCGTGGAGAGCGTCGAGGGGCAGGGCGCGACGTTCACCCTCAGCCTTCCGTCAGTCAGTCCGTCAAAACCATGACTCGCTCCTGGCAAACGAAGCTGATCCACACCGAGACGACCGTCCCGGAGGGCTACCGATCGCTCGCGACGCCCGTCTACCGCGGCTCGACCACGGTCTTCCCGCGCGCGAACGCCCTCACCGACAGCTGGAAGCAGCACGAAGTCGGCTACACGTATGGATTGTACGGCACGCCCACGACGATGGAGCTTGCGGCCCGGATCGCGGAGCTGGAGGGGGGATACCGCACCTTCATCGCCCCGGGAGGGCAGTCGGCGCTCGCGCTGATCAACCTCGCATTCCTCGACTCGGGCGACCAGGTGCTCATCCCGGACAGCGTCTACAGCCCGCATCGTCAGCTCGGCGACGATCTCCTGCGGCGCATGGGGGTGGAGTGCATCTACTACGAGCCGACGATCGGGGCGGGCATCGCCTCACTGCTCACCGAGCGCACGCGGCTCGTCTGGTGCGAGAGTCCCGGCTCGATCACGATGGAGGTGCAGGACGTGCCGGCGATCGCGGAGGCGGCACGTCGAGTGGGGGCGAAGGTGGCGATCGACAACACCTACTCCGCTGGCGTGTACTTCGACGCGTTCGCGCACGGTGTCGACGTCACCACGCAGGCGCTCACCAAGTACATCGGTGGGCACAGCGACATCCTGCTCGGCTCCGTCACCGTGCGCGACGCGGCGGACTACGAGCGCATCGGCAGGACGATGCAGGTGCTCGGGATGTCGGTGTCGCCGGACGAGTGCAGCCTGGCGTTGCGCGGGATGCAGACGTTGGCCGTTCGCCTCGAGCGATTGGAGCGCTCGACGGTGGAGGTGGCGCGGTGGCTGGCGGGGCGAGCCGAGATCGCGCGCGTGCTGCATCCCGCGCTTCCTTCCTGTCCCGGGCACGAGCTGTGGCGCCGCGACTTCACGGGATCGACGAGCGTGTTTTCGGTGGAGTTCGTGCGGTCATACCGGCGCGCACGGGTCCACGCGTTCGTGGACGCGCTTCAACTGTTCGAGATCGGCTGGAGCTGGGGCGGGGTGACCAGTCTGGCGGTGCCGGTGAATCCGCCGAGGACGGTGGCGGCGCGGCGGGAGGGCGTTCTGGTCCGATTCAACATCGGGCTGGAAACGCCGTCGGATCTGCTGGAGGACCTGGAGCGGGGCTTGGCCCAAATGCTGGCTTGACGGTCCTGGAGTGTAGCCTGGGGCCCTCGCCGCTCTGGCTATGCGCACATCCGTTCAATAATGCGCAACTGTTCCAGAGTGACGCATGTGCGGATGGTGGAGTGTTGTGTACTGCGAAAGGCTGATATCGAAAAAAGAAATCCTGCTTGACAAAGGATTTCCGGCCCCGTAGTAAAGGGGGACCTCCGAGCCAGCCCGGCTGTTTTCCGCGCGGCACTACCCGAAAAAACGTCCACCCACCTCCCACTGGCCCCCTCCCCAGGGAAGGACCGTACGCGTCTGCCTCGCCCGTACCCCCTACTCGACTGCCGTATGTCGTACCCCGCCGACGCGCAAGGTTTCCATGTCGGTTGGGCTACGCCCGTCAGCCGGGTCGGCGTCTCCGATCAGCGCTGTGCGATCGTCGGCTGCGACGATCGTTTGACGCTTCATGCTGCCGCGACGGTGGGTGGATCCCGTCCTGGTGCGGGTTTGCCCGTTTCAGTGTCGATCTCTGCTCCTGCGGTGCGGCCTCGCGCCGGCGTGGGAGTGTTCGTATGTCATCCGGCCACCTTGTCGGCCGGCGCATCCAACCGCGCTTCAATCTCGTGGTCGTGCTCAGGCACGGCAGCGAGGAGCTGGGCGCATTGGTGGACGTGAGCGAGGACAGGACTCGTTCCGACCGGACCCCGACGGTCGGGGCGAGTGAACGACGCTCGCGTCGCAGTAGTGCAGCGAGGCCATGACGGCTCGCGAGTTCAGCTCACCGCACAGTTGTACGCGGATCGAGAAGCACGGCCTGAAGTCCATGTCACGACCCAGAGGAAAACCACGTATGCGCGAGACCAGGGAGATCGCCATGGAGGAGACGGTGCCACGTAGGCAGTCATTCAGGATCAACCCCCTAAGCGTGTTACGCGCGATGGGGATGAGCATGCTGTTGAGCATGCTGTTCGCGGGCGTTGCGATGGCCCAGGCGATTGCGGTCACGGGGACCGTGACGAGCCAGGCCGGTGCGCCGCTCCAGGGTGTCACGGTTCGTGTGTCGGGCACCGAGACGCGTGTGCTCACCAACGGGACCGGACGCTACACGATCACGGCGCCGGCGAACGGGGCGCTGAACTTCACGGTGATCGGCCAGAAGCCGGCGCGTGAGGAGATCGGCGGTCGCACGCGGATCGACGTCAAGATGGAGCCGGTCACCTACCTCGAAGAGGTGGTGGTCACGGCGTACACCGAGCAGCGTCGCGCGGACATCACAGGCGCGGTGGCGAGCATCAACGTGGAGAGCGCCGCCCGCGAGACGGGTGCGAGCGTTCTGAAGCGTCTCGACGCCGTCCCGGGCATCACGGTCTCGACGAGCGGCAGCCCGGCCGGACGCAGCACGGTCCGTATCCGCGGTATCAGCTCGTTCCAGAACAACGATCCGCTCTACGTGATCGACGGTGTGCCGGTGCAGGACAACTACATCAACTGGCTCAATCCGGCCGACATCACGTCGATCCAGGTGCTGAAGGATGCCTCGGCCGCGTCGATCTACGGATCGCGCGCGAGCAACGGCGTCATCGTGATCGAGACGACGAAGCGTGGTGCTTCGGGCCCGCCGCGGATGACGCTGTCGGCGCGCTCGGGTCTCTCCTCGCCGACCAAGGGGATGGACGACATCGTCCTCACGAACGCGCTGGACTACTTCCAGGTGGTGAAGGCCGCCTACACCAACGCGGGTCAGCCGGTGCCGACGGACCAGTACGGCGATCCGAACAACCCGACGCTGCCGAAGTACATCTTCGCCGGCCCGCTGACCAACCCGACCGTGAACTCGTTCGGGCAGGTCGTGAACGCCGACGTGACGAAGTACGCGTATCCGAACGACAAGTCGCTCATCATGCCGTCCAGCTCGGGCACGAACTGGTGGCAGGCGGTGTTCGGTCAGCGCGCTCCGGTCGGGGACTACAACCTGAACGTCGCCGGCTCGGGTGAGGATCACACCTACGGCGTGTCGGGCAACTACTTCGACCAGAAGGGCACGGCGGTCTACAACGACTTCCGTCGCGGAAGCGTCCGTGCGAACACCCAGTTCAACCGCGGCAAGTTCACCTTCGGTGAGAACGCGGC
>JAEKKK010000296.1 GCA_019510405.1 Gemmatimonadota bacterium | reverse complement strand
CAGCCGGTCGATCATGTATTCCTGCCCGACGACGCGCAGCGCCACCTGGCGGCTGACGTCCTGGATCAGGCGGGCATCGGCACTCGTCGAAGCTTGCGTGGCCATGGGGAGTGGAACGGGGTGAGCGATGAGTCGTGACATGGGACACTACACCAGCAACAAATCAATGCTCCCGTTCGGCTCTAGACCTTCTCGAGCGCCTGCACCTCGGCTCTGGTCAGTGACCGGACCTTGCCGGGGGGAAGATCACCAAGCTCGACGGGGCCGAACTTCACACGCACGAGTCGGTCCACCTGTAACGCGAGCGCCTCACAGAGACGACGGATCTCGCGGTTCTTCCCTTCGGCGATCGTGATCGTGAGCTCCCACCGTCCGCGGCCGATCTTCGTGCCGCGGATCCGCTTCGGTCGTACGACACCGTCCTCGAGCTCCACCCCGTATTTCGCCTGTTCGATCGCCGCCTCACCGTCGCCCGTCACCGATGCAACGTATGTACGCTCGACGCGGCGGCTCGGGTGGGTCAGGCGATGCGCCGCCGTGCCGTCGGTCGTGAACAGGAGCGCGCCCTCCGTCATGTAGTCCAGGCGTCCCACGTAGGTGAGGCCCGGCCGCTGGGGGACGAGATCGAACACGGTGCGCCGTCCCTCCGGATCGCCGCGCGACGTGATGACCCCGGCCGGCTTGTGCAGGAGGTACCACTCGAAGGGCGCCGGCGCGCCGATGCGCGCGCCGTCCACGAGGATGACGTCGCGATCCGGATCCACGCTCTGGCCGATCCGCGCCGGCGTGCCGTTCACCGTGACGCGTCCGTTCGCGACGAGCTCCTCGGCCTTTCGTCGCGACAGCACCCCGGCGCGCGCGAGCGCGCGCTGGATGCGCATCGGTTCAGCCATCAGAGCATCCGCGGCTCGGCGCGGAGCGCGATCGCCAGCTCGTCGGAGCGCGGCAGCTCGTCGAGGTGACGCAGCGCGAAATACTCCAGGAAGATCGGCGTCGTGCCGTAGAGGAGCGGACGTCCCATTCCCTCACCGCGCCCCACGACGTCGATGAGCCCGCGCTCGTGCAGCGATTTGAGCACGCTGCCGACCGACACGCCGCGGATCTCCTCGATCTCGGCGCGCCCGATCGGCTGGCGGTACGCGATGAGCGCGAGCGTCTCGAGCGCCGCGGCGCTCAGCCGCGCCGGCCGCGCGGCGAGCTGCGCCCGCTCGATCGCCTCGGTGTACTCGGAGCGCGTGAGGATCTGCCATCCGCCGCCGATCTCGACGAGCTCCACGCCATGGCCGTCGACGTCGTAATGCTCGCGCAGCTCGTCGAGCGCCGCGGCGAGCGCCGCCTTCGACGCGTCGGGGTCGAGGGCAGCGAGCTCCTCGCTCGGGATCGGGCGAGCGCTGGCAAACAGCGCCGCTTCAAGCAGCTTCGCTAGCGGCGTCACGTGTGATCTCCACGTCGGCAAAGGGGCGGGGTTGCTGGACGCGACACTCGCCCAGCTTCGCCATCTCGAGCAGGCCGAGCAGGGTCGAGAGCACCTTCCATGGCTCGGCGCCCGACGGCACGATCTCGGACCAGCGGGCGCGGATGCGCAGCGCGAGCAGGTCGCGGATGAGCGCGATCGCGCCCGGCACGTCGATGGCGCGGGGGATCACGTCGTGGATCGCCGGGTCGCGCGTGACGCGCAGGATGCGATCGACCGCGGCGAGCAGCTCGCTCAGCGAGAGCGCGAGGGGCGCTTCCGGCGGCGCGGGGGCCTGCGGCAGATAGGCGCGCGCGAATCGGTTGCGCCGTTCCTCCCCCGCGCGCTCGAGCACGTCCACCACCTCGCGCATCTGCTGGTACTCGAGCAGCCGGCGGACGAGCTCCGCACGCGGATCGTCCCATGTCTCCTCGCCATCGACGCGCGGGAGGAGCATCTGCGCCTTGATGCGCAGCAGCCGCGCCGCCATCTCGAGGTAGTCCGCCGCGTCGTTGAGCGGCAGCGAGCGGATCCGGAGCACGAACTGCTCGGCGATGCGCGCGATCGGGATGTCGTAGATGTCCACCTGCTCTTCGCGGATCAGCGTGAGCAGGAGGTCGAGCGGCCCGGAGAACTCCGAGAGCTCGACGACGAAGGACGCGGGCGCGCTCCCCTCCGCAGCGTACGATGGGAACGCCGGAGCTTCGGTCATTGGAGCCACGGGATCCACTGCACGGTGGTGGGCAGGACGTACGACGCGAGCACCGCCTGCGCGCCGTATACCGCCAGGGCCACAGGCGTCATCCACACGTCGAGGACGCGATGGCCGAACTGCAACAGCAGGATGAGCACGAGCAGGCCGTAGCGACCGAACTGCACGTAGCGGATCGCGAGACGACGCGGGAGCAGATACTTGAAGACGTGCGAGCCGTCGAGCGGTGGAATCGGCAACAGATTGAAAGCGATCAGCACGGCGTTCAGCAGCACGCCGTAAAAGAGCATTGCCTGAACGATACCAAGAGACGCCTCGAGCGCCGGCACGCGCGTGCCGACCAGGCCAGCGACGAAGATCAGTGGCAGACACACCAGTCCGATCAGCGCATTCGTCGCGACGCCGGCGAGGGAGACGATGATGTCTCCACGGCGCGGGTGCCGATAGTTCCGCGGATCGACGGGGACCGGCTTCGCGCCACCGAACAGCATCGGCGTCCCCCCCACGGCCATCGAACCGTAGTAGGTCACCAGCGGCAGGAGGATGGTGAGGAAGAAGTCGATGTGCTTGGCCGGATTCCAGCTCAGTCGGCCGGCGTCGAGCGCGGTGCGATCGCCCTGTCGAAGCGCCGCCCACCCGTGCGCGATCTCATGCGCGATCACCGAGAACAGCAACACGGGCGCGATGAGGAGGAATATTTGAAATTTCTGCAACGGCGGCGGGCGAGGGCGGCGGGCTCCCCTGATCGGGGGTGCGCAACGGGCGTAAGGTAGTGGCGGCCCCGAGGAGAGTAAAGCGTCGGACCGTGCGCCGTTCTTCCGGAGTCGAACGGCAGGAACCCGGTGTAGGGCACGGACTTACGAATGCGACATTGGACCTGAAATCGCTGCAGGCGCACTCACTGTGTTCGGCCTGGACGGCAGGCCGGTGTTCTCCTCAGGGCGAGGCCGATTCGTCGCGGTCGCGCACGGTCAGCACGAACTCGCACGGCACCACGCCGTCCCACTTCGGCGTGAGACCGAACCCCGCCCCTCGCGCGCGGACGACCTCGAGCTCGAAGGCAGCATCGATGTAGTCGATGGGAGGGCCGGCGGCGTGGCTCAGCCAGAGTGCAACGTCGTAGGTGCCGGGGTTGAGATGCAGCATTCGGATGTGCAGCGAGACCCGGGTCTGGCCGCGTTGCAGCCGGACTGCCTGACCTCGCGAGATCGTGTCTGCATTCACCAGCTTCGTGCCGGCGCGAGTGCGGATTGACACCGCCACGGACTCGACCGTGCGGGGCGCATCGCTCTCGATCGTCAACTCGAGCGTCAACGGACCGTCCGGCTCGACGAGCCCATTGCTCTCGGCGCTCCCTTCGTGGCGCACGGCGACGAAGCGCGCCTCGCCCGAGCCACGTCGCGTGGCCGCGGTGACGTCGACGAGCGCGCGCGGCGCCGGCCGCTCACCCGACGTCGCGAAGTACCGCCCCACGACCGCCGCCGTGTCGTCATACATCGCGATCCGACCGCGATCGAGGAGAATGCTTCGCGCGCAGAGACGCTGCACTGCGTCCATGTTGTGGCTCACGAACAGCACGGTCCGCCCGTGCCGAGACACCTCGCCCATCTTCCCGATGCACTTCCGCTGGAAGGCGGCGTCGCCCACGGCGAGCACTTCGTCCACGAGCAGGATCTCGGGCTCGAGATGCGCCGCGACCGCGAACGCGAGCCGCAGATACATCCCGCTCGAGTAGTGCTTCACGGGCGTGTCGATGAACCGCTCCACCTCGGCGAACGCGACGATCTCGTCGAACTTTCGCGCGATCTCCTTGCGTCGCATGCCGAGGATCGCGCCGTTCAGATACGTATTCTCGCGACCGGTGAGTTCGGGGTGAAACCCCGTGCCCACCTCGAGCAGCGAGCCGATTCTGCCCCGCAGGTCCGCCTCGCCACACGTGGGCTCCGTCACCCGCGCGAGCAACTTGAGCAAGGTGCTCTTTCCCGCGCCGTTGCGGCCCACGACGCCGACGACTTCGCCTTGGGCGATCTCGAACGAGACGTCCCGCAGCGCCCAGAAGCGCTCGGGCGCGCCGCGGCCAAGCCGGCCCGTCGCGAGTGCACCCACGGAGCGCATCGAACGCGCGACCCCGCGTACGACCGCCTCGCGAATCGTCGGGTAGCGCTCGACCGTGCGTCCGAGCACGTACTCCTTGCCGAGGTCTCGCGCGCTGACGGCGACGTAGCTCATCGGCGGCTAGACCATGTCGGCGAAGGTGCGCTCGACACGACGGAAATACATCGCGCCCGTGACGAGCAGCAGTGCCGCACCCGCGCAAGAGGAAGCGATGAGCGTGGTTGGCGCCACGCCTCCGAAGAGTGCCCAGCGATAGCCTTCGACCACACCAACCATCGGGTTGAGCGCGAAGAGCACGCGCCAGCGCTCCGGCAGGAGACTCGTCGGGTAGGCCACGGGCGTCACGAAAAGCCACAGCTGCGTGAGAAACGGGACGACGTATCTTACGTCCCGATAGCGGACGTTCGATGCCGAGAGCCAGAGTCCCGAACCGAGAGCCGCCGTGACGGCGAGCAGCGACACCGGGAGGAGCCAAACGACACCAACGCCCGGCGCCCGTCCGGCGTAGAGCATCACCGCGACGAGCACCGCACCGGCGATCGCCAGGTCCACGAGCCCAGCCAGTACGGACGCGAGCGGAATGGCGAGCCGTGGGACGTACACCTTCGTCACGAGCTGCTGATTGGTGACCAGACTGGCGGACGCCTGCGTTATCCCATTGGCGAAGAACGTCCAGGGCACCAGCGCCGCAAGCGTGAACAACGGATAGGGGAGACCATTCGACGGCATGCGTGCGAGCCGTCCGAAGAAGAGGCTGAACACGATCATCGTCGCCACTGGCTGGAGCACCGCCCACGCGGCGCCCAGCACGGTCTGCTTGTAGCGCACCTTGAGGTCGCGCCATACGAGGAAGAACAGGAGCTCATGATACTCCCAGAGGTCCCCGAGACGAAGCGACACCCAACCGTGCGCCGGACGGATGCGAATCGTCCGAAGTGCCGGGGGCGGTGTCGCGGGCGTCGCGCCCGGACCTTCGCGCGAGACCACGGGCGCGACGCCCACATTCCGTGCTTCGTCGTGGTCTGCGCGTCGCATGCATCCGTCTCGGTTCGGGAGGGCCGGCGGAGCAAGATCGCATGCGCGCGCCGGTGAGACAATTGCATGGGGAGCGCTCCATGTCGCCTCACGCGCAGCCCCACCTGCGGTGACGGTGTGATGACCGAGATGCTCAAGGTGGTCGTCATCGCCCTGGTGGTCGCATTCTCAGTGCGCCGCGGCGTCTTCCTCGTCGCGGCCGTGCTGCGACCGCGTGGACTTCCGCCGCAGTCGAGCAGGCTTCCGTCGCTGACAGTGCTCGTCCCGGCACGGAACGAGCGCGTCGTCGCGGCCGGAATGCTCGCCGCGCTCGAACTCCTCGAGTATCCAGCCGAGCAGCTGTCGTTCCTGCTCATCTGCGATGGGTGTACCGACGAGACCCCGCGCCTCTTTCACGCGTGGAGTGCGGCGCGGCGCGACGCCCAGGTCCTCGTGCTGCCAGTCAACCGGGGCAAGGCCGCCGCGCTCAACGCGGGCCTTCGCGAAGCGCGCACCGAGATCGTCGTGGCGCTCGACGCCGACCTCAGGCCGCGACCGGACTTCCTGCTCGAGCTCGTCCGTCCCTTTGCCGACGACCGCGTCGCAGCGTCCGCGGCGTTCCTCCGGCCCGTGAACGCCGATGTGAACGTCGTCACGCGCTACGCCGCGGTCACGACGTGGGTGCATCAACTCGTCACCTCGGCCGGCACGGATCGCCTCGGATTGAACCCTCCAACGCTCGGCGCCGCCGCGTTCCGGCGCTCCGCGTTGGTGGAGATGGGGGGCATTCCTGAAGTGCCGGCGGGGGAGGACGTCGCCACGAGCTCCGGTCTCACGCGCCGCGGATGGCGCACGCGGTTCGTCAAAGGCGCCGTCGCCGACAACCCCGTCGCCGAAGACCTGCGGAGCTTCTGGCGCCAGCACGTGCGCTGGTCGCGTGCCGTCTTTCGCAATCGCGAGGGCCTCGTTCCGTCGCGCGCGTCGACCGCGCAGCGGATGGAGTTGGCCGCGGCGTCGATCGGCTACGGCGACCGGCTCGCGTTCGTGCTCGCTTCGGTCGGCGCTCTCGTCGATGCGCTGCCGATCTGGCTTCCCCTGCTCTACCTCTCGCTCCCGGCCTTCGGCATCGTCGTCGCGCTGTTCCAGGCGGGCGCCGGACGCCGGATACCGCAATTCCTCCTCGCCACGACATTGATGTTCGCGATCGACGTCACGGCCTCCATCGCTGCCGTATTGATCCACGTCACGCGCCGACCGTACCAGTGGCACAGCCCACGGTGGGAGCGTGCCGACGGCGACGCCAACGGATGACGTGCGCGCTCGCGTGCGCGGTGCTCAGCTACCGCGACGAGCCGTTCCTCCTCGACGCGGTGCGCTCCCTGCTCGCTCAGGACGTGCCGATCGAAGTCGTCGTCGTCAACTCCGGCGGCGGCGACCCGGCCTCGCGCATCGCGGCGGCGGGCCTGGACGTGCCCGTGTACAGCGTCGCCCATCGTCTCTATCCCGGCGCCGCACGTAACATCGGCATCGAGTGCACCCGCGCACCCTATGTCGCGTTTCTCGCCGCGGATTGCCTGGCGACGCCAGGCTGGGGGACCAACCGTATCCGGGCGCACCGCGGTGGCGCCGAGGCGGTCGCGAGCCCGATGACGACTGCCGACCCCTCGTCGTCGGTGGCGTGGGCGGCACTGCTCCTCCAACACAATCGACGGCTCGCGGTCACCGCGGCGAAGCACCGACTGCACTACAGCCTCTCCTACGACCGCGCGCTGTTCGAGCGCTTCGGCCGCTTCCGCGAGGACCTTCGCGCGGGGGAGGATACGGAGTTCAACGCCCGCTTCAGCGGCCGCGCGCGAACCGTACTGGCCCCCGACGTCCTCACGGCGCATCGCTATCCCACCGAATTGTCGGCCATGCTGCGCGACGCGTTTCGCCGCGGAGCTCTGCAGTCGCGGATGCAGGGTCAGATCGGCACCACCCGACCGCAGCGGATCCGGGTCGCGTTCGCGGGCCCCCGAAACGTGATTCGCTCGGTGATCGTCACCGCACGCAGCAGTTCCCCTGAGCGCGGCATGATGCTCCGCGCGCTGCCGCTCGTCGTCGCCGGCGCCGCTGCCCACTTCGCAGGTGCGCTGATCGCTCCAGCTCGCAGCGCGATCCCGTAGTCGGCGCACCACGACTCAGTCGACAAACGCGCGCCGCGCCGTCACGCGACGAAGCTCCAGGCCGCGCGAGTCGGTGAGGTACTCGTACCCGATGGACTGCCAGCGACGGTCGGGATCCTCCCGCTCGTATCGGCGTCGTCGGGCCGCACGGTCCTCGGCGCGCAGCATCCCGAGATGATACAGGGTCAGGTCGGCGCGCGGAAAACGACCGCGCCACTTCCCCTGCATCGGTGCCTTGGAGCCGTGCAGCGCCTTCGGGTCGAACTCGTGATCGGCTCGCGCGCGAAACAGACGGGCGACTTCCTTTCGGCCCCAGATCCCGTCGACTCGGAACTGTCGCGGGTCGTCCCAGAGCTCTCGCATCCTCACCGCGTATGCAGAGTGCCCGAGCAGCCCTCCGCGCGCGATCACACGTTCCGCGCGCGTGCGGAACTCCCGCTCGACCCGCTCGTCGGCGTCGACGCACAGGATCCATTCGGCGCCGTGCCGCAGGGCAGCCCCGATGGGCCGCTCACGTGGCCGTCTGAGCAGCTCGAGCACTGCGGGACTCTGCTCGAGCAGCTCCGTGCCCCCGTCGGCGGAGCCGTCGTCGAGCGCGATGATCCCATCCACCTGCGGCGCCACGTTGCGCAGAAAGCCGGGCAGGTAGCGCATACCGTCCCGCACCGCGAGAAGGGCAAGGAGTCGGACTTTTCGCGTCGTGCCTCTGGAGAGTCCCCACGAAGGAATCAGCATCGGTCAGCAGAGTACGACTACGGTCCGAGAGAAGCGAAAGAAGCGTCTCGTCCATTGGTGCGATGATCGCACGGTGGATCGCATCAAGCACTTTTTCAAGCGTGCCTGGGCTCACTGCCGATCGGGTGCCTCGTACTCCGACCGCAACACATGCTGGATCTGATGGACCCGACGCGCATTCTCGGTCGAGGGATCTCACCGTGTGATCACCCGTAACTCACGTTGTTACATTCGATTGGGGACACTGCCCACTCGCTGTCCCAGCTTGACTTCGCTCCGCAGCGCCGGTAGCTTGGGGATTCGCGACGAACGCGACCCTTATCGAATTTCTGGAGATTTTTTCGTGCCGAATATCGCATCAGCGAAGAAGAACATGCGGAAGTCGCGCGCGGCCACCGTGCGCAATCGCGCCCAGCGGTCGGCACTGCGCACCGCGCTCAAGAAGGCAAAGGCTCCTGCCGCCACCGATGCTGAAAAGTCGGTTGCCATCAGCCTGCTCGATCGCGCCGCCCGCAAGGGACTGGTCCACAAGAACCTCGCGGCCCGCCAGAAGAGCCACCTGACCAAGGCCGTCGCTACCGCCTGACGTCAGACGCAGCAACGAAAAACGCGCCGGTTCGGCTCTCAGCCGACCGGCGCGTTTCGCGTTCGTCCCCTCCTCAGAGCGACGCCAGCTCCGCCCCGCAGCGCTCGCAGTACCACTCGGTCGGATAGTTCATCGCGCCGCACTCGGCGCACTTCAGCGTCTTCGCCGTCTCGGTGACCTTGTCCTTGATGATGATCGGGTTGTTGCCCGACACGTTCATCGAGAGCGGCGAGCCGGCGCTGCGCGCCGCGCCGCCCTGCAGGAGGGTGCCCGGGTCGTTGGCCATGTTCACGATCCCGCCGTCGCCCGCCCGCGACGAGTCGGTCGGCGACAGGTCCACCGCACCGGCCGGCGTGTCGACGACCGAGCTGAGAAAGGCGAGCTCGTCGAAGGTATTCTGCTTGGCACCGGCACCGCGGCCCGCGTCGGCGCGTGGCATCGGCCGCGGGGTCACGTCGGCGTCCGCGCCGGCGTTGGCCTGCTCCATGAGCTGGGCTTCCGCCGCGATCACCGCAGCGGGCATCTCGACCGGTGGCTGCTCCGCGAGCGGCCGAGCGGGTTCCGGCGCCGCGGCAGCAGCACCCTCGGCGGCGCGCGGTGCCGAGGCGGCAACCGGCTGTCTGGCCGGAGGGGCGACGGCTTTGGCATCGCGCGGCGTCGGCGGGCGTTCGGCCTCGTTGAGCAGCTCGCGCGTGCGCAGGCGCTCGCGCTCGAGCTCTCCGTGGCGCGCCGTCAGCGCATCGATCGCCTTGTCCGCCTCGTTCGCGATGTCCTTCCAGGCATCGGGCGTCAGCTCGCCGACGTGCGCGCGGAGCTCGGCTTCGGCACGCTCGTCGCGGCGCTGCTGCTGCTCGCTGT
>JAEKKK010000295.1 GCA_019510405.1 Gemmatimonadota bacterium | reverse complement strand
ACTTCCGGGATGAGCATCGACACGGGCTGGCCGAGCATCGCGGCCTCCGCCTCGATGCCGCCGACGCCCCAACCCAGCACGCCGAGTCCGTTGATCATCGTCGTGTGCGAGTCGGTGCCGACGAGCGAATCGCAGTACGCCTCGCCGGTCTCCTCGTTCACGAACACGGTCTTGCCGAGGTACTCGAGGTTGACCTGATGGCAGATGCCGGTGCCCGGCGGGACGACGCGGAAATTCTTGAACGCGTCCTGGCCCCAGCGGAGGAAGACGTACCGCTCGACGTTGCGCTCGAACTCGAGATCGGTGTTGATGAGGAAGGCGGCGTCGGAGCCGTACTCGTCGATCTGGACGGAGTGGTCGATCACGAGGTCCACCGGCTGCAGCGGATTGATGCGCTGCGGATCGCCGCCGAGCTTCGCGAGCGCGTCGCGCATCGCAGCGAGATCGACGACGGCGGGGACGCCGGTGAAGTCCTGGAGCAGGACGCGCGCGGTGCGGAAGGCGATCTCCTTCTCGGCTTTCGCGCGGACGTCCCAGTTGGCCATCGCTTCGACGTCGGCGCGCTTCACGAACGCGCCATCCTCGTTCCGGAGCAGATTCTCGAGGAGGATCTTCAGGCTGAAGGGGAGCTTGTCGGCGTTGCCCTTCGACGCCGGGCTCAGCGCATCGAGCCTGTAGATCGTGTACGACTTGCCCGCGACGTCGAGCGTCGCGCGGCTACCAAACGAATCGAGTGAGGTCATTGCGAGTTGTCTCTCGGTGCCGCCGCAGTCCTCGGCCGGGCGACGGTGGAGAACGGAGCCACTGGCGGAGGCGTCGGCCTCGGCCAGGCTAACCCGCAATCTATATCGGTTGACTACCACACCCAGTACCGAGTACGAGGTACCTGGGTCCGGGACTGGCATCCTGGCTCCCGGAATGCGGGTCAGATCCTGGGTCAGATCCTGGGTCAGATCCTGGGTCAGATCCTGGGTCAGATCCTGGGGTCAGATACCGAAGGTGTCTGACCCCTTGGCGCGTTCGACTCTGACCCCGTTGACTCTGACCCCGTTGACTCTGACCCCGTTGAGTCTGACCCCGTTGAGTCTGACCCCATTACGTTCCTGCCATGCCAGAACGCCCCTTCCCGGACTCGACTGATCCCACTCCGATCGCCGAGTGGCTCATGTCCTTCGACTCGACGAGCGGCGCGGAGGAGCGGTTGATGCACGCCTTCGCCGACGTGCTGGCGGAGCGGGGCTGGGCGGTGACGCGCATCCCCGTGAGTGGCGCGCGCGTCGACGTGCTCGCGACGTCGGGCGACGGACCGTACGTGACGCTCTCGACGCACCTCGACACCGTGCCGCCGTACTTCGCGCCGCGGCTCGATGCCGAGCAGCTGCACGGCCGCGGCTCGTGCGATGCGAAGGGAATCGCCGCGGCGATGCTCGTGGCGGCGGAGCGGTTGCGCGCGCGCGGGCATTCGGTGGCGATGCTGTTCGTCGTCGGTGAGGAGACGACGCACGACGGCGCACACGCCGCCGACGCGTGGGCGCGCGCGAATGGATTTCAGAGCGTCGCGCTCGTGAACGGGGAACCGACCGAGAGCACGCTGGCGCTCGGGACCAAGGGCGCGATGCGCGTCATCCTGCGTACGGTGGGCGAGGCGGCACACTCGGCGTATCCGCATCTCGGCCGCTCCGCGACGCGTGCGCTCGTGCATCTGCTCGCGGAGCTCGATACGCTCGACCTGCCGCACGACGAGCTGCTGGGCGATACGACGGTGAACATCGGCCGGCTCGAGGGCGGCGTGGCGGACAACGTCGTCGCACCGAGCGCCGAGGCACGGCTGATGGCGCGCATCGTCGGACCGTCGGACGACGTGTGGCATCGCCTGAAGGCATGGGTCGGTGATCGCGCGCTACTCGAGCGGAGCGTCGAGATCCCCGCGATGCGATTGGGTACGGTATCGGGCTTTCCGACGTCGGTCGTCGCGTTCGCGACCGACATTCCCGCCATGCCGGCCTGGGGAACGCCGTATCTGTTCGGGCCCGGCTCGATCCACGTCGCGCATCGCGACGATGAGCACGTTTCGCTCGCGGAGCTGCGCTCGGCTGCCGACAGCTACGAGCGCATCGTGGAGATGTTGCACGACCAGCCGTTCGAGCGCTAATATCGGCCGACGAATGATCGGGCTCGCGCTGCAGTGAGCTCGCTGTTGCGTGAGCTCGCGATGTGGCGGGCGCGTGTGCATTTGCGGACCCGACCGTGGTGACTCCACGTCGGAACCGTCGTCGAAGAGCAGTTCCTGAAGCTCTACGTGTTTCCCGCCTGGAGAGAACGGTCCCCATGATCAGACGCTCGCTGATCACCTTCGCTGCGCTCGCGGTGGCTGCCGCCTGCGCCGACATCCCCACACCACCGTCGGAGAACGTGCAATCGCCGCTCGCGCCCGGCGGCGCGCTGCGAAGCATCACCGGTGTGCCGAGATCGGGGCACTACATCGTGGTGTTTCAGAACCATGTGACCGATACGCCCGAGCGCGCGCAGGCGCTCGTCGCCGCCGAGGGCGGCAAGCTCGAGTTCACGTATCTGCACACGATCCACGGCTTCGCGGCGGCGCTCTCGCCCGCGGCGATCGCCACGCTGAAGTATCACCCGGACATCGCGCTGATCGAGCCCGACCAGGTGGTCACGGCGATCACGACGCAGAACAACGCGACGTGGGGACTCGACCGGATCGACCAGACGAATCTCCCGCTCGACAACAGCTACACGTACAACGCCACCGGCAGCGGCGTGAACGCGTACATCATCGACACGGGGATCCGCACGTCGCACACCGAGTTCGGTGGACGCGCGAGCGGCGCGTTCACGTCGGTGAACGACGGGAACGGCACCAACGACTGCGCCGGCCATGGCACGCACGTCGCCGGCACGGTGGGTGGCGCGACGTATGGCGTCGCCAAGGCGGTGAAGCTGTACGCCGTGCGCGTGCTCGACTGCAACGGCAACGGCAGCGTGTCCGGCGTCATCGCCGGCGTCGATTGGGTCACGGCAAATCACCTGAGTCCCGCGGTGGCGAACATGAGCCTCGGCGGCTCGGCGTCGACCACGCTCGATCAGGCGGTGCAGAGCTCGATCGCGAGCGGTGTGACGTACGCCATCGCCGCGGGGAACTCGAGCGCCGATGCGTGCACGCAGTCGCCGGCGCGGACGCCGCAGGCGATCACCGTCGCCGCGACGACGAGCACCGATGCGCGCGCGTCGTTCTCCAACTTCGGCACCTGCGTCGACATCTTCGCGCCGGGCCAGTCGATCACGTCGGCGTACAACGGCAGCGACATCCAGACCGCCGTGTTGAGCGGCACGTCGATGGCGACGCCGCACGTCACGGGCGTCGCCGCGCTGTATCTCGAGGGCAATCCGAATGCGTCGCCCGCGACCGTCACGTCGGCGATCATCGGCGGCGCGATCGCCAACAAGGTGACGGGGGCGGGCTCGGGCTCACCGAACCTCCTCCTCAACACGAGCTTCGTCGGCGGCGGCTCGGGGCCGAACAATCCTCCGGTGGCCAAGTTCACGTGGTCATGCCCGACGCTCACGTGCACGTTCGACGCGACGGGCTCCACGGATGACAAGGGGATCGTGTCCTACACGTGGGACCTCAACAAGTATCCGGGAGGCACGGCGACTGGCTCGATCGTGTCCGCGACGTATCCGCACCCGGACACGCGGTATGTCACGTTGACCGTGAAGGACGCCGGCGGGCTGACGAACAGCGTGACGCAGACGATCGTCATCGGTGCGACGCCGCCACCGAACCAGGCCCCCGTGGCGCAGTTCGGGTCGAGCTGCACGAACCTCGCGTGCACCTTCGACTCGAGCGGGTCCAGTGACGACGTCGGTATCACGAGCCGCGCGTGGACGTTCGGCGACGGCGGCTCGGCCGGCAACGTGGTCTCGCCGAGCCACAGCTACGCCGCCGCCGGCACGTACAACGTGACGCTGACCGTGTTCGACGGCGGCGGGCTGTCGAACAGCGTGACGAAGCAGGTGATTGTCACCGCGGCGCCGCCGAACGATCTCCCGCCGACGGCGCGGTTCACCTGGAACTGCTCGGGACTGTCGCTGCGCCAGTGCGCGGTCGACGGCAGCACGTCCACCGACGACATCGGCATCGTGTCGTACAAGTGGGACTGGGGGAACGGGCGCTCGGAGACGAGGGCCGGCCCCACGTCGAAGAACACGTGGGCGGCCGCGGGCACCTACACCGTGACCCTCACGGTGACGGACACCAAGGGACAGCAGAACAGCACGTCGCAGTCGGTCGTGGTTCCCTGAACCGGCACGGAAGGGCGGGGCGGCGGGCGAGGTTCCTTCTCGCCCGCCGCCCCGCTTTCTTTGGTGCTCGATGTGGATCGTCCTCGCCCTCCTCGCCGCCTCCGCGTCCGCCGCCACCAGCCTTCTGCTCAAGCGGGCGGTGAGCCTGGCGGGCGTCGTCGTCTCGACGGTGACGTTCCGCATCATCGCCGGCGTGTTCCTCGCGCTGTCCTGTCTGCACGCCGAGGCGTGGCATGCGTTGACGCCCACCTACTGGCGCGCCACCGCCGTCGTGATCCCGAACGAGATCGGCGGGATGCTCTGCCTGTCGCTCGCGCTGAGCCTCGGCGACGTCTCGGTCGTACAACCGATCATGGGCTTCATCCCGTTGTTCACGATGATCGGCGGTGCGTTCGTCCTGCACGAGCTGCCAAGTCCGATCGCGGTGGTGGGGATCGTGCTCATCGTGATCGGGTTGTATTTCGTCGGTCTCCGACGCGGCGGCTCGGCGTGGGAGCCGCTCCGCGCCTTCGCGACGCAGCGCGCGAGCTGGTACGGGCTGCTCGCGGCGTTGTTCTGGACGGTGACGTCGCTGACGCACAAGGTGGGGATCGCGCAGGTCGGCCCGATGCCATGGGCGACGACGCTCACGCTCGGCTCCGGGCTCGTGCTCGCGCTCGCGCTTCCATTCGTCGCCCGGTCAGTGGGCGGGCTCCGCATGCCCGCGGCGGGCAACACCTTCTCCTGGCTGCTCGTCGTCGTGACGACGAGCGTGTGCTTCGCGGTGCAGCAATTCGGGCTGCACAACGCGCTGCGCCGCTCGCAAGCGGGCTACGTGATGGCCGTCGTCTCGACGAGCATCCTGATCGCGACGGCACGGCGCGGCGAGACGGAGATCCCTCGACCGCGTCCGGGATGACACGCTACGCCGCCGAGCTCTCCTCGTCGTCCGCCGCTTCGCCGCCCGAGCCGCCGCCGCTCGGGGTCGGGTCGTGGATCGTGTGCACGTCCACGCTCGTGGACCGGCGATCGATGTTCGTCGCCGTGATGGCGGCCGTGGGACACTCGTGCACGAAGCCGCCTTCGGCCGGCGACCATTCCACGATGTGGGTGCGCGCGAACGCCTTGCCGCTCGCGTCGAGGCCCATGATCGACGGCGCCAGCGAGACGCAGGTGCCACAGCCCGTGCAGCGCTCGCGGATCACGTCGATCTGCACGCGCCGGCGCGGGAAGACGCAGTTCGGCTGGTCCCAGTACGACTCGAAGCGCTCCAGCGCGCGCGAGGCGGAGCGATAGCCCTCGGCGATGTTCGCGGCCGTGTCGGTGAAGCTCAGCCAGTTGGCGTCGTCCACGCGTGGGCGGATCAGCACCATCGGCGGGCCGTGCCAGTGCTGGAGCGGGAACTGCTGCAGCGCGTGCATCATCATCGTCGCCGCGCGCATGTAGGTGCCGGCGAATCCGGACGACGCCGCATCGGCGCGCGACTGGTCCGAGCTGCCGACGTCCACGGCGATGAGGAGATCGGCGAAGTTGGCCGCGACGGAGACGGGCAGGTTGTCCACCACGCCACCGTCGATGCACATCCGCTCGGCGACACGACCGGGTGGGAAGAAGCCCGGAAGCGCGCACGACGCGTAGATCGCGTCGCGCACCGAGACCCCCTCGAGGCCAGGAAGCCCCCAGACGACGCGCGCCCCGCGATCGAGGTCCACCGTGTTGACGAGCAGCCGCTTCGGAAGCTCGGAGAAGGTGACGTCCGGCACCGCGCCCGCGACGAGCGCGCGCAGCGGCTCCTCCAGGTAGATCGACGGGGAGCGCATCCGCTCGAGCAACATCCCCATGTGATTGATGCGGAACAGGTCGCGCTTGCGCAGCGCCTCGGCGCGCGTGGCCAGCTCGTCGACCGCGGCCCCCCCGATGTGCGCCGCGGCGATCAACGCACCGATGCTCGTGCCCGCGTACACGTGGGGGACGATGCCGCGCTCCTCGAGCGCCCGGAGCACGCCGATGTGCGCGAACCCCTTCAGGCCACCGCCGCCGAGGACGAGCCCGACGCGGCGGTTCCCGGGAGTTTCGGGTGATCGCAAAGACAGACTCGGCGTCGGCATGCCCTCCTCAAGGTCAAACGCCGTGCCCGGCTGACGACGCGAGTGCCGCAGCCTCACGGAACACGGTGTCAATTGCTCGAAGGGCGGACATCGAAGGATGATGTCCGCCCTTCTTCCTACCCCATAGACGATCGAATGCTACTGCAGGTACTCGTAGAGTCCATACAGCCCCATGACGGTTCCGCCGATGGCGATCACCGTGCCGGCATCGCCGCCGATGATCAATCCGGTGAGCAGTGCGCCGCCCCCGACGACCATGAGCGCGACCGGCTGGCCGTAGCCGGCACGCTTCGGCGCCGCCGCCGCGTTGAGCTGCAGCTCCTTGGGCTCGACCGGACGCACGGCGAGGCTGGCCGAAGCCATCGTCGGGCCGGTGATGGGGCGCTTCGCCGCCGCGACGTCGGCGGGTGGGGTGCGCGGGGCGAGGGCCTGCGCGTGCGCCGGACGCGCCGCGAAGACCACCAGTCCGGCCACCAGCGTGGCGCGGAGAGCAAGACGAGAACGTACGTGCATGTGTCGTGAGGTCGGGGTACAGGTCGGCGCGCCGGGCGGAGATGACGCGCGGGCAGTGGTGGCGCCTCGTCGGCGCCCGGTCTACTCTTGAGACGCGTGTCCGTTGCGAACGTTGCTAAGATCGGGCCGCGATCTCCTTCGCCGCACAATCTATGTATCGACACGTCCGCTGGGCTGCTGCAGCGCTGCTTGCGCTTCCCGTCACACTCGCCGCGCAGGCGCGCAGTGTGTCCACGATCACCAAGGCGGAGATCGACGGCTATCTCCGCTTTCTGAGCTCGGACCTGCTCGAGGGGCGAGCGCCCGGCACGCGTGGGGGCCAGCTCGCGGCCCAGTACATCGCCGGCCAGCTGCGCGCCTTCGGCGTCGAACCGGGGGTGAACGGCTCCTACTTCCAGCCCGTGCCGATCGACGTGCTCACGACGGTGCAGTCGTCGGTGCACGCCTCCGCTTCCGGCAAGGCCACCGCCACACTCAGGCCAGGCGCGGACGTCGTGCTCTCGGCGGGGAGCGCGACCGCGCAGTCCGCGGCACGCGGCGAGTTGGTGTTCATTGGATATGGCGCCGTGGCGCCCGAGTATCGGTGGGACGACTTCAAGGGGGTCGACCTGAAGGGGAAGATCCTCCTCGTCCTCGTGAACGATCCACCCGCGCCCCCCGCCGAGCCGTCGCTGTTCGGCGGCATCGCGATGACGTACTACGGCCGCTGGACCTATAAGTACGAGGAAGCCGAGCGGCGCGGCGCGGCGGGAGTGCTCATCGTCCATCGCACCGACCAGGCAGGATATCCCTTCCAGGTGCTCGTCGGCTCGAACTCCACCGGCCAGCGACTGCTGCCCCGCGATCCCAAGCTGCCGCCGCCGGTCGGCGTGCGCGGCTGGATCACGGACAGCGCGGCGTCGGCGCTCCTGCGCCAGGCTGGTCTCGACATGGCGGCACTCCGCGCGCAGGCGGCGACACGCGACTTCCGTCCCGTCGCGACGGGGATCACGATGGACCTCGGCCTCGAGAGTACGGTGCGGCGCGTCTCCTCGGAGAACGTCGTCGGCGTCGTGCGCGGCCGCGATCCGCAGCTCGCCAAGCAGTACGTCGCGCTCACTGCCCACTGGGATCACCTCGGCGTCGGCACGCCGGTGAATGGGGACTCGATCTACAACGGCGCGTTCGACAACGCGTCGGGCGTCGCGTCCGTGCTCGCCATGGCGCGGGCGGCCGCGGCACAGCCTCCGTCGAAGCGGTCGTTCCTCTTCCTGCTCGTGACCGGCGAGGAATCCGGGTTGCTCGGCTCGGCGTACTTCGCGCAGAACCCCACGGTGCCCCTCGCGCAGATCGCGGCGAACATCAACGTGGACGAGACCAACTTCAGCGGCCGCACGCGCGATCTCGTCGCGCTCGGTGACAACAAGAGCTCACTCGGTCCGCAGCTCGCTGCGATGCTGCGCGGGGAAGGGATGCGCCTCACGCCGAAAGCCCATCCCGAGGCAGGCTACTTCTATCGGTCCGATCATTTCTCGCTCGCCAAGGCGGGCGTGCCGGCGATCACGATCGAGGAAGGGCTCGATTTCGTCGGCCGTCCGAAGGAGTGGGGATTGGCGCAGGTGGACGACTACGAGGCGCACCGCTACCACCAGCCGTCGGATGAGTATCGTGCCGACCTGAATCTCGACGGCGCAGTGCAGATGACCGACATCATCTACCGTTTCGCGCGGCGCGTCGCCGACGCACCCGCGCTGCCGACGTGGAACGCCGACGCGGAGTTCCATCGTTCGTCGCCACCTCAGCCATGACCGCCGCATCGAGGTCTGACCCCATGGGGTCAGACCTGATGGGGTTGGACCCAGTGGGGTCTGACCCCGATGAGTGAGCAGAGTGGCGAGCGCGGGCTGGCCCGCGTGATCGGCACGTGGGGGCTCGCGGCAGGCATCGTGAACGTGACGGTGGGCGGGGGGATCTTCCGGCTTCCCGCAGGGGTCGCGGCAGCGGTGGGACCGGCCGCGCCGCTCGCGTACCTCGCGTGCACCGTCGCCATGGGGTTGATCGTCCTCTGTTTCGCCGAGGCGGGGAGTCGCGTCGCGATGACGGGCGGACCTTACGCCTACATCGAGACTGCCTTCGGTCCCTTCGTCGGCTTCGTCTCCGGCGTGCTGCTCTGGGTCTGCATCACGCTCGCGCTCTCCGCGGTCTCGACCTTCTTCGCCGACTCGCTGCTCGCGTTGGTGCCGGCGCTCGGCGCGGCCGGGCGACGCATCGCGCTCGTCGTCGTGCTCATCGTGCTCGCCGCGGCGAACGTGCGCGGGGTCGGCGGCGTGACACGATTCAACGCCCTCGCCACCGTCGCGAAGCTGCTGCCGCTGGTGCTACTCGTGCTGGTCGGGCTCGTCGCGATGCGCTGGGCGAATCTCGCCTGGCACGGCGTGCCGAGCGGGGGCTCGGTGTCGCGCGCATCGGTGCTGCTCATCTTCGCCTTCCTCGGCATCGAGAGCGCGCTCGTGCCGAGTGGCGAGGTGAAGGATCCGGCGCGCACGGTGCCGCGCGCGATCTTCCTCGCCATGGCGGCCGTCGCGGTGTTGTATCTGACGATCCAGCTCGTGGCCCAGGGACTCCTCGGCGACGCACTGGCGAACGATCCGACGCCGCTCGCTTCCGCCGCCGCGGTTGCCCTCGGGCCGGCGGGACGCACGATGATCCTCGTCGGCTCCGTCGTGTCGATGTTCGCATACGTGAGCGGGATGATGCTCAACGTGCCGCGGATGCTGTTCGCCTTCGGGCGCGACGGATTCCTTCCCGCCGCGCTCGCCCGCGTGCATCCGCATTGGCGCACCCCGTACGTCGCGATCGCCGTCCAGGCAGTCGTCGTCGCCGGCCTGGCGCTGTTCGCGAAGTTCGAGGTCCTCGCCGTGGCGGCGAACGCCACGGGCCTCGGCGTCTACGCCGTGTGCTGCCTTGCCGCGGGCGAACTACGGCGCCGCGATGTGCGAGCCGGCGGCATCCCTTTCGTGGTGCCGGGCGGCGCGATCATTCCGTGGCTCGCGGTTGCGGTGATCGGGTGGATGCTGTGGGGGCTGCGACGCGAGGAGTGGCTCGCGGCGGGACTCGTCGCGCTGGTCGCGATCGTCGTGTATGCCGCCACCGCGACCACGCGGCGTCGGCGGGTTGCGGAAGTGGTGTGAGCGGATGAGCGATCCGCTGCTCCGCTACCGCGAGGAGTTCCCGATCCTCGGCACCACGACCTACCTGGTGAGCAACTCGCTCGGCGCGATGCCGCGCAGCGTGCCGGCGCGGCTGGCGGAGTACGCGCAGCAGTGGGCGACGCTCGGCGTGCGCGCGTGGGCGCAGGGGTGGTGGGAGATGCCGGTGTCCGTCGGCGACGAGATCGCGCCGCTGATCGGCGCGGGCGCCGGCGAGGTGGCGATGGTGCCGAACGTGTCGGTGGGGCAGGCGCAGGTCCTGTCCGCGCTCGACTACGGCAACGGCCGCGACACGATCGTGATGACGGCGCTCGACTTTCCCTCGGTGCGGTACGTGTACGACGAGCTCGCGGCGCGGCTGGGCGCGCGGATCGTCGTCGTGCCGAGCGACGACGGGATCAGTG
This sequence comes from Gemmatimonadota bacterium, assembly GCA_019510405.1. GTDB lineage: Bacteria > Gemmatimonadota > Gemmatimonadetes > Gemmatimonadales > Gemmatimonadaceae > AG11. Next base: position 2,693 of record JAEKKK010000295.1, on the reverse strand, counting down.
TGAGCGAGGAGCGGTTGATCGAGGCGATCGACGAACGGACGCGGCTCGTCGCCATCTCGCACGTGCTCTTTCGCAGCGCGTACGTGATGGACGTCGCGCGCATCGCAGCGCATGCCCATGCCATGGGAGCCCTGCTGTCCCTCGACGCATATCATTCGGTCGGCGTGCTGCCGGTGGACGTCTACGCGCTCGGCGCCGACTTCCTCACGGGCGGAGTGCTCAAGTGGCTGTGCGGTGGGCCGGGCGGCTGTTTTCTATGGGTTCGCCCCGACGTAGGAGCGTCCATCGCCCCGGCACTCACCGGGTGGCAGGCGCATCGCCACCCGTTCGCCTTCGAGCCGGAGATGGACTACGCCGATGCCGCGTGGCGCTGGCTCGGTGGGACGCCGGTGATCCCGGCCCTGTTCGCCGCCACGGAAGGGCCGCGCATCCTGCGCGCGGTGGGGATCGACGCGGTGCGGGCGAAGAGCGTCCGGCAGACGTCGCGATTGATCGAGCTGGCCGACGCGCGCGGCTACACCGTCACCGCGCCGCGCGATCCGGCGCGCCGCGGGGGGACCGTGGCGTTCGACGTGCCGCACGCGCGCGAGGTCGCGCTCGCGCTGCTGGCGAGCGACGTGATCGTGGACTACCGGCCGGGCGCGGGAATCCGAGTCGCGCCGCACTTCTACACGAGCGACGACGAGCTCGAGGCGGCGGTGGCGCTGATCGACGACATCCTCGCGCGGGAGCGGTGGCGGCGATACACTGACACCGTGCACGTCGTCACCTGACTCCGCCGGCCCGAAACTCCATCGCCGCGCCGCGCGTCAGGATCCACGACCAACTGAACGACCTACCCGCGCGTGTGTGATGACTCCTTCCATCGGCGCTTCGCACCTCCGGTCGGAGTTCCGCCATTCAGTACTTCATCTCGAGATACACATATGCCAGTCGCCGGCACGAAGCTCCGCAAAGCGTACGTCAACCTGAACCATCCATTCGTCATCCTTCGCTTCGAGGATGGCCACGAGATCCGCATCGCGCAGGGGAAGGTGAAGACGTTCGACGCCTACACGGGCGAAGTGATCCGTGTCGTCGCCGTGTTCGACGCAACGGCGAAGGAGCGCGACCTGCTGGAATCGGTGCGCGCCGAAGAGCTGCCCGACGCCGAGCCGCACGAGTCGCGATGACTCGCGTCTGGCGCATCGCGCTGCCTCTCATCGCCCAGCTCGCGGCGGCGGGATGCGCCGGAGGGCAGGGCGCGGGACGTCCCGCACCGGCCAACTTCGTCCACGCCGACACGGCGCGGCTGCATCGCACCCTCGACTCGCTCGCCGGCGCACATCACGGGACCGTCGGCTACGCCATCCTCGACGTGGACACGGGCGAGCGGCTCGAGCGGCGCGGCGACGAGACCTTCCCGACGGCGAGCCTGATCAAGGTACCGATCCTCGTCACCGTGTACGATCTCGTCGAGCAGAAGAAGCTCTCGCTCGACGATCCGCTCACGCTGCTCGCGATCGACAAGGTGCCCGGCTCGGGGAACCTGCAGTTCATGCACGATGGCGCGAGCCTCACCGTGCACGACGCGGCGTGGCTCATGACGACGACGAGCGACAACACGGCGACGAACCTCCTCCTCGACCGCATCGTCATCCGCCGCGTGTGGGAGAAGATGGAGAAGCTCGGCCTGCCGCACACGAAGGTGCACTCCAAGGTGTACCTGCGTATGGCGAGCGTGGCGATGGACAGCTCGGTGAAGTACGGGCTCGGCGTGACGACGCCGAACGAGATGGCGCGGCTCTTCGCGCTCCTCGCCGACGGCAAGGCGGTGAGCCCGAAGGCCGACAGCGCGATGCTCGACATCCTCGCCCACAACGACGACTACGCCGGCGTGCAGCGCTACGTCGACAGCCTCACCGTGCCGCACAAGACGGGCGCGACGGACCAGGTGCGCACGGAATGCGCGCTGTTCCAACTCCAGTCGCGCGTCGTCGCCTGCGTACTGACGAAGGACAACGTCGATCAGCGCTGGCTGATCGACAACGAAGCGCAGGTGACGATGGCGCGGATGGGGCGCGCGATCGTGGAGGCCTGGCCAAGAAAACCGGAAGTGAAGCAGTGAGGGGATGCGGGGATGCGGAACAACACGGCCTCGGGAAGCCAATGCCTCCCGAGGCCGTTTCGCATCATCGCACCCCTCATCTCCGCACTCCCGCGAGTCAGGCACGCATCGTGCTATACCTATCGGCACGCGGGAAGAGATGGACGAAGGGAGGGGCCCGTGAGCGCACTTAGCGGTGGGGACCGCTAAGAAGCGCCATGAAGCGCGGACGGCTAGCTTGCTAGCAATGTCCGCGCTTCGTGTTTTTCCCCCCGTCGCCGACGCGCTCGCGTGGAGCAGGCCGGTCGTCGCGCTCGAGAGCTCGGTGCTCGCGCAGGGACTGCCCATTCCGGCGAATCGCGAAGCGGCAGAGCGGATGACGAGCGCAGCCATACGCGCCGGTGCGCTGGCCGCCATCACCGCGGTGGTGCAGGGGATTTGCACACTAGGCGTCGACGACGGCGAACTGGAGCGACTGCTCCAGCGCGACGGCATCCGGAAGGTCTCCGCCCGCGATCTCCCCGTCGCCGTCGCGCAGCGGGCCGACGGCGCCACCACGGTGGCCGCGTCGCTCGCCATCGCGGGTGCCGCCGGCGCCACGGTCTTC
>JAEKKK010000294.1 GCA_019510405.1 Gemmatimonadota bacterium | reverse complement strand
GCTGATCGTCTCCTCGAGCTTCACGTACTTGCCGGGGATGCCGGTGAACTGCTCGGCAACCGAGAACGGCTGCGACATGAAGCGCTGGATGCGTCGAGCACGGCCGACGATCTTCTTGTCCTCCTCGGAGAGCTCGTCCATGCCGAGGATTGCGATGATGTCCTGGAGCTCCTTGTAGCGCTGCAGGATGCGCTGCACGTCCGTCGCCGCCTTGTAGTGGCGCGCACCGAGGAACTGCGGATCGAGGATGCGGCTGCTCGACGCGAGCGGATCGACGGCGGGGTAGATGCCCAGCTCGGTGATGGCACGCGAGAGCACGACCGTCGCATCGAGGTGCGCGAACGCGGTGGCCGGCGCCGGATCCGTGATGTCGTCGGCCGGAACGTAGATCGCCTGCACCGAGGTGATCGAGCCGTTGCGGGTCGACGTGATGCGCTCCTGCAGATCACCCATCTCCGTCGCCAGCGTGGGCTGATAGCCCACCGCGCTCGGCATGCGGCCGAGCAGCGCCGACACTTCCGAGCCTGCCTGCGTGAAGCGGAAGATGTTGTCGATGAACACGAGCACGTCCGCGTTCTCCTGATCGCGGAAGTACTCCGCCACCGTCAGCCCCGAGAGGCCGACGCGGAGGCGCGCACCAGGCGGCTCGTTCATCTGGCCGTAGATCAGCGCGCAGGAGTTGATGACGCCGCTCTCCTGCATCTCGAGGTAGAGATCGTTCCCCTCGCGCGTGCGCTCACCCACGCCGCAGAACACGGACTTTCCACCGTGTCCCTTCGCGACGTTGTTGATGAGCTCCATGATCACGACCGTCTTGCCGACGCCCGCGCCGCCGAAGAGACCGATCTTTCCGCCCTTCACGAACGGCGCGATGAGGTCCACGACTTTGATGCCCGTCTCGAAGACTTCGGTCTTCGGCTCCAGGTTCACGAAGTCGGGACGCTTGCGGTGGATCGGCCACCGAAGCGCATCCTTCGGGATCGGCGCGCCGTTATCGACCGGCTCGCCGAGCACGTTGAGGATGCGGCCGAGTGCAGGCGCGCCGACCGGCACAGTGATCGGGCCGCCGGTGTCGACGACCTCCATGCCGCGCACCACGGCGTCGGTGGAGCTCATCGCCACCGCGCGCACCTGGTTCCGGCCGATGTGCTGCTGCACCTCGACCGTCACGTGGATCACCTGACCCGAGTCGGTCGTCGCGTTGATCTCGAGCGCGTTGTAGAGCTCGGGCAGATGCCCGGACTCGAACTCGACGTCGAGCACCGGGCCGATGACCTGCACCACCTTTCCGATCTGCTTGGTCTCAATAGCGGTTGCCATCGGTTACCCCTGGAGAGCCGCAGCACCGCCGACGATCTCGGCGATCTCCTGCGTGATCTGCGCCTGTCTGGCGCGGTTATAAGTGCGACGGAGGACGTTCAGGATGTCCCCGGCGTTGTCCGTAGCGTTCTTCATCGCGGTGCGGCGCGCGGACTGCTCGCCCGCCGCGGTCTCCACGAGCGCGCGATACACCGAGTTGCGTACGTAGGAAGGGAGCAGCTCGGTGAGGATCGCTTCGGCGTTCGGGAAGAGCATGTAGTCGCGCTGCCGTGCCGCCTCGCCCGTTCCCGTCGCCTTCGCCGCGGGCGGCGTGACCGGAAGGATCCGATCCGTCGTCGGCGGGGTGCTGAGCACCGAATTGAACTTGCTGTACGTCACGTACACGCCGTCGAGCGTGCCGGCGACATAGTCCGCCATCAGCCCATCCACGATCTCGGCGGCGTTCTCCGCCGTCGGACGATCGGTGATGTCGAGGCGCTGCGAGGCGAGCGCGCGGCCGACGTACTTGAAGTAGCCCAGCCCCTTCTTGCCGATCACGTGCACGTCTACCTGCACGCCGCCGCGCTCGAGCTCGGCGATCTGCGCGCGGGCTTCCTTGATCAGGTTCGCATTGAACCCGCCTGCGAGACCGCGGTTGCTCGTGAGCACCACGAGCGCGACGCGGCGCGGCTGCGCCGGTTGGCGCAGCAGGGGAAAGCGCTCGGCGAGGTCGGACGAGTAGAGGCTCGAGATGACCTCGGCCAGCGCATTCGCGTAGGGTCGCGCCGCGACGACGCGATCCTGCGCGCGCTTCATCTTCGAGGTCGCCACCATCTCCATCGTGCGCGTGATCTTGCGCGTGTTCTCGACGGACTTGATGCGACCCTTCAGTTCGCGGCCCTTAGCCATGATTCCTCACGCTCGGATACGCGTTGATTAGAGGCTCGCAGCCGTGAAGGACGGCGTTCCCTTGACGCTCAGCTTCTTGTACTCATCGATCGCGCGCTTGAAGTCGGCCTCGGTCTCCTTCGAGAGGACTTTCTCCGCACGGATACGCTCACCGACCTGCGGATACTGCGCGGCCATGAACTCGTGGAATCCCTTCTCCCACGCGCGGATGGCGCCGATCTCCACGTCGTCGATGAAGCCGTTCGTCACCGCGTAGATGATCATCACCTGCTGCTCGACGGGCATCGGCTCGTACTGGCCCTGCTTGAGCACTTCGACCGTACGTGCGCCGCGCTCGAGCTGACGCTTCGTCGCCGCGTCGAGATCCGAGGCGAAGGAGGCGAACGCCTCCAGCTCGCGGTACTGCGCGAGGTCGAGACGGAGACGGCCGGCCACGGAGCGCATCGCCTTCACCTGCGCCGATCCGCCGACTCGGCTGACCGAGATACCGACGTTGACCGCGGGACGCACACCGGCGTAGAACAGGTCGGCCTCGAGGAAGATCTGGCCGTCGGTGATCGAGATGACGTTCGTCGGGATGTACGCCGACACGTCACCCGCCTGCGTCTCGATGATCGGGAGCGCGGTGAGCGATCCGCCCGGCTTCAGGATGTTGCCGCCGTCGACGACCTTCTTGTCCTCGGACAGCTTCGCCGCGCGCTCGAGGAGGCGCGAGTGGAGATAGAACACGTCGCCGGGGAACGCCTCGCGGCCCGGCGGACGACGCAGCACGAGCGAGAGCTGGCGGTACGCGGCGGCCTGCTTGGAGAGGTCGTCGTACACGCACAGCGTGGCGCGTCCCTCGTTGTACATGAAGTACTCGGCCATCGCGCAGCCGGAGTAGGGTGCGATGTACTGCATCGGCGCGGGATCGGACGCCGATGCAACGACGACGATGGTGTACTCCATCGCGCCGGCGGCGGTGAGGCGCTCGACGACGGATGCGACCGTCGACGCCTTCTGGCCGATCGCGACGTAGACGCAGAAGACGCCCTGCCCCTTCTGGTTGATGATCGTGTCGATCGCGATGGCGGTCTTGCCGGTGCCGCGATCGCCGATGATCAGCTCGCGCTGGCCGCGGCCGATCGGGATCATGGAGTCGATCGCCTTGATGCCCGTCTGAAGCGGCTCCTTCACCGGCTGGCGCACGATGATACCGGGCGCCTCGCTCTCCACTCGGCGGGTCGTACGCGCGTTGATGTCGCCCTTGCCGTCGATCGGGCGCCCAAGCGCATCGACGACTCGGCCGACGAGCTCCGGCCCGACCGGGACCTCGAGCACGCGACCGGTGCGCCGCACCTCGTCTCCCTCCTTGAGCTGGAGGTAGTCGCCGAGGACGACGGCGCCGATGTTGTCTTCTTCGAGGTTGAGGGCGAGCGCCGTGACGGAGTTTCCGGTCTCGCTCGACAGCACCTCGAGCATCTCGCCGGCCATGGCTTTCTGGAGGCCGTAGATGCGGGCGATGCCGTCCTTCACCTCGAGGACGGAACCAACCTCCTCGACGTCGAGCTCATGGAGGTCAGCGGCCTCGATCTCCCTGAGGAGGATGTCCTTGATCTCGCCGGGTCGGAGCGTGGTTTCGGTAGCCATACGAGGGGGTCGGAAAGAGCGACAGATGCGGGGGCGGTGCAGCTTGTGAAAATTATCACAAGGCTGGTCGGGAAGCAACTCTCGCCCCCCGGCACGCTTCTGGACCGCCTCGCCGCGAATAGGTCACGCGCCAGCAACTGACGGGCCTAAACTCGTTTCCATGTCTTCCGGTCTACGCGAGCTCAGAGTCTGGCAGGAGGCGGTCGGTCTGGCTGGTGACGTCGTCCGGGCCTTCCGCTCCAATGTCCGCCGCGAAACGAAGGCCGTCTCCGACCACGTCATGCTCACGGCGCTCGCCATCGGATCCCATATCGCCGATGGCTTCGCGCGCTCCGCGGCCAGCGAGCAGAAGGAGTCCTATCTTGCCGCCAAACGTGCGCTCTTCCGGCTCGAGAGCGAGCTCGCGGTGGCCCGCCACGCCGAATTGATGCCGTCGGGCGCCCTCCCCGATATCGCGGCCCGTTCCGCCCAGGTCGCCCGTCTGCTCACGGGCTACCTCGTGTATCTCGACCGGCAGATCGCGGAACGGGAGCCGCCTGCCGCCCCACCTCCCATCCCGCCCGCCGGAAGCGCTACCCGCGACTCCGTCCGTGTCCCCGCGTGAACCGGTCGACCAGATCAACCGCGCGCAAACGCGCCAGCGATGTCGGCTTGGTTCCGACGATGCGCTGCGCCGTGCTCGACAGGTGCGACGAGCTGGCGAAGTCGAGCACTTCGGCAACATCGCGTACGTCGTAGCCCGGATTCTTCGCCAGCTCGGCTGCCGCAATCAATCGAACCAGGTCGATCACGCGCTTCAGGTTCGGCGCGCCCTCCGCGGCGAAGGTACGGCTCAGGTGCTCACGCGTGACTCGCAGCGAATCGGCGAGTACCTGGGTGCGAACCGGCCGCCCCGCCCAACCCACGATGCAGCGCCAGGTGGCTTGCTGCAGTGGGGTCGACAGCTCGAGCGCCCCGGGCGGATCGTACAGCGCCGTGGCGAAGCGCGTCGAAAATGCCTCGCGGAGCACGAGGTGACGCAGCACCGTATCGTCGACCGACTCGACGAGCACGTCGGCGAAATCCAGTGCGGCGACCTGGGCCAACGCGGGCGACTCCGAGGCACGAAGAGTCGTGAGCCCGAAGAACGGAACGCTGGGGAACTCGCGCGCCAGACGCGCGGCGCGCCAGGTCTCCTCCCCGGCCGCCGCGAGATCGACGATCGCCGCATCGACGAGCGACGTGCGAAAGGTGTTCTCGAGCTCCTGGGGCGATCTCGCCAGCAACAGTCGCGCGCGGCGGCGCGGAAAGGCCGCGCGTGCCACCGTTCGCGCGCGTTCCCGCGTGGCGAAGAGCACCACGGCGGGTGGCGGCGCGTTGCCGCGCGGCGGCGCGACGCGCGCTCCGTTGCGCGACCCCGTCACGTCACGTCCTCGCGCTGTGGGATGTCCAGCGGCAGCCCGAGCTGAAGCTCCTGCTCGCAGGGCGCCGACTGCGCTGCGTCGGCCTCCTCGGCGGGGAGCGGTCCAACGATCATCTCGTGCGCGCGCGCGAGCACCTTGCGCGCATTCGCATACGAGATCGCAGAGCGTGCATCGTCGTATGACACCCACCGGCAAGCAGTGATACCCTCTGCCTGCTGTGGATTCGTCGATGCCTGGGTGGTCTCCATGAGATAGAAGTGGCAGACCTTGTGGATGAGCTGTCCGCGGAAGCGGAAGTACCAGTCGATCGTTTCGATCTGCCCTCGTAGCGCCAGATCGTCGATCCCGGTCTCTTCGCGCACCTCACGTACGGCGGCGTCTTCTGCGCGCTCGCCCGATTCGAGGTGACCTTTTGGGAAGCCCCAGTTCTGGTAGCTGTCCCGGATCAGGAGAAAAACCGCGTGCCCGGCGTCGAGTCGATAGACGACGCCACCCGCTGAGGTCTCGCGTTGGGCACGGGCACGAGTCATCGGCGATCTCGTCAGGCGCGAGTTGCGACGCCGCCGGGCACGCCGCCGTCGTCCTCCGTCGGGCGTCCCTCCACGAACTCCCGGACGACAGGATCGTCGGTGGCCTTGATCTCGTCGATCGATCCCTCCCACCGCACGCGTCCCTGATAGAGCATCGCGATGCGCGTGCCGACCGTGAACGCGCTCCGCATGTCGTGCGTGATCACGATGCCCGTGACGTGGAGCTTCTCGCGCATGCGCACCATAAGCTGGTCGATCACCGCGCTCGTCACCGGGTCGAGACCCGTCGTCGGCTCGTCGTACAGGATGTATTTCGGACGGAGCGCGATGGCGCGCGCGATGCCGACGCGCTTGCGCATCCCGCCCGACAGCTCGGCAGGGAATCGTTCTTGGACGCCCGGCAGGTCGACCAGATCGAGTGCTTCCTCGACCCGACTCGCGATCTCGCGCTCGGTGAGCTCGCCCTGCTTCCGCAGTCCCATCGAGACGTTCTCGCCGATGGTGTAGGAGTCGAAGAGTGCGGCGAACTGAAAGACGTAGCCGATGCGCGCCCGCAGAGCATAGAGCTCGCGCCGCGACAGCTCGGGAACGTTGAGCCCGTCCACCCAGACTTCCCCTTCGTCGGGCTCGAGCAGACCGACGATGTGTTTGATCGCCACCGACTTTCCGGTTCCGGAGTAGCCGATGATGACCATCGTCTCCCCCTCCGGTACGTCGAGGGTGAAGCCGTCGAGGACGCGCTTGGGTCCGAACGCCTTGTGAACGTTCTTCAGCTGGATCATGAACCGCTGTGATCGGTGAAACGCCTATCGGCCGACGGCCGACGCGGGCGGGTTCCAGCACCCTGACAGCACAAAAGTGATGCGAAAGCAGGCTGGGTGCCAGCCCCGTCACGCCGGGCCCGTCCGTCCGCGACCGGGTGCGAAAAAGGGCGACCGTTCGGCCGCCCTTTTCTCTCATCAAGTACCGGCGATCGGGCGCCGGCGAGTGTGGATCACGCGGCGAAGCTGCCGAGTGCACGCCCCACATCGCCCTCGCGGAGGCGCTTCAGCGCACGGTCGCGGAGCTGGCGGACGCGCTCGCGCGTGACGCCGAGCATCGAGCCGATCTCCTCCAGCGTGTGCTCGCGACCACCCTCGAGCCCGAAGTACAGACGCAGGACCTTCGCGTCGCGCGGCGGCAGCGTGGACAGCGCCTGCTCGATCTCATCGGTGAGGAAGCGGTTCATCGCTTCCTCTTCCGTGTCCGGCATCTCGTCGGCGACGAAGCGCTCGATGAGCGAACGATCGCCTTCGGGATCCATCGGCGCGTCGAGGCGCACGTCGCTCGTGTTCAGCGCGGCGAGCGACTGTACGACGTCGACGGACAGTCCGGTGAGCTGCGAGAGCTCCTCGGGGCTGGGCTCGCGGTTGAGCTTCTGCCGCAGGATCTCGCTCGCCTTGATGATGCGCGAGAGGTCCGCGGTACGGTTGAGCGGCACACGAACCGTGCGGCCCTGGCGCGCGAGCGCCGAGAGGATCGCCTGGCGGATCCACCACACCGCGTAGGAGATGAACTTCACTCCCTGATCGGGATCGAACTTTCGCGCGGCCGTGAGCAGGCCGACGTTCCCTTCACCGATGAGGTCGATGAGGGGCAGTCCGCGATTCTGGTACTTCTTGGCGACGGAGATGACGAAGCGCAGGTTGCGCTTCACCAGCTCCTGCAGCGAGTCCTGGTCGCCAGCACGGATCTTCTTCGCGAGCTCGATCTCCTCCGTACCCTTGAGCAGCGGATACGTGGAGACCTCGTAGAGGTACTGGTCCAGGATGTCGCGCTCAGGCTCGTTGGGGGCAATCCCCGCGGGAGCCGCGCGGCGGCGTCGTGGCTTCTTAACTTCGGTCATGATGGCCTCGAACAGGTCCTGCGCGTGAAAGTAGGCATCTATGGGCGGCGACGGCCGTGACGCATCGACGGAGCAGCGGAATGCCTTGTCGAACAATGGCGCCGCAATGCTACCAAACCGAACGTCGCACAGCGCGAACGCACGTAGTGCACGAGTGAGTCGGAGTGGCGGAGACCGAGCGTTGCCCAGATGGTCATTTCCGCCGCGTGCAAAATACCGGCCGAAGTAGGTTTCGCTAGCCCCGATTTCTTGACACTCGATATACCCTCGGCTATTCTTCGCGGTTCCTGACGGGAACGTAAGTTTTGCGTTTCCAAGGGCCCCGGGGGCGTAGCTCAGTTGGGAGAGCGCTTGAATGGCATTCAAGAGGTCAGGGGTTCGAT
>JAEKKK010000293.1 GCA_019510405.1 Gemmatimonadota bacterium | reverse complement strand
CTTGCGCTGGGGTCAGATACCGAAGGTGTCTGACCCCTTGGTCGTAGAGGCCGAACGGTGAAATTCAACCGCTGCGTCGCCCACTGCGCCGTGAGCGGCGCGAGCTGGATCGTCTGACGGTCCGCCGCGCCCGGGCCCCACACGAGGCTCACCGCGACGTGCGCCCCGGGATCGCCCGCGACGACGATGCGCCCCACCGTTGCGGTGCCCCCCTTCAGCGCGATCCCCTCCTGCACGATGCCGCGCGGCTCGGCGCCGGCGACCGTGACGAGCGGGGCATGGTCCGACGCGTACGCGTGCACGCTGTCCATGCGCACCCCGTCGGCCGGCACGACTGCTTTCCAGCCGCGCGCCGCGAGCCGGAAGGGACCCGGCCGCGTCGGCGCCTTCTGTCCGATCGCGAAGTAGAACTTGCGGTCGTCCAGCAGCTCGGCCCGGAATCCCTGCTCGAGCAGGCTCCCGCCATGCTCGATGAACATTCCATAGATGAAGGGCGAGATCGGCGTGCCCTTCGCCCCGCCGTCGATGGTGGCGGTGATCGTCTGGGCGGAGCCGGTCGCGGCGAGCAGGGTCGTCGCAAGGAGTGGCGCGGAGAGCGCGCGGAGCAGTCGTCGTGGCATCCGGCAACGCTGTCGCGCCCGCGACGACGTGTCAATCGCGTAGGGTGGTGGTTTCGTGACGCGGGCTCAGTCGACACATTGTGAACGCGTCGCTGCCGTCGCTGGTCGCAGCGCGTCGATGGCCACGATCCACACCGTTAGAGGACCGATGCGCACAACCGCTTTGCTCTTCGCCGCGTTCATCACCCTCTCGACCGCCGCCGGGGCGCAGTCGGCACCACGAGGTGCCGCGTCCACCACGGGGCCGGTCGCGCGCTTCGACTGGTACGCGTACTCCGGACACGACTCGGTCTACGACGCGCACCCCGCCGGCAAGGGCGAGTATCTGAACCCGATCTTCTCCGGCTTCTATCCGGACCCGGCCATCAAGCGCGTCGGCAACGACTACTACTACATCTCGTCGACCTTCGCCTACTTCCCCGGCATCCCGATCTTCCGCAGCAAGGATCTCGTCAACTGGACCCAGATCGGGAACGTGATCCATCGGCCGGAGCAGCTGAAGTTCGACTCGCTCGGCATGTCGCGCGGTGTCTTCGCCCCGACGATCAACTTCCACGACGGCACGTTCTACGTCCTCAACACCTGCGTCGATTGCGGGGGCAACTACCTCGTCACCGCGACGAACCCCGCCGGCCCCTGGTCGAACCCCACATGGATCCCTGAGGTTGGGGGAATTGATCCTTCTATCTTCTTCGATGACGACGGCAAGACCTACGTCATCAACAACGACGAGCCCATCGGCGGCTCGACCTACCAGGGCCATCGCGCAATCTGGATCCGCGAGTTCGACGTCGCGGCCAAGAAGGTGAAAGGTCAGCCCACCCAGATCATCAACGCCGGCGTGGACATCACCCAGAAGCCGATCTGGATCGAGGGGCCGCACATCTACAAGATCAACGGGAAGTACTACCTGAGCTGCGCCGAAGGCGGCACGGCCGTCGATCACCGCCAGGTCGTCTTCCGCGCCGACAACGTCCTCGGCCCCTACACCCCCGCTCCCGCGCCGATCAATCCGATCCTCACCCAGCGCCTGCTCGATCCGAAGCGCCCCTTCCCCATCACCTCCTCCGGCCACGCCGACTTCCTGCAGACGCAGAACGGCGAGTGGTGGGGGATCTTCCTCGCCACGCGGCCGTACGACGACGACTACTACAACACGGGCCGCGAGACCTTCCTGCTCCCGCTCGAGTGGAAGGACGGCTGGCCGACTTTCATCGCCGGCCGCGAGCCGATCCCCTACGCGGTGAAGAAGCCGAACCTCCCCGCACAGCCGGCACCGGCGATCCCGACGCACGGCAACTTCGCCGTGCGCGAAGAGTTCAACGGCTCCACGCTCGCTCCCTACTGGATGATGCTCCGTACGCCGCACGAGAAGTGGTACACGCTCGGCGGCGGCGCGCTCACGATGCGCGCGCGTCCGGACGACCTCGCGGGCAAGGGCCAGCCGTCGTTCGTCGGACGGCGCCAGCAGCACATGAAGGCGTCGTTCAGCACCGCGATGCACTTCACCCCGGCGAAAGACGGCGACCGTGCGGGACTCGTCGCGTTCCAGAGCGAACTTTTCTTCTATGCGATGACGGTCACGCTCGCCGACGGCAAGCCGGTAATCCAGGTGGAGCGCCGTAGCGGCGCGAACGACACGCCGACGGTGATCGCGTCGAAGCCGCTCGGCGCAGTGGGCGCCGGCGCGCCGATCTACCTGAAGATCGATGCCGATGGTCCGCGCTACGACTTCTCCTTCGCCACCCAGCGCAACAAGTGGCAGCCCGTGCTGGAGAACGCCGACGGCAAGATGCTCAGCACCAAGGGCGCGGGCGGCGCGGGCGCCAACTTCACCGGCGTCGTGGTCGGCATGTACGCGCACGCCGCGCCGTAGCGGGCCGCCCCCGGATTGACCGCCGAGCCGGAGAAGGCGATGGACTCCGACAGACCGCTCTCGCGGCGCGACGCCCTCGCGCTCCTCGGGCTCGGCGCGGTGGCCGCCGCGTTCCCCGGCGCTCGTGGAACGGCGCCCGTTCCCGCGCCGACGGTAGGCAGGCTCACGCCGTTCGACCTGCGTGACGTGCGCCTGCTCGACGGCCCGTTCCGCGACGCGCAGGAGCGGAACGCGCGCTACCTGCTGTCGCTCGAGCCCGACCGGATGCTCCACAATTTCCGCGTGAACGCCGGGCTCACGCCGAAGGCGCCGGTCTACGGCGGGTGGGAGTCGGAGGAGCCGTGGGTCGCCATCCGCTGCCACGGCCACACGCTCGGACACTACCTCGGTGCCGTCGCCATGCACCACGCGGCCACCGGCGACGCACGCTTCAAGGAGCGCGCGGACTACATCGTCGCCGAGCTGCGCGCGTGCCAGCAGGCGCGTGGCGACGGGCTCGTGTGCGCATTCCCCGACGGCGCCAAGCCGCTCGAGGACGCGATCGCCGGCCGGCCGTGGAACGGCGTGCCGTGGTATACGATGCACAAGATCCTCGCCGGGCTGCGTGACGCGCACCTCCACGCCGCGAGCCCCGGCGCACTTCCCGCGCTCGTCGGCCTCGCCGAATGGACGTGGACCGCGACGCGCGCGATGAGCGACGAGCAGATGCAGCGCATGCTCGAGACCGAGCACGGCGGCATGACCGAGGTGCTCGCGGACACGTCGGTGCTGGCACGCGAGCCGAAATACCTCGCCCTCGCGCGCCGCTTCGCGCACCGCAAGGTGCTCGCACCGCTCGCCGAAGGGCGCGACGTGCTCGACGGACTGCACTCGAACACGCAGATCCCGAAGTTCGTCGGCTACGAGCGCGTGCACGAGCTGACCGGCGACCCGCAGCACGGCGCCGCCGCGCGACACTTCTGGCACACGGTGACGGAGCGTCGCTCCTTCGCCACCGGGGGTAACGGCGACGGCGAGCACTTCTTTCCCGTCGCCGAGTTCGCGAAGCACGTCGGCTCGGCGAAAACGATGGAGACGTGTTGCACGCACAACATGCTGCGGCTCACGCGCGCGCTGTTCGCCGCCGAGCCGAGCGCGGCGTACGCGGATTACTACGAGCGGGCGCTCTACAACGGCATCCTCGCGTCGCAGGACCCCGACTCGGGGATGATGACGTATTTCCAGGCGACCCGTCCCGGCTACGTACGGCTCTATCACACACCGACCGAGTCGTTCTGGTGCTGCACCGGCACGGGAATGGAGAACCACGCGAAGTACGGCGACTCGATCTACTTCCGTGACCGCGACGCGCTGTACGTGAACCTGTTCATCCCGTCGACGGTGACGTGGCGCGAGCGGGGGTTGACGCTCGCGCAGCGCACGCGGTTCCCCGACGACGACGCGACGCGGCTGACGATCGAGGCCGCGCGGCCGACGCGTGTCGCGTTGCGCGTGCGGCGCCCGGCGTGGTGCGAGCAGATGCAGGTCGCCGTGAACGGCCGCGCGTGGCGCGCCGCGCCCGACGCGGCGGGATACGTCTCGATCGACCGCACGTGGCGGCGTGGCGACGTGGTCGACGTGCGGCTGCCGATGACGCTGCGCGTCGAGGCCCTCCCCGGCGCTCCGGAGCTCGTCGCGTTCGCCTACGGCCCGATCGTGCTCGCCGGCCGGCTCGGCACCGAAGGGGTGACGCCCGAGGCGCAGATCATCAAGAACGAGCGGGAGTCGGGGAACATGCTGAACGCGGCGGTGGAGGTGCCGACGCTCGTCGGCGACGTGCGCGACCTCGTGCGGCACCTCCGTCCGGTGCCCGGCGAGCCGCTTGCGTTCGAGACGGTGGGCCTTGGCCGCCCGCGTGACGTGCGGCTCGCGCCGTACTTCCGCCTCACGCACGAGCGCTACGCGCTGTACTGGCGGGTGCAGCCGGCGTGAGGCCCGCACTCTTCGCCCTCGCGGTCGGCGCGCTGCTCGGCGTCGCACCGCGTGCCGCCGCGCAGACAGCCCCACGCACATGGCTGGCCGACAACGGCAACGGCACCTTCTCCAACCCGCTCTTCTACGACGAGTTCTCCGACCCCGACCTGATCCGCGTCGGCGACGACTTCTATCTCACGGGGACGACCATGCACGCGATGCCTGGTCTCCCCGTGCTGCATTCGCGCGATCTCGTCAACTGGGAGCTGATGAGCTACGCGCTCGACAAGCTCGACCTCGGCCCCGAGTTCCGCCTGGAGAACGGCAAGGAGATCTACGGTAAGGGGATCTGGGCGCCGAGCTTCCGCTATCACGACGGCACGTTCCACATCTTCAGCAACGTCAACGGGCAGACGACCCAGCACTTCACCGCCACCGATCCGCACGGCCCGTGGACCCGCACGCCGATGAAGGTCTCGCTGCACGACCTGTCGGTGCTGTTCGACGACGACGGCGCGGTGTGGGTCGTGTGGGGCTACCAGGACATGCACCTCGCGCGGCTGGACCGCACGCTCACCGACATCGTGCCGGGCACGGAGCGCGTGCTCTTCCCGAAAGACGCCGGCATGGGTGAGGGCGCACATTTCTACAAGCTCGGCGGCAAGTACTACATCACGAGCGCCTGGTACGCCGGCCGCATGCGCCTCGCCGCGGCGCGCGCCGATCGCGTCGAAGGCCCGTGGGAGGTGCACCGTGAGATCAGCGCCGACGAGACCTTCGGCCTGCGTCAGGGTCATCGCGTGCGCGGCAACGGCAACGCACCGCAGATCGTCGTCACGCCCGGCAATCCCACCGCGCGCGGCACGATGTCGATGCATCAGGGCGGCATCGTGCAGACCCCCGCCGGCGAGTGGTGGGGCTTCTCGATGATGGACGCCAACTCCATCGGCCGGCTCACCGCACTCTCCCCCGTCACGTGGAAGGATGGGTGGCCGTACTTCGGCTTGCCGGGCAATCTCGAGCGCACACCGCGCATCTGGGTGAAGCCGAAGACGGCGACGCCGAGCGCCCCGCACGCGCCATACACACGCAACGACGCGTTCGCCGGGCCGCGCCTCGCGAATGTCTGGCAGTGGAACCACGTGCCGAACGACAGCGCGTGGTCGCTGAGCGAGCGGCCCGGCTGGCTGCGCCTGCACGCACTGCCCGCCGCGGACTTCTGGACGGCGCGCAACACGCTCACCCAGCGCGCCGTCGGCCCGCGCTCCTCGGCCACCACGCTGCTCGACGCCGCGGGCATGCGCTCCGGTGACGTCGCGGGGCTCGCGCTGCTCAACCGACCCTACGCATGGATCGGCGTGCGGCGCACCGCGAATGGGCTGGTGCTCCAGCAGTACGATCAGACCGTCGACTCCACCGTTGCGACGCCGCTCCGCGCGGCACGCGTCTGGCTTCGTGTCGACTGCGATTTCCTCACCGAGCAGGCGCACTTCAGCGTCAGCACTGACGGCGCGCGCTGGCGGCCGCTCGGACGCCCGTTCACCATGGCGTTTCAGCTCAAGACCTTCCAGGGCGTGCGCTTCGCCCTGTTCGGCTACAACACGAGCGGCGCGCCGGCCGGCGTCGCCGACTTCGACCTCATGCGCGTCGACGAGCCCAATCCGCGCGGCCTCATGCAGCCGATCCCGTTCGGCCGCGCGATCGCGCTCGGTGCCGCGGGACGCGACACGCCCTTCGCCGTCGATGGCCAGCGTCGCTTCACCGTCGTCGACCGCGGACTCGGTCGCGTCGCGCTGCGTACCGGCAACCGGTTCCTCTCCGTCACGCCACTCTCCGACAGCACGAGCACCCTCGCGCTGCGCGTCGGTCCGGCCGGTGACGGTGAGACCTATCAGTGGATGGAGACGCTCTACGGCGACGTGATGCTCATGTCGATCGCGACGCACCGCTATCTGCGCGTCGAGCCCGACGGCCGCGTCTCGAGCGACAGCCGCGGCGCGGAGCCCGACCCGAACGACGGTACCGCGCTCCGCTGGCGCCGCGCCTCAGCCGATCGCTGATCTGGCGTTCGAACGCGTCGCGGGCGCGTTCACGCTGATCACGTCATGTCGCCGAGAAACGGGTACGTTTCGCGCACCTCGCGCACGCGTACTTGGGCGACGTCTACGCGCAGAACGCCATCCTGCGACACATGCACTGGCTCGCCCCACGGGTCGAACGCCATCGAGTGCTCGCCATACTCGGTGCCACCACCCTGCCCCGTTCGGTTCACACCAATCACGTAACACTGATTCTCGATCGCGCGCGCACGGAGCAGTATTTCCCAGTGCGCAATGCGCTCGCTCGGCCAGTTCGCCATGATGATCATCGCATCGACGTCGCATGCGACCGCGCGGAACAGCTCGGGGACGCGGAGCTCGTCACCGATGAAGTACGCGATGCGTACCCCGTACACGTCGTCGATCAGCGCGTCGCTTCCCGGCGCATACACGTCGTTCTCCCCTGTATGCGCGGACATGCGCCGCTTGCGGTACGTCGTCGCGATGTTGCCGTGCACGTCCAGATGGATCGCCGCATTCACCACGCGCTCGCGTCCTTGCGCCTGCTCGCGCAGGGCCACGCCGGCCAGTAGGTGAATGCCTGACTTGTGCGCCAGCACGCCGAGCTGCTTGATGCCTGTGCCATCCGTCGGCTCGGCAGTCGTGGGATCCATCGCGAAGCCGGTCGTGCACATTTCGGGGAACACGATGAGGTTCGCACACACGGCATTCGCCGCGCGAACGATCCTGCCCGCGGCGGCGAGCGACTTTTGGGGTGATTGCCACCCGGTATCGTATCCGCCGAGGACGATGCGCAACGTGCTCGTGGCGGGCGGCTCCTTGTACGTGACGGGCGGCTCCTTTGCGATGCGCTCGGTTTCCCTCGCAAGCCGTCTCGCCTCGATCTCGCGCCAGCTCGCGCGTGCCGGAGCGCGGTCGATCTCATTGTCGATGAGCACGCCGATGTCGTACGACCGGCAGCCCCTCGCGCCCGGCAGCTTCATCAGCTCGCGCCAGCGCGCGCGTGTGCAGCAGAAATCCAGATCGGGCGCTTCTCCCGCGGCGAACACGTCGGGCGGCATGGGCGGCAGCTCGCTCTGCGCCACGTGCCAGCTCGGGCCATTCCACCCCGATTCCGACCGGAACGGGGAGGTCGCGTAGCCGCAGCGCTCGCACCACCAGCCGCTCTGCGGTGCCGCTGACGCCTTCATATACGGAACGACGTGCTTCGCGCCGACGAGCTCGAAGTACACCTTCCGCGATCGCGGCGGAGGCTCGATCTCCCGCCACTCGAACTGCGCGTCTTCGTCCGGCGTCAGCAACGCCCTGAATCCTGCCGACACGAAGCGCATCGTCGGCCCGGCGAAGGGAGAGCCCAGCACGGTGATCGACCCGCCATTGCGCGGGCCCGACTGCAGGCTGCGCAACTGCAGACGTTTCGCGGTGCGCGGCCCGATCGCGTGGCGACACTCCGGGCACAGCCCGCCCTCGAAGATCCCCTCGTGGGTCTCTGCCCACGCGTACGCCTCACCACCGATCATGACGATGTCGGGCCGGCCATCCTGCGGCTCGCTCCCTG
>JAEKKK010000292.1 GCA_019510405.1 Gemmatimonadota bacterium | reverse complement strand
GAGACCTGCGTCTGCTGCAGCATCAGCTCCGAGATGAGGATGCGATACGGATCGCGCGTCCTGCGCCAGGGAAGATCGCGGCCGTTCGCGCGGAACCAGCGCCGCAGCAGTCGCCCGAACCGGCGCCCACGCGCCGGCTCGACCATCGGCGGCGCCTCCGCGCCGCGTGCGGCGCGCGGAGTCACCGCGGCGTCCACGTCGCGCCGGCCGTGAACAGTCCGTCCACGAAGCCGATGCGGTGTACCAGGAAGAGTCCGAAGCCGATGCTCGCCACTCCCGACGCGATCCGCAGCGCGCGGTTCATGAAGCCGAACTGGCGCAGCGCGATCAGCGACGGCGCGGCGATCGAGACGGTGATGAGCATCATCCCGGCGATCGTGCCGGCGCCGAACACGGCCAGATAGCCCACTGCCCACGCCGGATCGGGGATCAACGCGACCTGCGGCAGCGTCGCCACCGCGGCCGATCCCGCCAGGCCGTGCACGAAGCCGATCGTCACCGGGCGAGCGGTACTCTCGGTCACGCGCCGGTCATTCCCCGCGAGGGTCAGCAGGCCGAGCACGATCAGCATCACCGCCACCGCGAGCTCGAGCGACAATCCGACCCGCGGCGGAATGCCCGAGAGCCGCACCTTGAGCAGCACGATCGCTCCGCCGACGAGGAGGATCGTCGCCGTGTGGCCGATCCCCCAGAGCACGCCGGTGCGTGCGGCGCGCGCCAGCGATCGCTGCTGCGAGACGATCGTCGTTACCGCCACCACGTGATCGGGGTCGGTCGCGTGCCGCATGCCGAGGAGGAACCCCAGCACCAACACGGAGACGAGCGCGGTCAGCACGGCGCGCGCTCCGTTGTACGAATTGACGTCATGAAGGTCGCTCGGTTCGATCGTCGCCGGAGTGCGGTCGGTACACGATGACGTTCGCCCGCTCGAGCGTGATCAACCCGCCGCCGATCATCTCGTCGAGCTCCGGCAGGATGGCGTCGATCCGCTCGGCCGTCTCGATGCACTCGACGATGATCGGAAGATCGAGCGAGAGCGCTTCGATCCGGTCGGTGTGCACCGTCGAGCTGGCGCCGAATCCCATGATCCCGCGATAGACCGTCGCGCCGGCGTAGTGCCGCGCGCGCAGGAGCTCGACGATCGCCGCGTAGAGCGGCTTCCCGTGAAACTTGTCGCGCTCCCCGATGTGCACGCGCATGAGGACGCGTTCCCCCTTCAGCCCGTGCATCCGACCTCTCTGTCGCGCGACGGCGCGGCGGTGCGCGTCATACGCGCTCCCTGAGCGCGATCATCTCGCGCGCCAGCGCGAATCCGCCGAAGGTGCCGGCGAGCGCGAGCAGCACACTGGCGACCACGTACGTGCCGGCGCGGCCGAGCTGACCGTCCTCGATCAGTGCCGCCGTCTCGTAGCTGAAGGTGGAGAAGGTGGTGTAGCCGCCGCAGAAGCCGGTCGTCAGCAGCGCGCGCAGCTCCACGCTCACGCTCGGCGTGGAGAGGGCGTAGTGCATGATGAAGCCGAGCACGATGCTGCCGGTCACGTTGATGACCAGTGTGCCCCACGGGAAGGTGCTGCCCATACGATGCTGAACCGCCGCGGAGAGGTAGTAGCGCGTTACCCCACCCACGGCGGCCCCCAAGGCGATTGCCCAGAACGTTTTCACTAGCTGACCGTGCGCGTCTTCCGCTTGAGGAAATCCATCAGGATGAACTGGCCCAGCGTCATCGTCGTGGTGAAATATGCCTTGCCGCGGCTGATCTCGCTCACCCGCTTCACGAAGTCCACCAGCGCACGGTCGCGCGCGAGCATGAAGGTGTTGATCATGATCCCCGACTTCCGGCACGACGCGACTTCCTGCAGCGTCTTCTCGATCACCGTGAGATCGAGGCCGAACGAGTTCTTGTAGATCTGGCCGTCCTGCATCGTCAACGCGCTCGGCTTCCCGTCGGTGATCATGATGATCTGGCGCATGTCCTTCTTCTGCGCCAACAGGAGCCGGCGCGCGAGCTTGAGCCCCTCCGCCGTGTTCGTGTGGTACGGCCCCACCTGCGCCCCCGCCAGCGTGGCGAGCGGGATCTCCTCCGCGCTGTCGTGGAAGAGGATGACCTTGAGCGAGTCCCCCGGAAACTGCGTGCGGATCAGATGAGTCAGGGCGAGTGCTACTTTCTTGGCCGGCGTGAACCGGTCCTCGCCGTACAGGATCATCGAGTGCGAGCAGTCGAGCATCAGGACGGTGGCGCAGCTCGAGCGGTACTCCGCCTGCCGCACCATCAGATCGCTGTACTCCAGATCCATCGGAACGGTGATGTCTCCGGTGCGCATCATGGAGTTCTTCAGCGTCTCGTTGACGTCGATGTTCAGCACGTCCCCGAACTCGTACTGCTTGCTCCACCCGTCCGCCTCGATCCCCGTCGCCAGGTACGGCGTGTCGTGGCTCCCGAAGCTGGACTTGCCGAGTGATCCGAGCAGCCCGCGCAGCGTCTTGTAGCCGAGGAAGTCGATCCCCTTCTCGGTGAGGTTGAAGTTCACGTCGCGCGCCGCCGCCTGCGCGATCGAGCCTTTCCCCTCCACCGGCTGGTGCGATCCCGGCATCTGCGGTGGCGCATCGAGGTTGAGGTACCCCTCGTCGATCAGCCGCTGCACGAGATCGTCGAGCAGCTTGGCGAGCTTCGCCTGCGAGTCCTCGTCGCCGTCGCCACGGAGTGCTTCGAGCATCTCCGGCGTGAACTGGCCGCTCTCCATGAGCGCTTCGAGGATTGCCT
Source organism: Gemmatimonadota bacterium (assembly GCA_019510405.1). Taxonomy (GTDB): domain Bacteria; phylum Gemmatimonadota; class Gemmatimonadetes; order Gemmatimonadales; family Gemmatimonadaceae; genus AG11. The sequence continues at coordinate 5,385 of JAEKKK010000292.1, read as the reverse complement.
GCCGCAGCGCGTCGAGCGAGCGGTCGCCCGGCTCGTCGAAGCCCATCCCGTAGTACGACTGCTGCCCCTGGTTGCCGGCGAAGCCGGACTGGAGCAGGAAGTCCGCGAGCTTGTCCAGGAGCGACTGGAGATCGACCGCGTCGGCCATCTCCGGCGAGAACTTGCTGTACGTATGAAAGCGCATGGCGAGCCTCCTCCTTCAGTAATACCGCCGGGGCGACCGGAGTGCCATCCGTCACCGCTCTATATTGCGAGCGTGCCCGCGCCGACCACGCTCAATCCCTTTCGCGTCGTCCTCCGGCACCGGAACTTCCGCCTGTTCCTGATCGGCCAGACGCTGTCGCTGATCGGCACGTGGATGCAGACGATGGCAGAGGGATGGCTCGCGCTGGAGCTGACCAACAGCGCGTTCCTCGTCGGTCTCGTCGCGACGGTGTCCGCCATTCCCATCCTCCTCTTCACGATGCCCGCCGGCGCCATCGTGGACCGCTCGGACAAGCTCCGCATCGTGCGCATCGCGCAGATCGCGTTCCTCGTCCAGGCGTCCTCGCTCTGGCTCCTCACGGCGACGCATCGCATGACGATCGGGTGGCTGCTCCTCCTCGCGTTCAGCGGCGGCCTCATCGCGTCGATCGAGATCCCCGCGCGCCAGGCCATGATGATCGATCTCGTCGGGCGCAGCGACCTGCCGGACGCGATTGCCCTCAACTCGAGCGGCTTCAACCTGGCGCGCGTCGTCGGGCCCGCGCTCGCCGCGGCGGTCATCGCCCGACTCGGCATCGCCTGGTGCTTCTTCCTGAATGCGGTGAGCTTCGTCGCCGTGCTCGCGGGCCTGTTGATGATGCAGCTCCCGCCCTGGGTCGCTCCCCGGCACCGGACGAGTCCCTGGCAGGGCGTCGTTCAGGTGATCCGCTACATGCGCGACACCCGCGACGTCCGTGCGCTCATGCTCATGGTGACGGTCTACGCCATTCTCAATGCGCCCGTGCTCGCGCTCATGCCGGTGGTGGCGCGGGAGATGTTCTCTCTGGGCGCGGGCGGCTATGGGTTGCTGCTCTCCTTCCTCGGCATCGGCGGGTTGTGCGGCGCGCTCGGGCTCGCCGCCGTGGGAGGCCGGATTTCGCGCACCCGCCTGTTGACCGTGGTGTCGATGCTCTGGCCGGCACTGCTGATGGCATTCTCGCTGACCAGCGTGCCGTGGGTCGGCTATGGGCTGCTGTTCGCGATCGGCATCGTGATGATCCTCAACGGTGCGATCGCCAACGGCCTCCTTCAGGGGATCGTGCCGGACGAGCTGCGCGGCCGCATCATGGCCGCGTACGGCCTGGTCGTCGTCGGGCTGGCTCAGGTCGTCGGCGCCTTCACGGGTGGCGTCGTCGCCCATGCGCTCGGCGTCGCCCGGGCGATCTTCACGACGGCGCTCCTCATGGCCCTGTACGGCGTCTGGGCGTTCCTGCGCCGACCGGAACTCCGCGAGCTTCGCACGCGTACGGTCTGACATGTACCGGACGTGCCTCTTCTGCAGCAGCGACCTCGGCCACAATGAGGCGGTCGAGCACTTTCCCATCGGACGACGGCTCGCCTTCGATGCAGCGAAGGGCCGGCTCTGGGTAGTGTGCCGGAAATGCGAGCGATGGAACCTCACTCCACTCGAGGAGCGCTGGGAAGCCATCGAGGAGTGTGAGCGCGCCTTTCGTGGCACGAAGCTGCGTGTGTCCACCGACGAGATCGGGCTGGCGAAGCTCCGCGAAGGGCTGGAGCTCGTGCGCATCGGCGAGCCGCAGCGGCCCGAGATGGCGGCGTGGCGCTATGGCGATCAGTTCGGGCGGCGCCGCAGGCGGAAGTACCTCATCGCCGGTGGCGTCGTGGTCGTGGCGGCAACGGTGGTGGTGGCCGGTCCGGTGTTCGGCCTCGTCGGGGCAGGCGGCATCAGCCCGATGACCAACCTGATCACGACCGGGGCCAATCTCTATCGCGCGCGGAAGAAGATCATCGTCCCCGGTCCGGGCGGCCGCACGCTCAAGACACGGCTGGCCGACGTCGATCGCGTGAAGATCGAGCTGCTCGACGGTGAGCTGGCGCTTCGGGTACCGGTGGTGCCGACGAGGCCGACGCACTTCCGCTGGGGGCAGAATCGCGAGAGCGTCACCCTCACCGGCGAGGATGCGGTGCGCGCGGCGGGTGCGCTCCTCCCGCAGTTGAACTCGGGCGGCGGCAGCGCCGAGCAGGTCCAGCGCGCCGTCGGCATCGTCGAGGAGGCGGCTTCCCCCGCCGAGCTGTTCCTGCGCGCCGAGCGCGAGCTGCGCCACGCGAGTCCCACTGGTTGGGGCGATCCCCGTCGGCGCACATCCCTCAAGCGCGTGCCGGTCGCGACGCGCCTCGCCCTCGAGATGGCGGCGCACGAAGAGAGCGAGCGGCGCGCGCTCGAGGGAGAGCTGTACCTCCTCGAGGAGGCATGGAAGCAGGCCGAGGAAATCGCGGCGATCGCCGACGACATGTTCCTCCCCGCCTCCGTGGATACCGAGCTCGCGCGCCTGCGCGCCGCGCGAACGGACGGGGCGAGCTAACCGAACCGCTCGCGCGCCAGCTGCACGACCAGCTCCGCGGCACCGTCCAGTCCCAGCCACGCGGTGTTGACGCACAGATGGTAGTTGGACAGGTCGCGCCAGTTGCGCTTCCAGTACCGCTTCACGTACTGCTCGCGCTGATGGTTCTTCTCGGCGACGATCCGATGTGCCTCCGCCGGTGACGCACCGAAGTTCGAGATGACGTAGCTCGCCAACACTTCCGCGGGCGCGTAGCAGAACACGTGCAGCGCGTCGGCGCGGGCCGCCAGCATGCACTGCGCGCCGCGCCCGACGAGGACGGCGGGGCCGGCCTGCACCGCTTCCTCGATGATGCGCTTCGTCACCTCGACGATCCGCTCCTCACTCGGCTCCGAGGACAGGTCGGCCACCGTCGGCATGACCTCGGGGACGCCGAGGGCCATCGCCGTCGCGATGCGCTCGGGGAGCGAGGGGACCCGCTCCTCGCGCGCCGACACTTCCTCGGTACTGATCCCGAGCCGTCGCGCGACTTCGTTCACCATGTCGTTGTCGTACAAGTGCCAGCCGAGTGCGTTCGCCACTCGTTCCGCGACCTCCGAGCCTCCGGATCCGTACTGGCGGGAGATCGTGACGATCGGCATCAGCGCTCCGGCACCAGCGAGCGAAGTCGCACCTGTTCGACGACGGCGAAGCCCAACGCTTCCCAGGCGCACTCCGCCTGGACGCTGCCCGCCACGTTGTGCAGCCGCATCTGCTCGAGTCCGCGTGCGCGGCTCCATCGCTCCGCCTCGCTCACGAGGGCGCGCAGCACTCCGCGACGACGTGCCTCGGGGCGCACGTACACCGAGGAGACGTAGGCGTAGCGCGCCGGATCGAGCAGCGGCGATCCCATCGACTCGACGCAGCGCAGGATGCCCACGACCTCACCCGCGACCTCGGCGAGGAGGATGGTCTCCGTACGCGTGCGAAGCTGCGCGGCGAACAGGTCGCGCGCCCGCCGGTCGATCTCCGTGCGGAGGCGCCCGTAGATCGGATGATCCGGATGCTCGCGAAGCAGCGCGAGTCGGAGCGCGACCACCGCATCGAGGTCGCGCGGCGTCGCCGGCCGAACGTGCGTCGCCGCGGCGGACTTCACCGTGGATGACGCGCGCTCGACGAGCCGGCCGGCGGTCATCGTCCGCTACGCGGAGAGGCCGTCGCCGAAGAAGTCCTGCTTTGGCCGGCGCCGGCGATCAGGCTCGGCGCGTCCGTAGATCCCGCCGTCCGAGCGCGAGATCTTCTTGCGCGCGACGAGCGCCTCGAGCACGAGCTCGCACGCCGCCACCGTCTGCGGCGCATCGCCCGTCTGCGCGAGGCCGACCCGATGCACCAGGTCGAGCAACCCGGGAACCGCTTCGAAGCCGGTGGCCACGGCGTCGGAGCGCTCGTCGTCCGTCACCTGCAGCGCGCCCCCTTCGTCGAACCAGATCACCACGTCGTCCGTGTTGGCGCCGCCGGCTCGCTCCTGGAAGGTGGCGTCGGCGGCGCGCCGGATCAGCTCGCGCGCGATCGCGTGTCCGCCCACGAGCTCGCCCTCGTACTCGAGCTCGATCTTCCCCGTGATCGCCGGCTGCGCGGCGTAGACGTCGGAGATGCGCGGCACGATCTCCTTCTCTCCCGTGACGATCGCGCGCCGCTCGGCGTTGGAGACCACGTTCTCCATCACCGTGATCGGCATGCGTTGCGAGACGCCCGAGCGCTTGTCGATCCGTTTGTCGACGCGCGCCTCGAACGCGACGCGCTCCACGACCTCGGAGATGAAATCCGGCACGCGCACCGACTTCGCGTCGCGCTTCGTCCAGGCTTCCTGTCCCGTGATCGCCATCCCGAGCTCGACCGTCTCGGGATAGTGCGTGATGATCTCGCTGCCGATGCGGTCCTTGAGCGGCGTGATGATCTTGCCGCGCGCCGTGTAATCTTCGGGGTTCGCGGTGAAGCAGAGTTGGACGTCGAGCGAGAGGCGGATCGGATAGCCCTTGATCTGGACGTCCCCCTCCTGCATGACGTTGAAGAGGCCGACCTGCACCTTGCCCGCGAGATCCGGCAGCTCGTTGAGCGCGAAGATCCCACGGTTCGCGCGCGGCAGCATGCCGTAGTGGATCGTGAGCTCGTCGGAGAGGATGTGTCCGCCCCGCGCCGCCTTGATCGGATCGAGGTCGCCGATCATGTCGGCGATCGTCACGTCGGGAGTGGCGAGCTTCTCGATGAACCGCGCATCGCGGCCGACCCAGGCGATCGGCGTGTCGTCGCCCGCTTCGTGGATGAGATTGCGCGCGTAGCGCGAGATCGGTGCGAATGGATTGTCGTTCACCTCGCTCCCGGCGACGGTCGGCATCGTCTCGTCGAGCAGTCCGACGAGCGCGCGCAGGATGCGTGACTTCGCCTGACCGCGCAGGCCGAGCAGGATGAAGTTGTGGCGGGAGAGGATCGCGTTGACGATCTGCGGCATGACCGTCTCCTCGTAGCCGATCACGCCGGCGAAGAGTGGTCCGCCGCTGGAGAGCCGCGCGAGCAGATTCTGGCGCAGCTCGTCCTTGACCGACCGGGTAGCGCGGTCGGGGGCGCCGAATGGCGAGCGCTTGAGAGCGCCCAGGGTTTCCGGATACGACGGCACTGAGCCTCCACGACGAAGTCGGGGCGTCTCGTCAGCCCCACGAGTGTATAGAGCGGCGCGACACGCAGCGCCGCAAGCCCGGCGCGCGTGGAAACAAACGCACGGACGCGCGACGCAGTTCACGCCGCTTGCTGGTCGCGGCCGTTGGCGTCGATATCGATGCGTGGGTCGGTCGCGAGAGGTATT
>JAEKKK010000291.1 GCA_019510405.1 Gemmatimonadota bacterium | reverse complement strand
CCTGCTCGGACTGATCCGCGAGGAAGATGGCGGCAGCGCGACCATGCTTCGGAGTCTCGACATCGCGCCCGAGCAGATCCGAGAGAAGATCGATGAGATACTGGTTCCCGGTCCTGAGATGGTGGCGCGCCCCGATCTGCCCTACACATCGCGCGCCAAGAAAGTACTCGAGCTGACGATGCAGGAATGCGTGCGCACACGTACGACGACCGCCGACACCCAACACTTGCTCGTGGCGCTGTGCGTCGAAGGGAAGGGGATCGCGGCGGAAGTGCTCAGGTTGTCGGGGCTCACGACCGACGTCGCGCGCGCCGCCTTCGATCAGCTCAGCGGAGGGAACGGGAAGGCGTCGCCATCGTGACGGACTGGCACGCATTGCGGGATGCGTACGGTCCGGCGGACTCCGTGCCGACGCTGCTCGACAGCGTCACACCGGATTATTCCCATCCTGCCTGGGACGAGCTGTGGTCCCGTCTGTGCCATCAAGGCACCGTCTATCCCGCGAGCTTCGCGGCGCTCCCTCGGCTCGAAGCCCTCGCACGAGCGTGGAATGGGCGACAGCGAGACCCCATCCTGCATCTCACAGGCGCGATCGTGTGCTCGACCGATAGAGTCGGCGTCGAAGGCGACTCGTTGCCTCCGCTCGATGCTACGATCCGTCAGCTCCGCCATCTCGCCGCGGAATGCCTGGAAGGCGACGAGCGCAGCGAGGAGGATTTCGTCTATCTGCTCCAGGCGGTGCGCGGTCTCGAAGGCGATGCACTCTGGGGCATTCAACTCGACTGCTTGGTGCATGGTGAGCTGTCGTTCCCGTGCCCCACGTGTGCAATGGACCTCTACGTGGTGATCGGCGATGACGGCCGTTTCGTTACGGCCGGCGAATGGCCCGACCGGCCCGACGTGACACGCGAAGCAATCACGCCCGCGGCGATCCCCTTTCCGGAACCCGGAGAATGGATGCGGCGCGCGGCGATGAAGGCAGGGCATTCACAGCTCGCGGCGCAGCTAGGCTATCTCTTCGGCACGAGTCGCTGTCCATCGTGCACGACGCCGTTTCACATTCCTGGAGCTGCCGCGGCGAGGTAGCGTAGCCGTAGATCGGGCGCTGGGGGTCAGAGTCGATGACTCCGACCCCAGGCTCGTCAGGGTGTCGCCTTGAGCGGGTCCATGAGCTGGCGCGCGAGATAGGTGAACTCCAGCGCGTCAGTGTGCGCACGCTGCTCGATGTTCGCTCCCGATCCGTGGCCGCCCTCGATCACCTCGTAGAAGAGGTACGGAATCTTCATGTCCGCCATCTTCGCCGCGAACTTGCGCGCGTGCTGCGGACCGACGCGATCGTCCTTCGTCGTGGTCCAGACGAGCGGCATCGGATACGTGACACCGGGCTTGAGGTTGTGCAGCGGCGAGATGGATTCCAGGAAGGCGCGCTCGTCGGGCTTGCTCACGCTGCCGTATTCGCCGACCCACGACGCGCCGGCGGCGATCTGCTCGAAGCGCAGCATGTCGAGCAGCGGCACCTGGATGTCCACCGCGTTCCACAGCTCGGGGTGCTGGGTGAGCTCGACGCCCATCAACAAGCCGCCATTCGAGCCGCCCTGGATGCCGAGCCGGCGCGGCGTCGTGATCTTCTGCGCGATCAGGTCCTGCGCGACGGCGGCGAAGTCGTCGTAGATCACCTGACGATGCGTCTTCAGCCCCGCGTCGTGCCACGCCGGACCGAACTCGCCGCCGCCGCGGATGTTGGCCAGGACGTACACGCCGCCGCGCTCGAGCCAGAGCTTGCCGATGGAGCCGGAGTAGAAGGGCGTCAGCGACACCTCGAACCCGCCGTAGGAATACAGCAGCGTGGGGTTCGAGCCGTCGCGCTTCATGTTCCGCGGATGCACGAGGAAGTACGGGATCTTCGTCCCGTCCTTCGACGTCGCCTCGAGCTGTTCCACCACCTGAGACGACGCGTCGAAGCGCGGCGGGAGCGAGCGCACCGTCGTCGCCGTGCCCTGCGCCGCGTCGGCGAGCCAGACGCTGCTCGGGGTGAGGAAACCGGCGACGTTGATGAACGCGCGATCGCTCCTCGCATCCGTGCTCGTGACCCCGGTGGACACATTGTCGGGGAGTGCGATGGGACGGCGGCTCCACGCGCCCGAGGGAGAGCGACTGAAGATCAGGACTCGCCCCTTCACATTCTGGTCGAGTCCGACGAGCAGCTGATTCTTCGTCGACGACACGCCCGATACCGATTCGCGCGGCCCCGGCTCGAGGATCAACGTCGGCGCGAGGTTCTGCGGATCCTTGGTCGCCGCCGCCGCGTCGAACGACACGACCGAGCCCGACTTGTACGTCCGGCCCGCCGCCGTCCAGTCCTGGGTGAGCCTGGCGATGATCTGTCCGTCGAACAGATCCTGGATCTCGAACTTCTTCGGCACGTTCAGCCTGACGACATCGTTGGGGCGTACGATGAAGTTCTCGCTCTCGAAGAACGAGATGCCACGCCCGATCATGCTGACGCGGTGACCCTTGCCGTCCGTCATCGTGAAGGCGGACACCGCGACGTCCTTCGGATCGCCGCGGTAGATCTCGACCGCGGCGTCGAGCGGCTGACCGCGGGCGAGGCGCTTGGTGATGTAGGGATACCCGGAGGCCGTCAGCTCGCCCGGCTTCCATTCACGCGCCACGAGCAGGGTGTCCTCGCTCGCCCACGAGACGTTCTGCTTCCCCTTCGGCAGCGAGAAGCCGTTCGTCACGAACGCGCTGGATGGAAGGTCGAATTCACGAATGGTGACCGCGTCCTCGCCGCCGTCGGAGAGCCGTAGCAGGCACCGGCGTTCGGCGGGAAGCGCACAGGTCGCGCCTTTCCAGACCCAGTTCGCCTTCTCGCGCGCCGCCAGCGTATCGAGGTCGAGCACTGTGACCCACGCCGGATCCGTGCTCCGATACGACTCGAGCGACGTCCGGCGCCAGATGCCGCGCTTGTGCGCCGAATCCTGCCAGAAGTTGTACAGCTCTCCGCCGATGAAGGTCGCGTACGGAATACGATCCTTCGCCGAGGCCATCCGGAACGCTTCCCGATAGATGTCGGCGTAGCGCGGGTCCGCTTCCAGCACGGCGGTCGTCTTGGCGTTCTCCGACTTGACCCAGCTCATCGCCCGTTCGCCGTTCAGATCCTCGAGCCAGCGATACGCATCCGTGGTGTCGGGGCGCGTCGCCGCCTGGGCGTGGAGCGACACGGCGAGAAACAACATCGGGACCACGAGCTTCTTCATGTGGATCGGCGGTAGAGGTTGGCGCTCCCGCGACCAGCGGGCGCTTCCGTCCACGAATCTGCACCCCGTGTCCGACCGCCGTTAGAACGGTCCTGTGCCCCTCATGCGGCCGGTGACGGTGCGTCGGGTGGCCGCCGGTTCCGGTCACCGCGCTCTCAGCAAGCTGGTCAGAAAGGCGCCTGAAACGGCGCCGTCTCCGCCCACGTAGTGTCTCTCGTGCCGCGGTGCCGGTGAACCGTTCCCGGACGAGCCGCGGCCGAGCTCTGGAGGAGCAATGCGCATTCTGTGGACGTTCGCGAAGCTCGTGATCGGGCTCGCGCTTCTGGTTCCCCTCGGGATCATCGTCGCCGCGGCGGCGTTCGGGATACTCGGCGTGCTGATCGGGCTCGCCGTGCTCGTGCTCAAGCTCGCGGTGTTCGGTCTGATCGGGTACGCAGTCCTCAAGGTCGTGCGGCACCTGTTCGCCCCCACGCCGCAGCGGCCGGTCGTACACGACCTGCCGCCGGTCGACCGGCACTACGAGGCGGCGATGCGGGAGCTCGACATGGAGCTCGGTCACTCACCGCGGGCGTGAGCATCGCGCGCATGACGCGCGACGCGACGAAGGGCCCGTGACGTCTCAGAAGCGGCGAGCAGAGTGCTCGCCGCTTCTGCTTCCCATTCCTGCGCTCGTAGATTGACCCACCTCCACGAGATCGACCAATGCGTTTGCTTCTCCGCATCCTGATCAACGCGGCGGCGCTGTGGGCCGCGGTGCACTTCGTCTCCGGGATTCATTTCACCGGGAGCACGGTCGGTCTGCTCGGCGTCGCACTCGTGTTCGGCATCCTGAACGCGATCGTACGCCCGATCCTGTTCTTCTTCTCCCTGCCGCTCCTGGTCATCACGCTCGGTCTGTTCACCTTCGTGCTGAACGCGATCGTGCTGCTGTTGACGAGCGCCCTGTCGTCGCGACTGGGGCTGGGGTTCTCCGTCGACGGCTTCGGCGCGGCCTTCTGGGGCGCCATCGTGATCAGTGTGGTGAGCATCGTGCTGTCGCTCTTCGTGCGGGACTCGCACGACGCGAGAGACTAGCGCGCGATGAGAGCGGGGCGTCCGAGCGGCACCGCGCACCTCGTCGCGCTCGGCCGCGCCATGGCCGACGCGGGGCTCTCCCACGTCGCGGGCTTCCACGATCCGACGGCGCGCGTCTTCCTCAGCGACAAGGGACGGAAGAGTCTCGCAAAGACGGAGCAAGCGTATCGTGCGGGCGCGCGCGGCTTCCGCGTCGCGGCGGCGCGCATGATGGCCGACATGATGGCGCTGCGCACCTCGGCGATCGACGCGGCGGTGCGCGCCGCGATCGCCGAGGGCGCGCGGCAGCTCGTCATCCTCGGCGCCGGCTACGACGGGCGTGCGTGGCGGCTCCCCGAGCTGGCTGGGGTGAAGGTGTTCGAGGTGGACCATCCCGCGACGCAGGGTGACAAGCGCGCCCGCGTCCCCGAGCTGCCCGCGGCGCAGGGCATCATCACCTTCGTCCCGGTGAACTTCGAGCGTGACGCGCTTGGCCGACGCTGATCGTGAACTACCACACGTCGCGGCGCGGGCTGCTCGCCCAGCTGATCTTCCGGTTGATCGGCGAGCCGCAGATCAGCGCGTGGACGCCGGCCGAGATGGCGGCCGACCTGCACGCGGCGGGGTTCGCGGTGCGCGAGGATTCGGGGATGGCCGACTGGAACGAACGATTCGCGCAGCGCCACGCCAGCGTCGACCGCGGGCAGCACATGCGCATCGGCGTCGCGCGGAAGTAAGGAGCACGCGACGCCGATGCGTCAGTGTATGAACAACAGCCCGAAGTCCGGCGAGTCCCAGCAGGCGCCGGTGCAATAGTAGTACGCGCCCGGCGTCGCGAACTTGTACGACGTCGTACCGCTGCGCACGTCGAGGCTGTCGACCGTGCGAAATGCGACGCGCTCGATCAGCCATACCTTGGTGACAGGCTGGCCCGCCCAGTTGAGTGAGCGCAGCTCATCAACATGCGTCGGCCGACCCTGGGGCGCGAGGCGCGCTATACTAAAACACATGCTCACGACCGACCGCCCAGGGCCGGGCCGCGTGGAGCGGCTCTGGGTCAAGCGTGCCCACAAGGGCCCGATGGACGCGCAAACGTCGATCGAGCTCGTGCCCGGCCGCGGCGTGGCGGGGAGCGCCGATCGCGGTGGACGCCGGCAGGTCACGCTGCTCGAGCGCGAGGTGTGGGAGGCGCTGACGCGCGAGCTCGGGAGCGACGCCGGCCCGGAGACGCGGCGCGCCAACGTGCTCGTCTCGGGGATCGATCTCCGCAAGAGTCGCGGACGCATCCTGCGGCTCGGTCAGACGCGCGTGCGGGTGAACGGTGAGGTGAAGCCGTGCGAGCGGATGGAGGAGGCGGTGACGGGACTGCGCGCGCTCATGTTCCCGGAATGGCGCGGTGGCGCCTTCGCCGAGATACTCGACGGCGGAACGGTGATGGTGGGCGACACGGTGGCGTGGGAGGATCCGTAAGCCGTCGGACCCTGCAATTCGCGGCGTCCTGTTCGCGCTCGCGTTCTATCCGCTGCGCAGTATCGTGTTCGCGAAGTCGCGCGGATGGCTCACGCTCTGGGGAACCGACAAGGGGGTCAGACTCACTCAACCGTTCAACGAGTCTGACCCCCTTGAACTGACCCTCTTGAACGACCCTCTCGAACTAGGAGCGCGTGCTGCGGCCGGAGGGGCGTGTCGCGGTGCCGACGACGGTGCCGAGTACTCCGCCTGCCGCCGCGCCGATGACGGTACTCCTCACACTGCGCCCCGTCGCGGCGCCGAGGATCGCGCCGGCCGCCACGCCGATGATCGCGCTCTGCGCGCCGATCGTGCTGCGTCGCTGCGTGCGTGGCGCCGTCGGCGGCTGGTCCACTGGCGGCGCGGGAAGTGGCGCCGATGCGACCTCGCCGCTCGTCGTCACGCTCGATTGGGTGACGGTTGCAGGCGGCGTCGTGGGCTCGGGCTCCGATCGCTGCGCGGGTGCGCTCGCCACGGGCGCGCTGGCGACGTAGCGCGGCCTGACGGGCGAGTGCTCCACCACCGGCCGGCGCGGTGTCGTGACGGCGACGCTGCGACGCGCCGGTGCATTGGCGTTCGTGCTGCCGACGGCATGCTGCGTCGTACGCGACAGGGCGGTCACGCGCTCACGCGCCTCGACCGATTCGTTGGCCGTCGGCGCCAGCGCGAGATAGTGGCAGTACGCGTTCATCGCCGTCGTGCGGTCGCCGAGCGCTTCGCTGGTGCGGCCGAGGTGATACGCGGCCGACTTGTTCGTCCCGTCGAGCGACGCGGCGCGGCGGAGGAGCAACTGCGCGTCCTGGATGTCGCCGTGCATCTCGGCCACGCCGGCCTGTTGCGTCAGCTCGTCCGCCCGCTGCTTGTTGGCGGTGGACGGCGCAGCGGCGAGCGTGATCGCACCGCATGCATCGGGAACGGACGGGCGTTGGGTATCCCTGCTCGGCTCGAGCCGCGCGACGAGCGTGCGGTCCTGTGAGAGCAGGTCGGTCCCCTCTGACGGGTCGTGCTTCGAGCAGGCCGCAGCGGCAGCAGCGGCGACGATCACGAGCACGAGCGGTCGAGAGCGGTGCATTGACGCCTCCGTTCCCCGAGGAGAGTGGCCGATCGCGAATGGACGTGTGCGCTGGCGGTCGGACTCTGCGGTGTGGCGGCGGTCCGGGTGTCCCAGCATGCCCATGGAAAAGCAGGGGACATGCCGGGGCTGGAGTGCCCGTAGAGGCACTCAACGCTCGGCGTTGTCCATGTCGATGACGGTGGCCGTCCATACGATGAGATGGGGTCGCCAGCCAGTGCCCAAGATGCTTCTAGTCGGGTCCGCAACGTCGTTCCAGCGTTGGCTCAACCCGCGACCCTGATCAGAGCGACATCATGATCCTCCGAGGTCGTGGACAACGTCGTGGTCTTTCGGGATGCCGACCACTGCGTGTGGTCGAGCCGGCTGTCGAGCGACGAGGGAAGAACGTGGCGAGAGCTGTCGCGCTGGGAGTATGGGCGAACGCGACCATGATCTGGTAAGTTCTCCGCTCCCCCACCCATCGCACCATGTACCGCGTCCTCATCGGCAGCGCCGTCGCACTCTTTCTCGTTGCGTGTGCCAACACTGCACCGCCACCCGTAATGTCGACGCGCGTTGCGGCCGATTCGGCAGCGCGCGACTCCGCCGCGCACCAGGCGCACGTGAACTACGTGCGAGTGATCAACTCCAACGACATCGACTCGCTGGCGTCGATGTTCACCGACGACGTCGTCTTTCTTGCGGCGAACGACAAGCCGATCGTCGGCAAGGCGGCAGTGCGTGCGTGGGCGGATGGGTACTACAAGGCGTTCCATACCAAGTGGGACAAGCCGCAGCGGGAGTTCGTCGTCAGCGGCGACTACGCCTTCGAGCGCTACGACTATACGTCGACGGATACGCCGAAGGCGGGCGGAAAGCCCATCGTCGACACGGGGTGGGGATTCGTCGTGTACCACCACGACGCCGACGGGACGTGGCGCGTCGCGCGGGACGCCTTCGGCCCCGATCACCCGCCCACGGCCAAGCAGTAAGTCAACTGCATCGCCAGCCTAAGCACGGAGTGTCCCATGTGCCCGCGACGTACCTCGGCTGTGCGCGTTCGGTTGCCCTTTCTCTTCGCGGTGCTCGCCGTGCTTGGCTGCAGCCGGCACCACATGTCGGCGCACCAGGGGGAGCTGAACGACTTCGCGATGCGCTACGCCGCGGCGTGGAGCAGCAGGAATCCGGCGAGCGTTGCGGCGTTCTACGCCGAGCGCGGCTCGCTCACGGTGAACGACGGGATGCCGGCCGTCGGCCGAACGGCGATCGCCGCGGCGGCGCGCAGCTTCATGACGGCGCTTCCGGACATGGTCGTGCGACTCGAGCGGGTGGAGGACGAGAATGGCCTCGTGGTCTTCCACTGGATCCTGACCGGGACCAACAGCGGACCGGGCGGCACGGACCGATTCGTCCGCATCCGCGGCTACGAGGAGTGGATCCTGGGTGCCGACGGGCGCATCGACGTGTCGAAGGGGCACTACGACGAAGGGGAATACCAGCGTCAGCTGCAAGGCGCGACGCCGCGCACTCCATGAGGACGCTGGATCGGCCCAGCTCGAATCGACAGAGCGACGCGAACGCGTCAAGTTGAGGACATGGAGACACCTTCGACGCGTCCCCGCCGATCGCTCGGCCGAGCGGTGCTCACCGTCGTCTTCGCGCTGTTCGCACTGAGTGCGTGGTGGCAGGTGGTGAACGACGTGATGGATCGCTCGAACGAACCAGCGATCCTCACGTGGTGGCAGGTGCTCATCGGTGCGGTGGCAGCGGTTGCCGCGTGGGGGAGCTGGAAGGGCGTGCGCTGGGCGCCCGCGTTCGCGCTGCTCTACGGCGTGATCACCGGAGCGATGGTCGCCAGCCTCGCGCCGATCCTCGCGCTCCCCGCCGAGTCGCGCCAGGGACTGTGGATCGGGGGAGCGCTCGTGCTCGGCTTCGGACTCTGGAGCGCGTGGTGGCTGCAGCGCTCGATCCGACGCGACCGCGCGCGAGAGACGTCGCACATCGTGGGATTCGATTGAATAGGGGCTCCGCTGAATCTCTTGCCAACGACGGAACGCGGATGCGGAATGGCGATCACGCATAAAGGCAGGATCGCTAGGCCTTATATCTCTCACAGAGAGCACAGAGGACACAGAGAACTGCCTTCTCTGTGCTCTCTGTGCTCTCTGTGAGAAACCAAAGGTGACGACGCATGACATTGCCGCTCGCTCACGAAGCATCGATCCCGAATCCGGCGCTCGCCGCGTTCACCCCATTCATCGGCGCGTGGACGACGGTGGGACGTCACCCGATGATCGAGGGGCCGCTGCACGGCCGGACGACGATCGAGTGGCACGACGGGGGTGCGTTCCTCTGCATCCGCTCGGAGATCGACGAGCCGCAGGTGCCGAGCGGGATCTCGTACATCGGGAGTGACGACGAACAGGATTCGCTCACGATGCTGTACTTCGACCAACGTGGCGTGTCGCGGCGGTACGAGGTCGCGATGGACGAAGGGGTGATGCACTGGTGGCGTGACGCGCCCGGATTTCGGCAACGCTACACCCTGACCGTGTCCGCCGACGGCGACACGCTTCAGGGACGAGGCGAGCTGGCGAGGGACGAGGATGCCTGGGGCCCCGACCTCGAGCTCACGTATACGCGAATGAAGTAGATGCTGGGGTCACGCCATGGGGCCGATGCCGGGGTCAGACCCTGGGGCGCAGCCCCAGGCTCTGACCCCTTTGTCGTAGAAACCTGAGCTACCAACTCTGACCCCACCAACTCGCCAAGGGGTCAGACACCTTCGGTATCTGACCCCAGCCTATGACCCCGTTTACTCTGACCCCGTTCGTTGCGCTGATGCTGCTCGTCGCGCCCGTCGCGGCGCGCGCGCAGCAGGCGTCTCCATGGCAGCCGTCGCCGGGACATGTGCAGGTGCCCGTCTGGCCCGGTACCCCGCCCAACCTCCGCCCTCCCGCAGGTCCCGAGACGGTGACCCGCACGAAGAGCAACGAGCTCGTGGCCGGACAGCCGTGGACGTACATCGAGAACGTCACGCGGCCGACCTTCACGGTGTACGCGCCGACCACGAAGAACACCGGCGCCGCGGTGATGGTCTTTCCCGGCGGCGGCTATCAGATCCTCGCGATCGATCTCGAGGGGACGGAGATCTGCGACTGGCTGACGTCGAACGGGATCACGTGCGTGCTGCTCAAGTACCGCGTACCGTTCGGCGGACCGTCCTGGCAGCGCTCCTGCGACTGTAGCATCAACCCGAAGCCGCAACCGGCGTTGCAGGACGCGCAGCGCACGATGGGGCTGCTGCGCTTGCATGCCCGCGAGTGGAACATTGCACCAGATAAGATTGGTGTGCTCGGATTCTCGGCTGGCGGACATCTCGTCGCGGCGATGAGCAATGCATATCGGCGGCGCGCCTACGCGCCGATCGACAGTGCCGACCGGCTGAGCGCGCGCCCCGACTTCGCCGTGGGGATCTATCCGGGACATCTCTGGGTTCGGGGACGCTCGCCGATCACGTTCAATCCCGATCTGCACGTCACGCGCGACACGCCACCGACGTTCCTCCTCCAGGCCCAGACCGACAGCATCGACGACGTCAACCAGTCGTTGGCCTACTACGCTGCGCTCCGGGCCGCCGGCGTGCCGACGGAGTTGCATCTGTACTACAACGGCGGACACGCGTTCGGGCTGCGGCGCACGAAGGATCCGATCACGGAATGGCCGCGACTGGTCGAGCGATGGCTGCGCACGATCGGTGTGATCTCACCGTGAGTCACCTGCGCACGCCGGAGCGTCACTGAGCCTTCGGTCCACTATGCACGGCACATCGCACGCGGCGAGCGTGCGGCTGTCGCAACTACACGTGCTATGTGGACAACAACTCTATCGCTCGCCCTGCTCCTGCAGGCCGCTCCTCGTTTGGAGCCCACCGCGCAGGCCGCTCCCACCGTGGAGCCATCGATCACGCCGACGCGCACCGTCAGCACGACGACGCGCGCCGCCAAGACACCACCCACCGACGGCACGATCATCGAGGCGGCGAACAACGCCGTCATCGGATTCCTCGCCGTCTGGCGCACCGCCTGGCACAACAGCGGGCAGGTGAGCGGGTATGGCAGTGACGCCGTGCGGCTGCGCGACGTGCACTGTCACTGGGACGGCAGCTTCAAGGGAGGCACGTCGCACGCGTATCCGCCGAGCGTGATCCATCACGGCAGTCGCCGCTCGATGTGCCCGAACTGGTATCCCTCCGAGGAAGGGGAGAAACCGGACGAGCGCATCGATCGCGACGGCGCGATCGACGGCTCGATGCGCGAGCGGGTGAAGCAGGCGCGCTCCTTCCTTCTCGATTCGCTCGCCGCGCTCAACGAGCGCGCGGCGAACGATCCGTGGATCATCGGACAGCGCGTGCGCTTCACGGTGGACCAGGGCGAGTACAAGCAGGCGGTCGAGCTGGCGCGCCACTGCTCCGCCGGCGCGGTCTGGTGCTCGCAGCTCCTCGGCTTCGCGCTGCACGCGGCCGGCGACTATCGCGGCGCCGACTCGGCGTTCGACGCGGCCACCGCGGCGATGTCGCCGAAGGACAAGTGCGAGTGGACGAGCGCCGAACTCCTGCTCGACGAGGACGGACGCAACGCGTACGGCCGGCTGAGCTGCGAGGAGCGTTTCGCGGCCAACAAAAAGATCTGGTGGATGTCGACGCCGATGTACACCGACTCGGCCGACGACCGGCACAGCGAGGACTACGCGCGCAAGGTGCTGATCCAGCTGCACGCGGCGCTCAACTGGGACGAGCGGTTCGACTACCGCCGCCGCTTCGGCGGCGACGCGGTGGCCGAGATGCTCGTGCGGTACGGCTGGCCCGCCTTCTCGGTGTACGGCGGGGATTACGAGGAGCGGAGCCACGCGAGCTGGATGTACTTCTACGACAGCACGCGCACGGCGACGACCGAGTATCCGCAGGACCGCATTCACACCGTGCCCCTGTGGACCGCGATCAGCGATCCGTTCAAGGCACCGGCGAGCGCGTGGCAGCTCAACATGCCGGCGATCAAGGAGAGCGAGGAAGCCGTCGTGCAGTGGTGGCCGGAGGAGCACTACGCGCCGGCACGCGGCCCCATCGCGCAGCTCAACGATCAGACCGTGATGCTCAGGCGCGACGACCACGTCGTGCTCGCCACCGCATCCGAGCTGCGGTTCAACAACAAGGACATCAAGGCCGATCCGGACGCGGCGGTACTGATCCGCACGACGTCGCCCGACTCAATCGAGCGGCTGAAGCGGCACGCCGTGCGGAACGCGTCGGCGCTCGTGCTGACGGCGCGCATCCCGACCGGTCCCGCGGTGGTGGGCACCGAGCTGCTCGCGCCGCATGGGCAGACGTCGCTGCGGACGCGGTTCGGCGTCACGCCCCCAGCGACACTGGCGGCGCTCAAGCCCGGCGAGGCGGCGATCTCCGATCCCGTGCTCCTCGCGACGACCGAAGGCACGAACGGAGCCGACGGCGCGCTCGACCAGATGCTCGGCTCGACCGTGGTGAAGGGAAAGAAGGTGGGACTCTACTGGGAGACGTACGGCTACGGGCCGGGCGACTCCGTGGACGTCGCCTTCATCGTCACGCGGACGGAGAAGCTGAGCGTGTTCCGCAAGCTCGGGATGAAGCTGCACATGGCGCACGACATCAACGGCTCGGTGGCCGTGCGCTGGACCGAACCGCAGTCGGGCCACGATTCGTGGACCATTGCGTCCAAGGTGCCGATCCAGGCGCGGGTCGTCACGCTCGATCTGTCACAGCTCGAGCCGGGCCACTACTCGGTGCAGGTGCAGGCGGGGAAGAAAGGCGCGCCTCCGCCGCCGAACGTGAAGGTGAAGCCCGGTGAGACTCCGCCGCTGGCGCTGACGGCGAGCCGCGCCTTCATCCTGGAGCGCTGACGATGACCATTCCCGCACCGCATCTGCCGGCGCCGGAGGGTCCGATGATTCCGCCCGGCAGCAGGCATCAGCCGGCCAGCGACCCGTCGCCGAGTCCGATGTTTCCGACTCCTCCGATGGTCGATCCCGCGCCGCCTCACCAGCAACCAGCAATCGTCAGCGATCCCGGAGAGGAGTCGCTCGACGGTCAC
>JAEKKK010000290.1:8225-12020 GCA_019510405.1 Gemmatimonadota bacterium | reverse complement strand
GCCGCCACGCCACGCGTCGACGTCCTCTCGGCGCGCCAGCACGCCACCAGCTGGCCGGCGGGCTTCGCGCTCGTCTTCCTCGTGTTGCGCGCGTTCGCCGAGGGGTGCGTGGCGATGACGGGGACGGAAGCGATCTCGAACGGCGTCAGTGCCTTCAAGGCCCCGAGCTCGAAGAACGCCGCCACGACGCTCGGCTGGATGGCGGCGATCCTCGCGGCCTTCTTCCTCGGCACGAGCTGGCTCGCGCAGCACTATCAGGTGATGCCGACGACGACGGAGACGGTGCTCTCGCAGCTCAACCGCCACATCTTCGGCACCGGCGCGCTCTACTTCGCGCTCCAGTACGCGACATTCGCCGTACTCGTGCTCGCGGCCAACACGGCGTTCGCCGACTTCCCGCGCCTGTCGAGCATCCTGGCCAACGATGGCTACATGCCGCGCCAGTTCGCGGCACGGGGCGACCGGCTCGCCTTCTCGAACGGCATCGTCGCCCTGTCGCTCGTCGCGATCGTCCTCGTGTGGCTCTTCCAGGGGGACACGAGTGCCCTGATCCCGCTGTACGCGATCGGCGTGTTCGTGTGCTTCTCCCTCTCGCAGGCGGGGATGGTCGTCCACTGGCGCCGGCTGCGCGATGCCGGCTGGTCCCGCCGCGCGTGGCTGAACGGGCTCGGCGCGGTGGCGACGGCGATCGTCGCGATCATCCAGGTGGTGACGAAGTTCACGCATGGAGCATGGATCGTCGTCCTCATCATCCCGCTCATCATCCTCCTCCTGCGGGCGATCCACGGGCACTATGCGCACTTCGCCGAGGAGGTGCGGTTCCGCGGCCAGAGCCCGCTCATGTTCCTTCACCACACCGTGGTGGTGCCGGTGAACCGGATCACGCAGGCGACGTCGGCCGCCCTGGTCTACGCGACCGCGATCTCGGAGGACGTGCGCGCACTGTACGTCGAGACCATGCCCGGCGACGCCGCGGCGATGCGCGCCGAGTGGGACTCGTGGGAGATCGGCGTGCCGCTGGAGATCGTCCCGTCGCCTTACCGCTCGGTGCTCAGGCCACTCGTGCGCTACGTGGACGGGCTGACGTCGTCCGGCGCGACCGACCTGGTCAGCATCGTCGTACCGGAGATCGTGCCGCGGCGATGGTGGGAGCACCTGCTGCACAACAAGACGGCGTTGTTCATCCGGACGGCGTTCCTGCTCCGGCCCAACGTGATCGTCATCGCCGTCCCCTTCCACGTCGGCCGGGCGCACCGGCTGCGCGATCTGTTCGACTACGACGAGCTGCTCGACGACGATCGGGCGGCGGGGGCTGGCGAGCGGCGGCACATCGCGTAGCGTACTGCAGGATGACCGCTCCCACCGAGGCGCCGACGGCAGACGATCTCGCCGTCCGCGTGCTCGTGATCGACGACGAAGCCAAGATCCGCCAGGTCGTCTGCAGCGCGCTGGCCGGCGAAGGGGTGACGTGCACTCAGGCGGCCGACGGAGCGGAAGGGCTCGCGCTGGCCGCCGCCGAGCAGCCCGATCTGATCGTGCTCGATCTGGGACTTCCCGACCAGGACGGTATCGACGTCTGGGAGAAGGAAGCGCTACTCGACGCCGGCGCGGACGACTACGTCACCAAGCCGTTCGGCGTGATCGAGTTTCGCGCCCGCGTTCGCGCGCAGCTTCGCCGTGCGCGCATGGTGCGACAGCCGACGCCGGACGCACCGCTCCGGCTCGGCGCGCTCACCGTGGACGTCGCGCGCCGGACCCTGGTGCGAGACGGAGCGCCAGTCCATCTCACGCCGACGGAATGGCAGCTGCTGCTCGCGCTGCTGCGGCGGCCCGGCCGCACGGTCACGCACCGGCAGCTCTTCCGCGAAGTCTGGAACGACTCGTACGGAGACACGCAGCAGTATCTGCGCGTGTACATCGCGCATCTCCGCAAGAAGATAGAAAGTGACCCATACGCACCGAGGCATCTGATTACCGAACCGGGCGTCGGATACCGTCTCGAGATCGGAGACTGACGAGGGATGCGCACGCCGCGTTCGCTCGGGCCCGGCTGGCTGGCGTGGGTGCTGTCGTTCGCCGCGTTGGCGCTCGTCACGGTCGTGCTGCTGCTCCTGCGCGGCACGCTCGGCAAAGCCCACATCGCGCTCGCGTACCTGCTCGTCGTGCTGGTGGGGAGCGCGGCCGGCGGCGGAGTGCTGGGGGTGGCGCTGTCGGTCGCGGCATTCATCTGCTTCAACTACCTGTTCCTGCCGCCCTACGCCACGCTCGTCATCGCCGATCCGCTCGACTGGCTCGTGCTCGTCGCGTTCCTCGTGACGGGCATCGTCGCAGCCCAGCTCCTCAGCCGCGCGCAGCAGCGCGCCGAGCTCGCGCGCCGGCGCGCGCAGGAGGTGGAGCGGCTCGCGTCGCTCGGCGCAGAGACGCTGAACGTCGGCCGCGCCGAGGACGCGCTCGTTGCGATCGCCGGAGTAATCCGTGGAGCGCTCGGCGTCGCACGGTGCGAGATCCTCCGCCCGAGCGATCTGCCGGCGGCGCCAGCCGCATTCGTGCTGGAAGTGCCGCTGCGGGTGCATGAGCAGGTCGTGGGCGTGCTCCGCCTCTCGCACGATGCGCCGATCGTGCTCGAGTCCGACGCGCAGCGGTTCCTCGATGCGCTCTCGTACTACGCCGCACTCGGCGTCGAACGCGTGCGGCTCACGGCGGCGGCGGAGCGCGCCGAAGCGTTCCGGCAAGCCGACGAGCTGAAGACCGCGCTGATCGCGACCGTCTCGCACGACCTCCGGACACCGCTCACGACCATCAAGGCGCTGGCGCACGAGCTCGCGGCGCGCGGCGAGGAGGATGCCCTCTCGATCGAGGAGGAGGCGGACCGGCTCAACGGGCTGGTCGCCGACCTGCTCGATCTGTCGCGCCTGTCGGTCGGCGAGCTGCCGCTGCGCATCGAGCTGGACGCCGTGGACGATCTCGTCGCGACGACGCTCGATCGCCTGCGTGGGCGCTCCGCTGGACGAGACGTTCGGGTGCTGCGGCTCGGTCAGGATGTGAGTGACGAGCCGATCCTGTTCGCGCGATTCGATCTGGCCCAGTCGCAGCGCGCGCTCGTCAACCTGCTGGAGAACGCGATCAAGTACGGGCCTGCGGACGAGCCGATCGAGCTCTGGGTCATGCGCATCGGCAACCGCGTGCGGCTCACCGTCGCGGATCGCGGGCCCGGCATCCCTGAGGAGGAGCACGCGCTGATCTTCGAGCCCTTCTACCGGCCGAAGGGCGCGCGCCCCGACGTTGGTGGAGCGGGGCTTGGGCTCGCGATCGCTCGGCGGATCGCCGAGGCGCAGGGGGGCGCGCTCTCGTATGCGCCCCGACCGGGTGGGGGAAGCGAGTTCCGCCTCGAGCTACCTGCCGGGACCGCCGCCGAGCTGGCGTACGTTCACGGACATTTTATCCCCGATCGACCCTGATCTTTGTGCGGCGTTAATGCCTCCGCGCACATCGTGGAGGCATGACGATCACATTGCTTCGGAAGCGCGCGTCGAGATCGTTCCGCGTGAATCGCGCATCACGCCCGCCGCACGACGGCATCGTCGTGGTCGAGCACGAATTCGAGGGCGGCCCGCTCGCCGGCCGGCGCATGACGGGCCTCGCGTCCACTTTCGACCTGCGGGTCGAGCGCTCGAAGTCCGGCCGCCGGGTACGACTCGTCGCGAGCGAATCGCGCCGGTGCATCGGCGCCTATCGCTTCGAGCGGAAGTACGACTGCGCGCGAAGCTCCGAGCGCGTACACGCCTATCGATGGTG
>JAEKKK010000290.1:0-8203 GCA_019510405.1 Gemmatimonadota bacterium | reverse complement strand
GTTGAGCTGCCGTGAGTCGTCCGAGGGCCGCTCGATCACGTCGAAGACCATGCAGTCGGGCGAGCGACTCACCTCGTTACAGCCGAGCACGTTCACGTAGAACACCGGCACACTCCTCGAATACGGCCATCGGACGCGTCGGTACCGGGCACCGGAAATGCATCGCACCGCCACTTCGCGCGTGTCACCTGTTCCCGTCACCCTCGAGGTGTGTGCCATGGTCGACGTCAATGCTTCCGCACAGGACTCTGGCGACGCGGAGCGCGATCGCATTGCCCGCGACATCGCGGGCCGCCTCTTTCAGCGCGGCGTGGACGTGCGCGACGACGACTCGGACGACGACATCACGGCGATCGAGGAGGAGGTCGAGCAGTTCGAGACGATCGTACAGGCGCGCGGCGGCGACCTGATGGTCGACGAGCCGCCACGCGGCCAGAAGGGGCGCCCGGACGATGCGCGCTTCCGGTTGCCCCTCCGGAATGCCGACGAGACCGCGAGCGCGTACGTCGAGCGGCTACGCCAGGCGTCGGCCAACCTTCGCACGCGTCACCGCGACGAAGGTTGACCCTCGACGCTGACGGCGTGTCGTGCGCGCGCCGTCAGGGAAGCTGACGAATCCTGATCGCCTGTCCGCCGCCCGGCGCCAGTGCCACGGTGAGCTTCGTGGCCGACGTCACCGCCTTGCGCGAGATGGCGACGGGCAGCGGGTTGGTCCGCCAGTTCGCCCCCGCTCCGTCGGCATACACTTCTGCTTCGTAGCGCTTGCCCGGCGTGAGAAAGTCGAGCGGCACGGTGAAGGTGCGCGGGTTCTCGTCGGTGATCGCGCCGAGGAACCAGGTCGGCGCTCCCTTCTGCCGACGTGCGACCACGACGTAATCGCCGATGGCACCCGTGATGACGCGCGTCGTGTCCCAGTCCACGGCGACGTCCTTGATGAACTGGAACGCCGGCTGTCCCGCGTAATTCTCGGGGAGGTCGGCCGCCATCTGGAGTGGTGAGTACAGCACGACGTACAGCGCCAGCTGCTTCGCCAGCGTCGTGCGCGGCCGCGATTGCTCCGGTGTCCGTGCGCCTTCACCGGTGCTCTTCAGCAAGAGGTCGAAGATGCCCGGCGTGAAGTCCATCGGGCCGGCGAGCAGGCGGGTGAAGAAGAGGATCGTCTCGTGCTCGGGCGGGTTGCCACCCTCGGCGCCCCACGCGTTGTACTCCTGCCCGCGCGCGCCCTCGCGCGACATCATGTTCGGCCAGGTGCGACGCTCACCGGTGTCGTGGATCGGCTCGTGCGCGTCGACCATGATGCCGTACTTCGCCGCCGTCTCGATCACCTTGCGATGGTGCCGCACTGCGAACTGCCCATAGTGCGACTGCCCGCCGCCAACGGTGTCCGCGACATAGCCCGTCTTGATCGCGTGAATGCCGAGCGACTGATAGAGCTTGTACGCGTCCTCGAGCTGGCGCTCGTAGTTCTCGATGCCGCCCGAGGTCTCGTTGTGCGCGATGAGGCCGACGCCCTTCGACTTCGCGTACGCGGCGAGCCCGGGGAGATCGTAGTCCGGGTACGCCTTGGTGAAGGTGAAGGCGTTCTTGTTCTCGATCCAGTTGCCGTCCCAGCCGATGTTCCACCCTTCCACGAGCACGCCCTTGAAGCCGTTGGCGGCGGCGAAGTCGACGTACTTCTTCGTGTTCGCCGTCGTGGCGCCGTGCTTGGGACCCGACGACCAGGTCATCGTGTTGAGGTGCATCCCCCACCAGATCCCGACGTACTTCTGCGGAACGATCCACGATGGGTCGCCGAGCTTGTTCGGCGGATTGAGGTTGAGCGTCAGCAGCTGCGGCTGGAGGTTCTCGACGCGGTCGGCGAGCTGGATCGTGCGCCACGGCGTGACCAGCGGCGTGTGGCCGCGCACCTTCACCCCGTCCGCCCACGGGGCGAGCGCGGCGCGCAGCGTGCGGCTCTCCATGCGCGGGCCCGCGAGGAACATGCGCGGATAGTCCACGAGGTTCGCCTCGTGGATCACGACATAAAGGCCGTTCGAGAACTTCATCGTCAGCGGCGTCTGCACGCTGTCGAGCGTACTGACCGGACCCTCGGAATACAGCTGCTCCGACCGGTCGAGGCGCGGGCGATTGGAGGCGATCCACCACGCGCTGCCGTTGTCGGCGAGGGCGAACTCGGTGAGCTCGTCGGAGATCTCGTAGTCGGTGATGGCCGGCTGGTCGGGCAGCTCGTAGCGGAAGCCGAGACCGTCGTTGAAGACCCGGAAGGCGACGGTGAACCGGCGAGCCAGTGCCTTCGACTCGGCGACGTCCACGCGCAGCTCGTTGTGATGATCGCGCACGCGCGCGACCTCGCCCCAGGGCTGCGTCCACGTGGAGTCGTAGGTGGCGCGCTGGCTGCCGACGATGCGCAGGCTGTCGGCGAGCGGCGGCGCCCCCTTGAAGGCGAAGCCGAGCCGCGACGGCATGACGACGTTCGAGCCGTTGTGGCGCACGCTGTAGCGCAGCACGCCGGCCTCCACTCCGACG
This sequence comes from Gemmatimonadota bacterium, assembly GCA_019510405.1. GTDB lineage: Bacteria > Gemmatimonadota > Gemmatimonadetes > Gemmatimonadales > Gemmatimonadaceae > AG11. Next base: position 5,677 of record JAEKKK010000290.1, on the reverse strand, counting down.
CTGACCTCCGTCTTCCCGTCGGGTGACGCGACCGTCAGAGGTGACTGCGCCGCGATCCTCGTCGAGATGGTCGTGAGGAGGATCGCCGTCGCCAGCGTGCGAAGTGATGCAGCTCGACTGCTCATCTGTGCCTTGGGGTTGATGTGGGTGCTCGACCCCAAGAAATACGGCGCGCCTGAACGCCGCCAGAGCGGAGCGCACCGCAATCGTGTGCGCTGCTGCGCCCTGCGTTCCGCAATCGATTGTGTGGCGCTACAGGATGCGGAATTCCCGCGACTGTTCGGGATTGTCCATCGTGCCGTCCTTCGAGGCGTCGACGGCGCCATTGAGTCGCGCCCACTCCACGAACCCGCGCGGCGCTGCGCGAAGCTCTCCGACGTTCGCATGGGCGACGGTCGCGATCTCGCGCCAACCGCGCACGTCGAAGAGATCGGCGCCCGCGAGGTTGACCGCGGAGAGTCGCGCGCCGGCGAGGTCCGCCCCACGCAGGCTGGCGTTGGTGAACGAAGCTGCCGACAGATTGGCGCCGCGAAAGCAGGCGCCGTCGAGCCGCGCGCCGTCCAAACGCGCGCCCTGGAGGTTGGTCTTCTCGAAGCTGGCCATCGGCAACGCCGCGAGCCGCAGATCGATCGACTCCAGCCACGCGCCGTCCAGGTTGATGCCGGCAAGCGAGACGTCGTTGCGCACGAGGTCAGCGAGTGCGTCGACGCGCCCGCCCGAGCCACCCTTTCCCTGTGCGCTGTTGATCACCTGCCACGCCTGATAGTTGGTGTCCTTCCGCGCGCGCCGCGCCGCTTCCGCTTCCGCCGCGCGGAGCTCGTTGCGGTTGGCCCAGAACTGATAGGCGCCGAATCCGAGCGCGGTGACCTCGAGGAGGCGGATGACGTTGACGGCGTTCTGCAGCCACTGCGTCCAGATCGCCGCGGTGGCTGCCGGCATCCGCGCAAACACGAAGGCGAGATAGCCCAGCCCCACGGCGCTGAGGGCGACGACGGCGATCACCCAGCGTCGGGCGGATACGCGATGGAGCGGCGAAGGTACGAGGTGCTGGTGTGACATGGCGTGAACGCGCTTCCTGCGCCGGGTGGGAGTGACTCGCCCAATCTGTCAGCGAAGCGCTGCGTACGCCACAATCCGCGTCGCGTCGAGATTTGTCATTGTGTGTGGCGAAATCGAGCGCTCGACGCGCGTTGCGCGAGGCGCACTACGTCACAGCGTGGCGAACTCGATCTTCGCGTGCGTCAGAGCGCGTCGAACTCGATCTTCACGCGCACGGTATCGCCGTGACCTTTGCGGCCGCGCACACGTTTCGGCACCGGGAGCAGCGTGCGCCCCGACTTCTCGCGCCAGACGCTGGTCTCCCACACTACGCCGTTCACCGTCGCACGCACCGGTGTTCGCCCCCACGCTTCAGTGGCGGGTGGCGCGTAGCGGTCCGGCACCGTGGCGAAGGTCCAGCCGCCCTTGCCGGGATAGGTGAACAGCTCGGAGGGAAACTCCCCGCCGTAGCGCGGCGTCCGTCGCTCCTCGCGCGCAGTGGGCTCGCGCCGGCGTGCACTCACCGCCGGATCGCCGTCGTGATGGACTGCACGCGTCCATCGTGGCGCTGGAGCAGATAGTTCACGAAGGCACCCACGATCGGACTCGGCTTCCGCGACCCGCGCGTGATGACGCGCGCGCTGAGCACGGAGGACTGGGCGTCCCATTCCACATTGAGCGCGCCGCGCATCTCCTCGGCGTGGAGCTTGAGCCAGCCTGGCGCGCGCCCTGGCTGCGCCTCCTTCGTCACCTGCAGTCCGTACCGCTCGATGCGCGGATCGTCGGCGATCGCCTGCCGGATGCTGCGGCCCTTCGTGCAGAGCACCTGGATGAGGATCTGCATGTGCGGGAATGAGGGAGTGAGGTAATGAGGGGAATGAGAAGCGACCTCGGGACGCCCTTCGTTCCAAGGGGTCAGAGTCGCCGACTCTGACCCCTGCCTATGCAAATCTCCGTCTCGACCGCTCTTTTGCCTTCCGGATCTCCTCCTCGCGGTCGCGGGGCGGGGCGTTGATCTGGAGCGAGTCGATCAGGCGCCGGGCCGCGGCGGTGACCTCCTCCACGGCGAGGTTGAAGGCTGCTTCGTTGGCGCGGGAAGGGCGGGTCGTCCCGCTCAACTTGCGCACGAACTGGAGCGCCGAGGCGTGCACCTCGTCGTCGGTCGCCGGCGGAGCGAAGTTCGCCAGCGTCTTGATGTTCCGGCACATGGTTCGTCGTCCTCTAATGAATCGTCAGGTCGTCGCCGGGGCGGCTGTGCCGCTCCGGTCGCGGAGATAGTCGGCGATCTCGTTGCGCGCGCCGTGGACCGCCCAGTCGAGCGGGGTTCCGTCGTAGATCCGATCGCGCAGATCCAGCCGCGCCCCATGCTCGACCAGCAGGCGCACGACGTCGAGATGGTTGGCCCATACCGCCTGATGCAGTGGCGTCGAGTGGGCGTGGAGTCCTTCGGGGTTGTATCGATCCGGGTCGCCGCCGGTGGCGAGGAGCAGGCGCGCGACGCGCGCGTGGCCGTGCATGCACGCGAGCGCGAGCGCGGTCTGTCGGCTCGCATCATCCGCCGTCGGGAGGAAGCGGGCGGTCTCTCCGAGCTCGCCCAACCCGGCGGCGGTGCCGATGTCGCTCGGCTGGCCTACGCGCGCGGCGAGCGCCCGCGCGGTGTCGAGGAAGCCGAACGCCAACGCGCAGCGGAGGGCGGCATTCCATTTCGAGCCGGGCACGTCGGGCGTCGCCCCGCGCTCGACGAGCAGCTCGGCGAGCGGGACCTGCACTCCCGCGTCGTGCGGCGGGGTGCTCGACACGAGCATGCCGAGCGTGGTGCAGCGCTCGTCGTACATGTCGGCGAGTGCATCCGGATCGGCGCCGGCGTCGAGGAGAAGCCGCGCGATCTCGACGGCGTTGGCCGGCGTGCGCTGCCGATAGCCCTCGACGCCGTTGGCGGCGACGTAGTGAAGCAGCGTCGCGTGATGGATCCGCGCCGACCGGGCGCGCGGAAGGGAGGGATCGTCGCGAAGCATGCGCTCCAGCGCCGCCCCGTTTCCGTCGATCACCGCATCCGCCGCGGCCTCGAAGCGCGCAACCCGCCCGTCACCCGCCGCGTCCGAGGCGAAGCGGGCGAGGTGGTGCCAATCCTCGAGGCAGTACTCGCGTGCCACGAGCAGCTTCGCGTCGTCCAGCCCGAGCGTCGCGGCGCGCACCTCGGCGATCTCCACTCCGCGGAAGCGCGGATGCATCCACTTGAACCGCCACGCGGTGGCCTCGTCGCCGGCGTGGAGCGCGGCGAGGGTGTGCTCGGCGAGCCGGAGGTAGTCGCCGAGCGGGGCGCGGTAGGAGAGCGGGGTGGGGGCGGGAGACGGTGAGGACATCGGCCACGGGTGCCGGCGGCATGCCGGATCCATGGCCGAAGTTAGGGGCGCGCCGACCCCCGGCAAGCAGGGGGTTGACGGGACGACATGTTGTCCATAACCTTCTGGCTATGCAACCACTCGGTTATGGAAACCTCACCGCGGCGCGGCTCGACGCGACCTTCGCCGCGCTGGCCGATCCGACCCGACGCGCCATCCTGGCGCGCCTCGCCACCGGCGAAGCCTCGGTGCGGGAGCTGGCCGAGCCGTTCACGATGAGCCAGGCGGCGATCTCGAAGCATCTCAAGGTGCTGGAGCGCGCGGGGCTGATCTCGCACGCACGCGATGCCCAGCGCCGGCCACGAAAGCTCGAGGCGGCGCCGCTCGCCGAGGCGAACGAATGGCTCGAGCGCTACCGGCAGTTCTGGGAAGACACGTACGGGCGGCTCGACCTGCTGCTCGACGAGATGCAGCGAACCGCGAAGCCGCGCGCGAGCGGGCGACGCGCCACCTCGAAAAAAACAGGGAGACGCGAACGATGACGACAAAGGGAGCGCTGCAGATCACGACGCCCAGCGACCGCGAGGTCCGGATCACGCGCGACTTCGACGCGCCGCGCCAGCTCGTGTGGGACGCGTACACGCGTCCCGAGCTGCTCAAGCGATGGCTGGGTGCGATGCCCGGCTGGTCGTGGGTGGTGTGCGAGATGGACGTCCGTGTAGGAGGACGCTACCGCTGGGTGTGGCGCGGGCCCGAAGGCGCCGAGCTCGCAGTCGGCGGCGAGTATCGGGAAGTGGTGCCGACCGAGCGACTCGTATCCACCGAGGAATGGGACCAGGCGTGGTACCCCGGCCAGGCGGTCGGCACGGTGGAGCTCACGGAGCGCGATGGAGGCACCACGCTCGTGACGACGCTGCGCTACGACTCGAAGGCCGCGCGCGATGCCGTGCTGCAGTCGCCGGCGACTGAAGGAATGGGGATGGGATTCAACGTGCTCGAAACGCTGCTCGCGTCCATCGCGACGGCATGACTGCGCATCACCTCGACCAGGCAGAGGACATCATGATCGACGCACCGACGATTGCCCAGACAGCCGAGCAGCCCACGGCCGTCGTGCACCTGACGATCCCGAAGGACGCGATCCAGCGCGAGATGGGGCCCGCGCGCGACGAGGTCGTGCGCACGTTGGCGGCGCAGGGGGTGACGCCGTCCGGCCCGTGGTTCAGCCGGCACCTCCGGATCGATCCAGCCCAGTGGGACTTCGAGGTCGGCGTGCCGGTGACGACCCCGATCGCGCCGGCGGGACGTGTGAAGAACTCGGCGCTCCCCGCAGCGCGCGTCGCGCGCACGAACTACCGCGGCGGATTCGAGGGACTCGGCGCGGGGTGGGGCGAGTTCGACGCCTGGATCGCGGGCAAGGGACTCCGCCACGACGGCAGCCTGTGGGAGAGCTACGCGGCGGGGCCGGAGTCGGGGTCGGATCCGGCGGGGTGGCGAACGGAGCTGAATCGTCCGCTGGTGTGAGTGTGGGGATGCGGGGATGCGAAACGGCCTCGGGAAGCTTCTGCCTCCCGAGGCCGTTTCTCAACTCACCAACTCACCAACTCACCAACTCACCATCAGGCCAACTCCCTGTCGTTCGTCGTCGCGGGTCTGGTGTGGGGGACGCGTGGTCGCCGACGCGGGAGCTACCGCCGGCGGTAGTTCTTCGGGTACATCGTGACGCGCACGTAGCGCGACGTATCGATCATCCGGGCGCACGCCTGTCGGAGGCTCGCGGCCGTGAGCTGCTTCGCGTTCTTCTCGTGGTCCGCGATGCTGGCGAGTGACCATCCCTGCTTCGCGTGGCCGGACAGCTCGTCGGCCCAGTAGTCGTTGTTGTCCGTGCCGTCGAGGTCACGCAACTTGGCAGCGCGCACCCTGTCCGCCTCGTCCTTGGTCGGGCCGGTACTGCGCAAGCGCGTCAGCTCGGCGAGTGCCGCATCGGCGAGCGAGTCGACGCGCTCCGGCGCCGCGTCGAACGAGACGCGAATCTGATACGACATCGGCGGCACATACCGCACGTTGCTGCTCACGTTCACGCCGTAGGTGCCGCCGAGGGCTTCGCGAATGCGCTCCTGAAGCGCGATATCGGCGACGTCCACACAGGTCTTGAGCGCTTCGGCCGTTTCGAAGCGGCCATCGTATGGGCCGGCGAGCACGAGCTCCGTCTTCGCCTTGGGGCCCACGCCGACGTAGAGCTCCTTCCTCATGCCCGACGTGGGGAAGCGGACGCCGTCGTCGCGCGGCTGTTCCCG
>JAEKKK010000122.1 GCA_019510405.1 Gemmatimonadota bacterium | reverse complement strand
TGGCGGCGTTCTTCGAGCTCGGGGCCTTGAAGGCACTGACGCCGTTCGAGATCGCTTCCGTCCCCGTCATCGCCACGCACCCCTCGGCGAACGCGCGCAGCACGAGGAAGACGAGCGCGAAGCCGGCCGGCCAGCTGGTGGCGTGCTGGCGCGCCGAGAGGACGTCGACGCGTGGCGTGGCGGCCGCCGGCGCGGCGTCGAGTCCGCCGAAGGCGCGGAGGAAGCCCACCGCGATGAGCGCCAGCATCAGCACGATGAAGACGTAGGTCGGCACGCTGAACACGGCGCCCGACTCGCGCACACCGCGCAGGTTGACCAGCATCAGCACGACGATCGACACCACACAGATCAGCACCGTGTGCGCGGCGAGTGCCGGATACGCCGACGTGATGGCCGCGACGCCGCCGGAGATCGACACCGCGACGGTGAGGATGTAGTCCGTGAGGAGCGCCGCGGCGGCGACGAGCCCGGGCATGGTGCCCAGGTTGTCCTTCGCGACCGTGTACGAGCCGCCGCCGTTCGGATAGGCGAAGATCGTCTGCCGGTAGCTCAGCGCGACGAGCACGAGCAGGCCGACGATGACCGCCGAGATCGGCACCACGTAGCCGAGCGCCGCGGTGCTCATCACGGCGAGGACGAGCAGAATCTGCTCGGTGGCGTAGGCGACCGACGAGATGGCGTCGGACGAGAGGACGGCGAGCGCGGTCGTCTTGCTCAGCCGTTCGTGCTCGAGGCGGTCGCTGGGGAGCGGGCGGCCGACGAGCAATCGCTTGAACCGCGTGAAAGGGCGGAGCCCATCCCCATCTTCGTGGGACGGGCTCGGCGGACTGGCTGGAGGTTCCTCGAGGGTGGCCTCCGCCGGAGCGGCGGCCGGGGCATGCGTCGACATGCCGAATGATTGCGTCGCGCCGACCCTCGCGGAGCACCTCCGCCACCTTTTTACGGACTTTTTATCCCTTGGCGCGAGCGGTCCAGAGAATGGGGTCAGATACCGCAGGTGTCTGACCCGTTGGCGCGAGGAAGCCAGATCCTGGGGATCCGCACCTCGCGCCACGATGGCATGCCCCTCGCCAGATGGAGGAGTCTCACCCCTTCAGAATTCCGGAGCACCGATGCCTTCCGTTTCTCCCGCCGACGCCGCCCGTCTCTTCCGCGACGCTGTCACGACGCTCAGCGAGCGGCTCTCGAGCGACTACGGTGAGCTCGTGCCCGACGCGAGCGCCGAGCGCACGCGAGCCCTGCTCGACCGGCTCGAGGCAGGCGGCGCCGGCTCGGCGAGCGCGCGCGGGATCCGCCTCGCCGACGATCACGTCGCCACCCTCGACGCGTGGATCCGGCTCGCCGACAACGCCGTCCTCCACGACGACACGCGCGAAGCCGCGGCGCGCGCGCGGATCGCCGACGACCTCCGCGCGATCCGCGCCCTCTCCGCGCCGCGCTTCGAGCGGTTGCTGGAAGACGACCGCGAGACCGAGCTCGGCGCCTAACGCAATGCCTGGATCACCGGCATACGGCTCGCCCGCCACGCCGGGAAGAATCCGCCGGCCACGCCCATCACCACCGAGAACACCAATCCCTCCAGGAGAAGCAGCGGCGTCACGCGGAACGCGAACGCGATCTCGCTGAAGCTGGCGAAGTTCGTCGTGCTCGTCACCACGCCGTTGATCGGCAGCGCGAGCAGGCAGCCGATCACCCCGCCGATGAAGGCGATCACGGCCGACTCGGCGAGGAAGCTCGCGAGCACGCTGCGCGGGTGAAAGCCGAGCGTGAGGAGGACCGCGATCTCGGGCGTGCGCGAGCTGACCGCAGCGTACATCGTGTTCACGGCGCCGAACACGGCGCCCACCGACATGATCGACGTGATCATGATCGCCAGGAAGCGCAGCACCTTGCCGAGCGTCTCCGACTGGGTGGCGTAGAAGTCCGACTCGCGGTGTGCGTCGATCTGGATGCGCTGGTCGGCGAGGAAGGCGCGCTTGACGTCCTCGAACGCGCCTGGATCCTTGAGGCGGAACGCCACGTCCTGGAACGCTCCGCCGCGGAAGACGCTCTGGAACTGCTCGTTCTCGCCCCAGATCTCCGACTCGAAGCTCGAGCCGTCAGCGGTGAAGCGGCAGACGATCGTCCAGTTCCGGTTGGAGAAGCGCAGCACGTCGCCGACGTTCACGTTGTTGAACCGCCCCTTGAGCTTCGAGCCGACACAGAGCTCGCTCTGCCCGGATGCGAACCGCCGCCCTTCGATGATCTTGATGCTGCGGCGAACCTCGAATGCCTTGTCCGATACGCCACGCGCCACCACGTTGGCGACGTCGAACTCGCCGCCGCCTTGCCGCCGGATGTTGATGACGATGTACGTCTCCGGGCTGAACAGCGGCTTGCCGTCCGCGCCGGTGGCGATGTGGGGTGACGACGCGATGATGCTGATCGCATCGCGCGGGATGCTGCTCGACAGCTCGCTGTCCGCTCCTCGACGAAGCAGGAGCACGTTGTCCGTCGACCCCGTCTTCACGAGCGCGGCGATGAATCCGTTCGCCAGCGCGAGCATCGCGACGAACACCGCCACCACCAGCCCGATCCCCAGCGCCGTGAGCAGCGTCGAGACCGGACGCTGCGACACGCTGCGCACGTTGTAGATGAGCGGGATCCTCATTCGACCCTCCGCAACGCCTGCACCACCGGCAGCTTCGCCGCCTGCCAGGCGGGGAACACGCCGCTCGCCACCGTGAGGAGCACCGCGACCGATCCGCCCACGGCGAGCGTACCCGGTGTGACGCGGAATCCGGGCAGCATCCCCCCTTCGCCGAAGCCGGTCACGACGGGCAGGAGCACTGCGGCACCGAGACCGAGTACCGCCCCGGTGAGCGCGATCACCGCCGCTTCGATGATGACGAGGAAGAACAGGCGCCGGTCGGAGAAGCCGACGGTCTTCATCACCGCGACCTCGCCCGTCCGCTCGCGCTGATTCATCATCATCGCATTGGCCACGACGAGCAGGATCGCGAACACGACGGCCATGCCGATGGTGCTCATGAGCAGCTTGACGTTGCCGAACATGCTCGCGAACCCTGCGGCGAATGCCTTCTCCGTCCCCGTCTTCGTCGGCGCGGTGGAGTTCCGGAACTGATCGTCGATCGTCTTCGCCACCGTCGGCGCGGCATTCGGATCGTCGATCTTCATGATGAACCAGCCCGGCGTCACGCGGGTGGGCTCGCGCTCGTACAGGTAGTCGTAGTGGAACATGAAGGAGTCGTCACCGTACTCCTTCAGCGAAGGGTGGTAGATGCCGCGGATGGTGAACGTCCAGTCGCCGGGGAAGATCGTCCCCTGCATCGTCACGTTCTGGCCGAGCTTCCAGCCGAACTTCCGGATCAGCCCCTCGCCGACGAGCGCCGCCGAACGCTCCTTGAAGAACGCCTGCTTCTGCTCCTCGGGGATGATGAACTCCGGATACATCTTGAGATAGCTCTCCGGATCGATCGCGAACTGGGCGAAGAAGTCCTTCCCGTCGCCGTACTTCCCACCGAACCAGTTCGCCCACGTCACCTCGGTCACGTGCGGCACCGACTTGAGCCGCTGCGCGTAGCTCATCGGCAGCGGAATGACGAACGCCGTCGCATTCTGCGTGATCATGCGCGACGAGCTGCTCACCTGCGAGCCGGCGTTCAACGTCGTCACCACGGTGCGCAGGGAAGCGAACAGAAAGAGCGCGAGCGCCACACTGCACATCGTGAGGATCGTGCGCAGCTTGTGCCGCTTGAGGTTCGCCAGCACCAGGGGAAGGAACTTCATGGCGTCACCCCCGCGCCATCCGGCGCGGCGATGCCGCCACCCGCCTTCACCGCCGCGACGCGCTCGAGCAGCACGCCCTTCTCCAGATGCAACACGGTCTTCGCGCTCGCCGCCGCCTTCGCGTCGTGCGTCACCATCATGACCGTCTTGCCGAACTCCTCGTTCAGCCGCCGCAGCAGCTCGAGCACCTCGTCCGAGCTCTTCGAGTCGAGCTGGCCGGTCGGCTCGTCGAGCAGGATGAGGATCGGATCGGCGACGATGGCTCGCGCGATCGCGACGCGCTGCTCCTGGCCGCCGGAGAGCTGCCGCGGAAAGTGGTCCATGCGGTCCTGCAGCCCCACCACACCGAGCGCGATGGCGGTCCGCTCGGCTCGTTCCTTCTTGCCGAGGTTGGTGAGCAGGAGCGGAAGCTCCACGTTCTGCTGCGCCGTGAGCACGGGGAGCAGGTTGTACGACTGGAAGACGAACCCGATCGTTCGCGATCGCCACGACGCGAGCTGCGCGGCCGACATCGCGCTCACCTCCTCGCCCGCCACGCGCACGGTGCCGCGCGTCGGCTTGTCGAGTCCGGCCACGAGGTTGAGGAGCGTGGACTTCCCCGACCCCGACGGGCCCATGAGCGCGGTGAAGCTCCCTTCCTCGAAGTCGATCGTGAGGCCGTTGTACACGTCGACCGTCTGCGCCTCACGCTTGAACGACTTGTCGACGTCGCGGATTTCGACGAGCGCCATGGGGAATCCTGGTGGGGGTGGGTCCACAGCCGAAAAACCGTTTACGGCGCGCCGCAGGCGCGCCTTGGCTCACTGCGTCTTCACTCTCATCCCTTCCTGCGGCGCCTCCACGCCCCCGACCAGCAGCTGCTCACCACCGCTCAGCCCCGACCGCACCTCGAGGAAGCCGGCCGAGACGGGACCGACGGTGACGGGGCGCTTGGTGAGGCGGCCTTCGCGGACGAGCCAGACGAAGCTCGCTCCACCGTCGGACCGGAGGGCGGCGGAAGGGATGCGGATGAGGGAATGGGCGGCGGCGCCCGACGCCGTCGGTTTGTCGGGCTCGAGGAAGTCGACCTTGGCGCCCATCTCGGGGAGGATGCGGGGGTCGTGGTCGAGGATCGAGACTTTCACCTGCACGGTGGCTCGCTGCCGGTCGGCGGTCGGGACGACCTGGCGAACCTCGCCGCGGAAGCTGGTGTCGGGGTAGGCGTCGAGGGTGATGCGCGCCGGCCGGCCGCCGGCGATCCGGCCGATGTACGCCTCGTTGACGTCCACCTCGACCTCGAGTGTCGAGAGATCGGCCATCGTGACGACGGCGCCGCGCGTCAGCCCCCCGCCCACCGACGGGGCGACGACCTCTCCGACCTCGGCATCCTTGCGCAGCACCGTGCCGGTGAAGGGCGCGCGGATGACGGTATTCTCGTTGCTGGCCTGGGCGAGACGGAGCGCTGCCTCGGCGCTCCGCTTCCGCGCCACGGCCGCGTTGTACCGGGCGACGGCGGCCGCGGCGCGGCTCGTCGCGGTCTCGAGATCCTGCGGCGACATCAGGCTCGCGTTGCGCGCGCGGATGTCACTGATGCGCTGTGCGTCGCGGGCCGTCTGGTCCCGATCGGCGGTCGCCTCGATGACGGTGGCGTCCGCCGCCGCCACGTTCGCCTGCGCCTGCGAGACGGAGGCCTCGTAGTCGGCGTTGTCGAGCCGGGCGATGACCTCTCCGCGGTGGACGTAGGAGCCTTCGCTGACGCCGAGGAACGCGAGCCGGCCGGCCGTCTTGGCCGAGACGGATGCCTTCGTGCGCGCCACCACGTACCCGTTGGCGGTGACGCTCGTCGCCCCGCCCGTGGCGCTCCCTCCCCCACCTGCACCGGTGCTCGCGCTCGCCGTCGCCACGTGGACCGTGGGCACGCTCCGGGTACGGAGGACGATCACCGTGACGGCGACGATCACCGCGGCGACGGTGAAGATCGCGAGGTTTCGGCCGAGCGCGCGCCGCACCGGAGCGGGGGCGGCGCTCCGATCGATGCGCAGCTTGGAGAGATCGGCGGGCGCAGACATGGGGGGCCTAACCTACGCCCGATGTTCGGTGTCCGCGAGGGTCCCGAACAGGCGTTACACGGTATCGTCGCCGACCCCAACAAAATCCAGGTGGCCGAGACGGCCCAAGACCATGTAGCGCAAGCGCTTCGTCTGGCGCCTCGAATGCTTCGCCTGTATTGTAGATCACATTGTGCGGGGTGCGCGGCGGGCGTCGTAGCCTGTCGGGCGGCACACTCTTTTTTCAGCGGTTCGGCATGACCCAGACGTCGATCTCTTCGGAGACCCTGACGGCATTTCGCAGCAAGCTCGCGGAGAAGTACACGCTGGAGCGCGAGCTCGGTCAGGGAGGGATGGCGATCGTGTACCTGGCGCGCGATCTGGTCAACGACCGGCTCGTCGCGCTCAAGGTGCTCAATCCGGAGCTGGCCGCGACGCTGGGCGCCGAACGTTTCCTCCGCGAGATCGAGGTCGGCCGCACCCTTCAGCACCCGAACATCGTCGGCGTCCTCGATTCAGGTGAAGCCGACGGACGACTGTTCTACACGATGCCCTTCGTCGAAGGGGCGTCGCTGCGCGACAAGCTGGATCGTGAGAAACAGTTGTCGATCGACGAAGCGATCGACCTGACGAAGCAGATCGCCGAGGCGCTGGGGTACGCGCACTCGAAGAACGTCATCCATCGCGACATCAAGCCGGAAAACATCCTGCTCTCGGACGGCAAGGCGCTGGTTGCCGATTTCGGGATCGCGCGCGCGGTGAGCGTGGCGGGAGGGGAGCGGCTGACGCGCACCGGCATGGCGGTCGGCACGCCGACGTACATGAGCCCCGAGCAGGCGATGGGGAGCAAGGACGTCACGCCGGAGAGCGACGTCTACAGCCTGGCGTGCATGGTGTACGAGATGCTCGCCGGCCAGCCACCGTTCACCGGCCCGACGGCGATGGCGCTCCTCGCGCGCCACTCGCTCGACAACGTGCCGAGCCTGAAGATCGTCCGCGGCACGGTGCCCGACGCGGTGGAAGACGCGATCGTCCGTGCGATGGCGAAGGTGCCGGCGGACCGCTTCCGCTCGGCGATCGACTTCGCCAACGCGCTCACCGACAACGAGGGGGCAGCGAAGCGGCGGTTGCACAGCATGAAGGCCATGGCGATCCCCGCCGGGACGATGGCCGACGTGCAGATCGCCGGGGGCGGGAAGAAGAAAGCGCTGATTGCGGCCGCCGTCCTGATCCCCCTCCTCGCGGTTGGTGGGTGGTTCGCCTTCGGGAGGAAGAGGGCCGGCGCCGATCCGACGCTGGCCGCGATGAAGGCGAACGACATCGCCGTGCTGTACTTCGACGACCGCAGCCAGGACCACTCGCTGCGCTACCTGTCGGACGGGCTCACCGAGGCGCTCATTCACGAGCTGGGGATGGTCAAGGCGCTGCACGTCACGTCGCGCAACGGTGTGATGCCCTTCAAGGGGAAGGACGTCGCGCCGGATAGCATCGCGAAGGCGCTCAGCGTGGGGACGATCGTGAGCGGCACGATCGCGCAGAGCGGCGACAAGATTCGCGTCACGGTGGACATGCTCGACGCGCGCACCGGCAACTCGATCGGCAGCACCGAGATCGAGAAGACGAAGCAGGACGCCTTCGCACTGCAGGACACCCTCGTAGCCGAAGTGTCGGCGGTGCTGCGCAAGCAGCTTGGCCAGCAGGTAGAGGTGCTCACGAGCAAGGCCGGCACGAGCAACGCCGCCGCGTGGGAGGCGTACCAGCGGGCGATGCAGACGGCCAACCAGGGCGACTCGCTCGTTGGCGCCGGCGACATCGCGACGGCGACCCATGTGCTGCAGAACGCCGACTCGGCGCTCGGCGCCGTAGGGGCGCAGGACGGCAAGTGGTCGGCGCCGGCGGCACAGCAGGCGGTCATCGCATACCGGCTGGCGCGACTGGCGCTGGCGACCGGCGCGGGGATGGACGCCGTCGGCCAGCGGATCGACGCCGGCATCAAGGCGGCCGACAAGGCGATCGCCGCGTCTCCGAACGACGCCGACGCGCTCGACGGGCGCGGATCGCTCCGCTACCTCCAGTGGCTGCTCGGGCTGTCACCGGGCAACGCCGACCAGGCCATCCAATCCGCCGAGGCGGACCTCGCGGCGTCGATCAAGGCGAACCCCGCGCAGGCGTCGGCGATGAACACGCTGAGCCACATGTATGCGGTGACCGGTCGCGCGGTGGATGGCAAGGTCATGGCGGGTAAGGCCTACGAGGCCGATCCGTACCTGACCGATGCGAACAAGACCGTCTGGCGACTGGTCATGCTGTCGAACGACCTGGAGTACCCGACGGAGGCGAAGAAGTGGTGTGACGAGCTCGCGCGACGCTTCCCGAGCGACTACCGGTCCGCGGAGTGCCGGCTCTGGCTCCTCGCGGCTCCAAATCAGACCCCGGCGCCGAGCGCCGAGGCGATCTGGAAGGCGAACGACGCCTACCTCGCGGCCAACAAGGTGGACAAGCCGGACGTCGCCAAACGGAAGGGAATGATGCTTGCCGCTATCGGGCTCATCCGGGCGAAATTGCCGGACAGCGCGAAGTCGGTGATCGGGCGCGCCGAAGGCAGCGAGAGCCTCGATCCGAGCGGAGACCTCGTGTATCTCGAGGCGATGGCGCGCAGCCAGCTCGGTGAGAAGGAGAAGGCTATCTCGTTGCTGAAGAACTACTACGCCGCCCATCCGCAGCAGCAGCGCTACGCCGCCAAGGACGGGTAATTCTGGTGGGAGCCCCTGAAGGACGACCCCAAGTACCAGGCGTTGGTGGGGTCGGCGAAGTAGACGTCACAGTTCGGTCATCCCGTTCGGCGGCTCTCGCGGCCGTGGCAGGGTGACAGCAAGTTGTCGCAGCCCCTCCCCAAGCTCGGTTGGACCACCCGCTCGGTTCGCCGGGCATCAAAGAACGGAGAGTCCCCGCATGAAGGCCCGTATCATCACCAGCGTCGCCGTCGTCGGCGCACTGGCTGTTGTTGCCTGCAATCAGGACCTGACGAAGAGTCCTCTCACCCCCACGCAGGCGTCGTTCAGCGTCAATCCCGCGGCGTGCTCGTACCCGGCCATGCGCACCAGCGCGGCGGCGTACCTCACCGACGTCCGGGCGATGAATGAGCTCATCACCGCGATGTCCCGGGCCGTCGGCCAGGCCAACATCGACGCCGCCGGCTTCAACATCCTGACGGCGCTCGCGGCGGCCGCCGATGCCGGTGCACCCACCGTGAAGGGAACGCCCGCCGACGGCAGCACCTTCGCGAACGCGGTCCTCGGCTGCATGGACGTCGCGGGCTACACGGGCCCGATCGACTTCAGCGGTTCGTTCGGATCGGGGATCTTCGAGGTGCGCGACGGCAGCGGCAACAGCCCGGTCACCTCGCACCTGCTGGACGGCGGCGCGCCCGCGTTCGGCGCTGAGCCGAGCACGGGCAACTGGCCTCTCGCCGGGAAGACCCTGTTCTACGGCACCCTGCTCAACCTCCCCACGCTCGGGAACGACGCGGCGGCCGGCGACAACTTCGAGCTCAGCACCCTGCCGAGCGGCCTCACCTTCTCGCCCGAGATCAAGGCGGGGGTGTGCACGCTCACCGACCCGAATGGCCGCATCCTGCACCTGCACGCCAGCGATCCGGGCGTCATCCTGCCGCCGGTGTCCGCGCTGAGCTTCTGCCCGGTGACGTCGGTGTCGACCCCCGCCGGCTCGTCGCTGTTCGCGGCGGCGGCCAACCGGCTCGCATCGTGGTTCGCACCTGCGGCCGCGAACGCCGCGTCGACGAGAGCATTCAAGCTCGGTGGCGGCGGGACGGGCCTGGTCGGGGGCCTCAGCAAGATCGGCCCCGTGTCCTACACGTCGACCATGGCGTGGGTCGTCAAGCCGGGCAACACGAGCCGCAGCAAGAACCCGCAGTTCACGCCGGTCGTGACGGTGCGCAACGGGTCAGCCGGCGGCAATGCGCTGAAGAGTGCGACGATCACCCTCATCGTCTCGACCAACAACGGCAGCTTCACCATCACGGGCAACACCGCCGTGACGGATGCGTCGGGCATCGCGACATTCCCCAACCTCAAGATCAACAAGCCGGGTGGGTACACGATGACCGCCGTCTCCGAGCTCGGTGGCAGCGTCTCGACCTTCTTCAACATCGACGGACACTAGAGAGCGATCGGTGCGGCCCGAGACCTTCCTGCTCGGGTAGCGCTGATCGGATGCAGCTTGCGGCCCGGGGGCACTCTCGCCTCCGGGCCGTGAGTGCTTTGAAGTGTTCAGACAGATCACACGGGTAGGGCAGGAAATCACGGCAAATTCACGATCCGGACCGATAGTGCGATCACGAATGAACCTGTAGACGCAGCACCCCGAGCCGCCGCGGCCGGCGAGCGATGATGCTCCCGCGCCACGCTCCTCGAACCAACACGGAGCGCTACGATGAAGAACAGAATCCTCGCCGGTCTCACCGTCGCCGGTGTAGCCATCCTGGCCAGCTGTGGTCAGGACCTTACTCAAAGCACCGCCGTCCCCGCGGCGCCGTCTCTCACCCGGGTCGTCACGCCGACGTGCTCGTACTCGACGGCGACCAACGACGCGAGGACGTACTTCTCGTCCAACAAGGACGCCGTCTTCACCCTGCTCAGCACGATGTCGAAGCTGGGTACCGGCGCCGCCGCAAACGGCGCGGGATGGAGCGTCCTTGGACGGCTCGCCGATGCGGCGGGCACCGCGGCGGTGAAGGGCACGGCGGCACAGGGGAGCACGTTTGCGAACGACGTCCTGCTCTGCATGGCGGTGTCGACCTACACCTACCCACTCGATCTCAGCGGCGCGCTCGGAGCGAACGGCCTGTTCGCCGTGCGCGATGGCTCGAGCGCCGCACCCGCGATCTCGCGCGGCACGTCGCTGTATGGCGCCGAGCCGAGCACGGGCAACTGGCCGGTCGCGGGGAGCACGCTGTTCTACGCGAGCCCGGTCACCAGCTCGCTGTTCGACAACGAGACGCCGGCCGGTGTCGTGTTCGATCTGAAGTCGTTGCCGGGCGGGCTGACCTTCTCGCCGTTGCTCAGGGTGGGCGTCTGCTCGATCAGCGATCCGAACGCCAGAATCCTGCACGATCACACGGGGAACGCCGTCATTCTCTCCCCGGACGACGCGCTCAGCTTCTGCTCCACGGCATCGAACGCAACGCAGTCCAGCAACTCCCTGTTTGCCGCGGCGGCGACCCTGGCGACGTGGTTGGCGCCCCAGCCCGCGCATGCGGCGACGACGATGTTCAAGCTGGGCGGTGGCGGCACTGGTCTGGTCGGAGGGTTGAGCGACATCGGCCCCGTCTCGTTCACGTCGGTGGTGACGTTCACCCAGACGCCGAACAACACGTCGGTGAGCACGCAGCCGCAGCAGTTCACGCCGACGGTGACGGTCACGGCCATCACGGCGAAAGGCCACGCGATCGCAAACGTCCTGATCACCCTCACGGTCGCGAGCAACAACGGCAGCTTCAACATCTCGGGCAACACGGCCTACACGGACGTGAACGGCGTCGCGACCTTCCCCAGCCTGCGCATCGACAAGGCGGGTGGCTACACGATGACCGCGACCACGGAAGTCGGTGGCACGGCGAGCACTTTCTTCAACATCAACGGGCAGTAATCCTCGCCGTCAGGATGCACGCGGGGCCCGGAGGCATCACGCCTCCGGGCCCCGCGTGCATTCACACATCGTGACGGCCAGGCTCCGCGCACTCGCAAATGCGGCGCGCCGAAACGCTACAAGCCGACGTCAGGGCGGAACGACCGTGATCGTCGCGCGCCCCCGCTCCGCATTCACGCGCACCGTGATGACCGTCGTACCGACGCCGGTGGCGATCACCTTGCCGCTCTGATCGACGAGCGCGATGGACGAGTCGCTCGTCGTGAACACGCGGCCGGGCGGCATCACGACGGGGAGCCCGAGCGAGGTGGCACTCGGCACCAGAATGACGCTTGCCGACCCGCTGAGGCTGCCGAGGACGAGCGTCGCGTTCTCCGGCGTGAGGGTGAGCCTGAGCGCGAGTGGAGCGAATGGGTCGGTGACCGAGTCGTCGTCGCACGCGAGCATGCCGACGAGAGCAGCAATCGCCAGAAAACGAGTGCGCGTCATGGAGAGCGAGCAGCCGCAAGTTCCGTGTCGGACCCCGTGCGCGCGCCCGAGTGATCCTCCCCGCGGCCGACGCGTGGAAGGTTCGTTTCATCGCGTGCAACGACTGGTGCGACGATCGGTCCGTGAATGCGCCAGTCGAAGCCGACGCGAAGCGTGCCGCCGCGAACGACGACGTCGAATTCCGCCCGTCCCGTTCGACTATGGGGTGACCCGGCAGTACAATCGACTATCCCACAGGAGACACGACGATGAAATACCTCTGCTTGATCTACGAGGACGAGACGTTCTGGACCAGGACGCCGAAGCCGGAGCTCGACGCGATCATGGCCGACTACCGCGCGTTCGGCACGAGCTACATCCCGACCGGCCACGTGTTGGGTGGCAACGCGCTGCAGCCGACCGCGACGGCCACGACGATCCGTGTGCGCAACGGCAAGGTGTCCACCACGGACGGTCCGTTCGCCGAAACGCGCGAGCAGCTCGGCGGCTACTACCTGCTCGAGGCGAAGGACCTCAACGAGGCGATCCAGATCGCGGCCAAGATTCCCGGCGCCAAGACGGGGAGTGTCGAGGTGCGCCCGATCATGGAGGTCCCCGAGTCCGTACTGAACCTGATGTCCGAGTCCGCGGTGAGTGGCTGACCCGACGGTGAACGACGCGAGCACGACCGAGGCGCGCCAGGCAGTCGAGCGCGTCTACCGCAGCGAATCGCGGCGCGTGCTCGCGACGCTCATCCGCCTCCTCGGCGATTTCGATCGCGCCGAGGAGGCGTTGCACGACGCGTTCATTGCGGCGCTGCAGCAATGGCCGGCGAGCGGCGTGCCGGCGAACCCGCGCAGCTGGCTCGTGTCGGCGGGGCGGTTCAAGGCGATTGACGGCGAACGGCGGCGCGCAAAGCACGATGCCTCCCGCGATGCGATCGTGGAGGGATTCGCATTGCGCAATACGCCGCCGCCCGACATCGACGACGAATCGCTCGACGACGACTGGCTGCGGCTCATCTTCACCTGCTGCCATCCCGCGCTGAGCGATGACGCGCGCATCGCGCTCACCCTGCGCGAGGTGTGCGACCTCACGACCGAGCAGGTCGCGCGGGCATTTCTGTCGACGCCGCCGACGATCGCGCAGCGCATCGTGCGCGCGAAGGCAAAGATCCGCGACGCCGGGATTCCGTACACGATCCCGACGCGCGCCGACATGCCGGAGCGGCTCGATGCCGTGTTGCACGTCGTGTATCTGGTGTTCAACGAGGGGTATGCGGCAACCTCGGGCGACGCGGTGGTGCGCGGCGATCTGACGCGCGAGGCGATCCGGCTGGCGCGGCTGCTGCTCGACCTGCTTCCCGACGAAGGGGAGATCCGTGGGCTGCTCGCCCTGATGCTGCTGCACGACTCGCGTCGCGAGGCGCGGACGACGGCGGAGGGCGATCTGGTGCTGCTCGCCGATCAGGACCGGCGGCTCTGGGCGCGCGGCGCGATCGAGGAGGGGCTGACGCTCGTGCGGCAGGCGCTGGGTGCGCCGCGCTACGGCTCGTACGCCGTGCAGGCGGCGATCGCCGCGTTGCATGCGCAGGCGCCGACGGCGGCGGAGACGGATTGGTCGGAGATCGCGGGGCTGTACGACGTCCTGCTCGAGATCGACGGGTCACCGGTGGTCGAGCTCAACCGTGCGGTGGCGGTCGCGATGCGCGACGGCGCCGCGGCGGGGCTGGCCCTCGTGGATGCGATCATCGCACGCGGCGCCCTGGAAAAGTACCATCTCGCGCACGCGGCGCGCGCGGATCTGCTGGCGCAGCTCGGGCGTCGCGACGCGGCGGCCGCCGCCTACCAGCGCGCGCTGGCGCTCGCGTCACAGGCGCCGGAGCGGCGCTTCCTGGAACGGCGGATCGACGCGTTAGGCAGGGTCGCGACGTCCGACTAACCGCGGCGGGCGTGTTGCTGGCGGCGGTGCCGGTGCGGGCACGGTAGCCTAGGCGCCGAACAACCGATTCACCTCGGCGAACGGCGTCGCGCCGCCGAGGGTGTCGAAGGTGCCGTGGTCGGCGATCTCGCGCGCAGCGGCGAGGAAGCCCGTCAGTGCGTTTCGCGCGAGTGCGCTGCCGACGCTGATGCGGCGCACCCCGAGGTCGGTGAGCGCGGCGAGGGTGGTGAAGCCGGAGGTGACCAGCACGTTGACCGGCTTGGGCGCGACGGCGCGGACGACGGCGCCGATGTCGTCGATGCTGGAAAGCCCGGGCGCATAGAGCACGTCCGCACCGGCGTCGGCGTAGGCCTCGAGGCGGCGGATCGTCTCGCGCAGATCGGGGCGGCCGGCGATGAACCCCTCCGAGCGTCCGGTGAGGAGGATGCCCGTGCCGCTCTGGTCGATCGCTCGGCGGGCGGCGCGCACGCGCGCCACGGCGACATCGAAGTCGAACAGCGGCTGGGCGGTCTCGTGTGTCGAGTCCTCGATCGAGAGACCGGCGATGCCGGTGTCGCATGCGCGTGCGACGTTGAGCGCGACGCCGTCGGGATCGGTGGCGAAGCCGCGCTCGAAGTCCGCATTGATCGGGATCTTCACCGCGCCGGCGACGGCGGCGTAGTGCGCGAGCGCTTCGTCGACGGCGACGGTGTAGTCGGGGCGACCGAGAGCCCAGGCCAAGCCGGAGCTCGTCGTCGCCAGCGCCGCGAAGCCGAGCTGCTCGAGCAGGCGTGCGCTGCCGACGTCCCATGGGTTCGGGATGACGAAGCAGCCGGATTCGTGCAGGCGGCGGAACGTGGTGACGCGCGGATCGAGGTCGGCCATGCCCGCAAGCTAGCGCGGAAGTGCCATCGGCGCGCTAGCTTCGCTGGCGCGACCTTCACTCCAGAGGAGCCTTCATGCGAGCTGCCTTCATTCCATCCGTGCGGCGCGCCGTTCATGCCGGCGCGTTCGTCGCGCTCACCCTCGTCGCCGCGACGCGCCCCGCGGCGGCACAGAGCACGGCGACGTACGACGCCAACGCGGTGCGCGCCGCGTACCTCACCGAGCTCGACTCCCTCCAGAGCAAGTTCCTCGAGCTCGCCGAGGCGTTCCCCGCCGACAAGTACGCCTGGCGGCCGGCCGCGGGGGTGCGCTCGGTGGGCGAGGTATTCATGCACGTCGCCACGGAGTATTACCTGTTCTCGCCGATGTTCTTCGGCGCGCCCACGTCGCCGGTCGTCGGCACGGGGCCGCAGGCGTACCGGAAGCTCGAGGCGTCGGCGACCAAGCCCGAGGTGCTCACCCACCTCAAGCAGGGGTTCGCTTACACGAAGCAGTCCATCGCCGCCGTGCCCGCCGACTCGCTCGCCAACAAGCGGAAGATGTTCGGGCAGGAGTTCGACGTCGTGCAGAGCTCCCTCGCCATGACGGGCGACCTGCACGAGCACCTCGGCCAGCTCATCGCCTACGCGCGGATCAACGGGATCAAGCCACCCTGGACCCGCGGGAAGTGATGACGGGAGTCGGCCAACGGTGAGCGAGATGCACACGATGCTCGGTCGCGCCGCCCTGGCGGCCGCGCTGCTCCTCGCCACGAGCACGGCGGGCGCGCAGACGGCGACGCTCGCGCTGATCGGCGGACACGTCGTCACGGTGGACTCGGCAAAGCCGGAAGCAGAGGCGATCGCGATCGGCGGCGACCGGATCCTCGCCGTGGGAACGAACGAGGAGATCCGGAAGCTCGTCGGGCCCTCGACGCGCGTGATCGATTTGAATGGGCGGCTCGCGATCCCGGGGCTCATCGACGGCCACGGACATTTCATGGAGCTCGGCGAGTCGAAGCGGCAGATCGACCTCACGACGGCGCGCACCTGGGACGAGATCGTCGCGCGGGTCGGCGCGGCGGCGCGTTCGGCGCGACCGGGCACCTGGATCATCGGCCAGGGGTGGCACCAGGCGAAGTGGGAACGGCCGCCGGTGCCGATGGTCGAGGGGAATCCGGTGCACGGCTCGTTGAGCGCAGCGTCGCCGAACAACCCGGTGCTGCTGGAGCACGCGAGCGGACACGCGGTGTTCGCCAACGCGCGCGCCCTCCAGCTCGCGGGGATCACGCGCGAGACGCCGAACCCGGCCGGCGGGGAGATCGTGCGCGACGCACAAGGCGAGGCGACAGGACTCCTGCGCGAGTCGGCGCAGCATCTCCCCGCGGCGGCTCGCGCCCGCGCCGATTCGGCGCGCACCCCGGCACAGCGTGAAGCCGACGCACGCCATGCCGTGGAGCTCGCGGGCGCCGACGCCCTGTCCAAGGGGATCACGGCGTTCCACGACGCAGGGAGCAACTTCGCGACGATCGACCTGTTTCGACGGATCGCCGACGAAGGGAAGCTGCCGGTGCGGCTCTACGTCATGGTGCGGTTCGAGCCGAAGGCGCGGATGGACAGCCTGCTCGACCGGTATCGCATGATCGGCCGCGCGAACGGCTTTCTCACGGTGCGCACGATCAAGCGCCAGATCGACGGGGCACTCGGCACCAACGGCGCATGGCTCCTCGCACCGTACGTCGACCTGCCGCGCAGCACGGGCCTTCCGCTGGAGCAGCCGTCGAGTCTCCAGGAAGTGGCCGACCTGGCGATGCGCCACGACTTCCAGCTCGCCACGCACGCCATCGGCGATCGCGCGAACCGCGAAGTGCTCGACGTGTACGAGCGCGCCTTCCGCGCGAACCCCGCGAAGACGGACCGGCGCTGGCGCATCGAGCACGCGCAGCACATCGCGGCGCCCGACGTCGCGCGCTTCGCGCAGCTCGGCGTGATCGCGTCGATGCAGGGGATCCACACGATCTCCGATGCACCGTGGATTCCCGCGAAGCTCGGGCAGGAGCGGGCCGAGGCGGAGTCGTATTTGTTCCGCTCCCTGTGGGATTCGGGCGCCATCGTCACGAACGGCACCGACACGCCGGTGGAGGACGTGAATCCGATCCCGAGCTTCTACGGCATGGTGGCGCGCGTCGCGAAGGACGGCCGCACGTTCGTCCCCGCACAACGGCTGACGCGCGCCGAGGCGCTGCGCGCGTACACGCTGAACAACGCGTACGCGTCGTTCATGGAGCGCGAGCTCGGCTCCCTCACGCCGGGGAAGTACGCCGATGTCACCGTCCTCTCGAAGGACATCATGAGAATCCCGGAAGCCGAGATCCCGTCGGCGCGCGCGGACTACACGATCGTCGGCGGGAAGGTCCGCTTCGAACGGGCGCCAACGCCCTGAGATCGCTGGCCCTGAAGCTGCTATAAGGGGAGGCGCGGGGGGCCGGCGGTTTGGCCCACCCGCGCCACCACCTGGAGCCGCGGGGCGTCGATGGAATTCGTCGTCAAACTGTTGATCGGCATCGTGCTGCTCGTCGCCGGGTTCCTCGCCGTCGTCGGGTGGCAGTCGTTCACGCGCGGCACCACGATCGCGCGACTGCGCGCGCCGGGCGACGCCGACGGACCGCCGGGCCCGCGCGATCCGCACTTCTGCGACACGCTCTCGCTGCTGACCAAGACGGCGATCGTGCCCGGCCACCGCGTGGAGATCTTCTCCTGCGGCGACGAGACCTATCCGCGGCTGTGGGAGGACCTGCGCAACGCGCAGCGCTCGATCACCCTGCAGATGTACTACTGCCAGCCCGGCCGGATGGCGGACGAGTTCAAGGACATCCTGCTCGAGCGCGCGGCCGCGGGGGTGAAAGTGCTCTTCCTTCGCGACGCGTTCGGGTCGGAGAAGCTGACGAAGGAGTACATCGAGGAGCTCGAACGCGGCGGCGTCACCGTCGCGAGCTTCCGGCCGACGCGCTGGTACCAGCTGTTCAAGGTCTACCACCGGTCGCACATCCGCGTCGCGGTGATGGACGGCATGGTCGGCTACACCGGCGGCTACGGCATCGACGACAAGTGGTACGGCGACGGCCGGCACAAGGACCAGTGGCGCGACACGACGGTGCGCTTCACCGGCCCCGCCGTGCTGCAACTGCAGGCGACCTTTGCGGCGGGATGGGCCGAAGCGACGGGCACCCTGCTCGCCGGCGACCTGTTCTTCCCGCCAGAGGGAACGGACACCCACGACGGTCCCGTCTTCGGGGGACTGCTGCACGCGTCGCCGTCCGTCGGCAGTACGAGCGCGGAGCGCTACTATGCGCTCGCGATCGGGAGCGCGAAGAAGCGGCTCTGCATCTCCAACTCGTACTTCGTGCCGAGCGACAACTTCTGCGAGCTGCTCGTCTCGGCGGCCAAGCGCGGCGTGGACGTGCGCGTGCTGACGTGCAACGAGGAGGGCGACGTGAAGTCGACCTACTACGCCGGCCGCTCCAAGTACGACGTCCTCCTCTCGAAGGGAGTGCGGATCTACGAGTACCAGCCGGCGATGATGCATGCCAAGTCGATCGTCTCCGACGGCCGGTTCGTCTCGGCGGGGACGGTGAACTTCGACAACCGATCGATGTCGTTCAACGACGAGACCACGTTGCTCGCGGTGGACGACGACCTCGGCGCGCGGATGGAGCAGCTCTTCGCGAGCGACCTGCGCTATTCGACCGAGATCACGCCGGAGCTGCACGCCGCGCGCGGGATCAAGCGGAAGGTGCTCGAGCGGTTCTGGTGGACGATGCAGCGCGTGCTGTAGAGAACTGCCGCTCCTAGTAGGTAGTACCCAGTAACTGGTACTGAGACTGGCATACTGGCCCCCGGAATGCGTGAATATTCGGGGCCCGTCGCCGTATTCGAACCCCTTCCTCGCTTCCAGGACGATGTACAACAATCGCATTCGTGCGCACGGAGTCCGCGCGCTCGCCACGTCGGCCGGCGTGATCGCCACGCTCGCCGCCTGCATCGCGCCCGCCGCGCAGAACACGAGCGGCGCGCCGAGCACCTCCACCGCGCGGGCCCTGCCCGCCAGCTGCACGCCGGTCGAGACGCGCGCGCCGAACGCGAAGGATCAGGCGCCGGCCTTTCCCGGGCAGACGCGCATCTGTTCCGTGAGCTCGAACGTCGCGTTCGACGTCGTCGTGCTCGCGAAGGGGCTCGAGCATCCCTGGTCGGTCGAGCCGCTCCCCGACGGACAGTTCCTCGTCACGGAGCGGCCGGGCCGGCTGCGGCTCATCTCCGCTTCGGGAGAGATCAGTGATCCAATAGCCGGCATCCCAGCCGTCGCCGCGGGGGGACAGGGCGGGCTGCTCGACGTCGCCCTCAGCCCGAGCTTCGCGACTGACCGGACGATCTTCTGGACGTTCAGCGAGCCGCGCGAGGGAAGCAACGGCACCGCCATCGCGCGCGGCGTCCTCTCGGCCGATCGGAAGCGGTTGGACGACGTGCGCGTGATCTTCCGCGTCATGCCGACGTACAACGGCAAGCAGCATTTCGGCTCGCGCATCGCGTTCGGACCGGACGGCATGCTCTACGCCTCGTTCGGCGAGCGGTCCGACACACCGATGCGCCCCAACGCGCAGAAGCTCGACGGACAACTCGGCAAGGTGATCCGCATCCGTCCCGACGGCACCGCGCCGAACGACAACCCGTTCGTCGGCCGAGCGGACGCGAAGCCGGAGATCTGGGACCTGGGGCATCGCAACCCGCAGGGGCTCGCCTTCGATCCGCAGGGCCGCCTCTGGCAGGTGGAGCACGGCACGCGCGGCGGCGACGAGCTCAATCTGATCCAGAAGGGGAAGAACTACGGCTGGCCGCTGCAGGCGTACGGGATCGAGTACTCGGGACAGCAGCCGATCACGAGCGCGCTCGGTCCGTCGGCGCCGCAGGTCGCCGGGATGGAGCAGCCGGTGTATTTCTGGGATCCCGTCATCGCGCCGTCCGGACTGCAGTTCTACACGGGCAACGCGTTCCCCGCCTGGCGCGGCAACGCGTTCGTCGGCGGGCTGGGAGGGAAGCGGCTCGTGCGCCTCGTGCTCGACGGCACGCGGGTCGTCGGCGAGGAGCATCTCCTCACGGACCGCAACCAGCGCGTGCGCGACGTACGACAGGGTCCGGACGGCCTGCTCTATCTCGTGACGGACGAGCAGGCGGGGGAGCTGTGGAAGTTGGTACCGAAAGGGCGGTGAGTTGGTGAGTTGGTGAGTTGGTGACTACAACGGCCTCGGGACGACGGCGTGTCCGGAGGCCGGCTGTAAACCGTAAACCGAATACCGTTCACCCCCTCTCACATGGCAACGGCATCATCGCAAGTCGCCTCGTTCATCGGCAAGTTCGATCCGGCGAATGCGAAGCTGATCCGCGCGTGTCGGACGGTGATGCGCAAGCGGCTGCCGAGCGCGAACGAGCTGGTGTACGACAACTACAACTTTCTCGCGATCGGGTACTCGTCGAGCGAGCGTGCGTCGGACTGCGTCGTCTCGCTCGCCTGCGGATCGAATGGGGTGTCGCTCTCGTTCTACCACGGCGCCAGGCTCGCCGATCCGGACGGCATCCTGCTCGGCAGTGGTAACCAGAACCGCTTCGTGCGACTCCCCACGGCAGCGACTCTCGCGGAGCCGAAGGTGGAGCGGCTCCTCCGCGCGGCGCTCGCGCAGGCGAAGGTGCCGATGCCGCAAGCGGGACGCGGCCGCACGATCGTGAAATCCATCTCGGCGAAGCAGCGGTCGCGGCGCGCGGCAGCACGATGAAGACGATCGCCGTGGTGCTCGTCGCGCTCGTCGCGGTGGTGCACGTTTACGTGCTGGTGCTCGAGATGTTCCTCTGGACGAAGCCCGCCGGCCGCCGCGCCTTCGGGCTCTCGGCGGAACAGGCGGAGCAGTCGAAGGTGCTGGCGATGAACCAGGGGCTCTACAACGGCTTCCTCGCCGCCGGATTGTTCTGGGCTCTCGCGCTCGGCGACGCGGGACGCGGCGTCGCCGTGTTCTTCCTGCTGTGCGTCATCGCCGCCGGGCTGTTCGGCGCGGCCACGGCGAAGAACCGGAAGATTCTCCTCGTGCAGGCGGTGCCGGCGGCGATCGCGTTGATTGCGGTGCTGCTGGGCTGAGGGGCTGCGGGGCTGCGTCTGTCATCCCGAGTGAGTGGAGCGAGTCGAGGGATCTGCACTTACCGATCATTCGAGCTGCTCAGTCATCAGGTGAGCCCAGCGGCGAGCGGGCAGCGGCGAGCGGACAGCGGTGAGTTGAAGCGGTCAGCGGTCACCAACTCACCGCTGCTTCTGCCACACCCGCACCCAATCCACTTCATACCGCAGCGGGAGCTCCGACTTCGCCGGATCGCCGCCGTGCTGGCCGCCCATCGCGAGGTTGATCAACAGATACGCGGGCTCGTGGAACGGATTCTCCGGCGGCGGCAGGGTGCTGCTCGACCCGACGCGGGGCGCGTTGATCGTCTTCGACAGGTCCTGCACGTTCATCAGCGAGTCGTCGAGATAGAGCCTGATCGCGCGGTCGTCCCAGTCCATGCGCCAGACGTGGAACTTCGACGCCCAGTCGGCCGGGAGCCTGTCGCGGCGCAGCTTCACCGAGTTCCACGCCGGGCCGTTCGCGCCCGCCCATGCCACGTTGAACAACAACGTGTCGTCGTAGAACTCCATGATGTCGATCTCCCCATTCGCCGGCCACGCGCCGCGGGTGCCGAGGGTCCAGAACGCCGGCCATGATCCGGTGCGCACGTCGATGCGGGCGCGGATCTCGAAGCGGCCGTAGCGCCACGCGTGCTTGCCGCGCGTGTTCACGCTCGCCGACGTGTAGTCGATGAACTCGCGGTTCGCCCACGCGCGCGCGCGTGCGCTCGCGTCGCTCGGCAACGGGGCGACGTAGCGCGGATTCGGTCTGTGCTCGCGTCGCCCCTCGATCACGAGCCGGCCGTTCACGCGTCGCGCGTTCTCCGGCTGGTACCACTGCAGCTCGTGGTTGCGCACGAAGCCGGTCTCGTAGTCCCAGTCCCGCGGATCGAGCGGGCCGTCGCCGGTGAACTCGTCGGACCACACGAGACGATATCCGTCCGTGCTCGACGCGCCCGGTGCGGGGGTTGACGGGTGCGCACACGCGAGCGCGAGTGCAGCGATCGGCAACGACAGGGAACCGGCGAAACGACGCATCATACTCCTGGGCACTGTCGATCGAGCTGGACGAAAGGCAGACGCGCGTCTGGCGGGCCCATCCCGCTCAAGCTACCATCTGGCGCCCACGGATGACGTCGCACCGCTTTCACCCGATTCCATGTCTCCACTCATCGCAGAGCTGCTCGGCACCGCACTCCTCGTCCTGCTCGGCGACGGTGTCGTCGCGAACGTGGTGCTCAATCGCACCAAGGGCCAGAACGGCGGCTGGATCGTCATCACCGCCGGCTGGGGGTTCGCCGTCGCCATCGCCGTGTACTCCGTCGGCAGCATCAGCGGTGCCCACCTGAACCCCGCCGTCACGATCGGGCTCGCGACGATCGGCACCTTCCCATGGGCGAAGGTGCCGGGCTACGTCATCGCGCAGATCGTCGGTGCGTTCCTCGGTGCGACGGTGGTCTGGCTCACCTATCGCCCACACTTCGCGGCAACGGACGATCCCGGCGCGAAGCTCGGCGTGTTCTGCACGGGGCCGGCGATCCGTCACAGCGTCTCGAATCTGATCACGGAGATCGTCGGCACCTTCGTCCTCGTGCTCGGGATCCTCGCCGTCCTGTCGCCGGCGAACCTGACGCAGGGATCCGACTGGTCGCGCGGCTTCGGGCCGGCGCTCGTCGGACTGATCGTCTGGTCGATCGGCCTCTCGCTCGGCGGACCGACGGGCTACGCGATCAACCCCGCGCGCGACCTCGGTCCGCGGCTCGCGCACGCGGTGCTGCCGATCGCCAACAAGGGCGACTCCGACTGGGGCTACGCGCTCGTCCCGATCGTCGGCCCGATCATCGGGGGCATCCTCGGCGCGGTCTGCTACAAGCTGATCTGGCAGTAACGCCCTCAACCGATCGTGATCGTGCCGGCGGCCGCGTCGTACGAGGTGGCGTAGGACCGCATGTTCGACGTACGCTCGCCGCCCTGCCACTGGCCCGTCGCGCTGAACCGCGCGCCGTGCCCGGGGCAGAGGAATCCCGAGCCGTTGGGGTTGATCGTGTTCCCCTGATGCGGGCAGATGCGCGACAGGGTGACGAAGCTCGCGTCGCCGGTGCGGACGATCGCCAGCGGATTGCCGCTCACGTTCACGAGCGCGATGCCGCCGACCGACGCGAGCGCCGGGAAGTCGCTCACCTTGATACCGCTCGTCGAGTCGACGGTCGTGCCTGGATCGGTAGCGTCGCCTGCGGCGCAGGCCGCCAGTACCGCGCCCGCTGCGAGCAAGGCGGTCTGGGCGAGGAAGGTGCGACGGCCGATACCGTCGCGCGCATGCTCGGTGGGCGGCTGGTGTGAGCAGCCACCACAGAGCGCGTCCTGATTCGATTCCATCGGTGCAGCCTCAGCGTGTGCGTGACATCGGCGCGGTGGCCGATCGTCAGCGACCACACGCCTTCTGTCGTTCCCGGAAAGGACACGCGATGCCGCGGCTACCCTACTGCCGGCAGGTGCATGCGGCACTGGGGAGAATGTCTGTCCGCTCGGCCGTCAAACGATCGTCGCGAGATCCTCGAGCGGCACTCCGTCGCGACAGAGCGGACACTCATTCGGTGTCCAGCTCTCGTGCTCGGCACGACCCGCCGACACGACGGGCAGGCCGTTCGCCTCGAAGTACGATGCGCCGGCCGAGCCGAGGACGAGCAGCGCACCGACGACGACAGGAATGGCGCCGTACGTCGTGAGCGCGGTGTGGGTGGCGCGCAGCGAAGAGCCCGCGCTCATCACGTCATCGACGATTGCCACACGCCGTCCGGCGAGACGCGCGCCGAGCGCGGGTGGCACGCGGTACTCTGCACGGAACAACCCGTCGCGCGGTGACGCGATGCGTTCCGCATGGGCGAAGTCGACGCCCATCCGCACGGCCAGCAGCTGGGCGAGGAACGCACCGCCGACCAGCGGGCCGCACACCGCCGCGACGTCGTGCGATCGGATCGCATCGGCGAGCGTGCCGACGAACGGCTCGATCCGCCGCGCGTCGGCGAACAACGGGTCCAGGTCCAGCCAGAGCGCCGCATGCAGCCCCGATTCCATACGGAAGTGACCACGCCGCCCCGTGACGAGCGCGAGAATCTCCGCGCCGTCAGCTTCCATACAGGTCGTTCGGATCCGTCTTCGCCAACTCGACGAGGAATCCGGCGATTCGCTCCGTCGCAGCCTGGAAGAACTTCGCCCCCTTCTCCGCGGTCGACGCCGACGGATCGCCGACGCCGGTGTCGTCGGTGACGGCGGTCCAGCGCCGCGGTGCCCACGCCCATCCTTCGCGCATGGCGGCGATGCGTGCCTTTCGCTCGGCGCCCGAGCCCGCCTCCGAGAGGGGGAGCACGAGCTCCGGCGCCACGTGCATGACGACGCTCGTCTCCATCTCGCCGCCGTGATCGCCGGGCTGCGTGAAGTACGGCTTCGCGTCGACTGCCGTCCACCAGTTGACGGTGCAGAGGAAGATGTTCGGCAGCTGCGGCTGGAGGTCGCGGATCATCGCCTTGAAGTCGTTGCCGCCGTGACCGTTCAGGATCACGAGCCGCTGTACCCCCTGCCCCGCGAGCGCCTGCGCGGCGTCGCGCAGCACGAGCCGCTGCGTGCTCGGGTTCATGTTGATGCAGAACGGGATGTCGAGCTGCCCCGTCTGCACGCCGAAGGGGACGGTGGGCAGGACGACGACGCGCGCGCCGCGCTCCCACGCGATCCGCGCCGATTCGGCGGCGACGTGATCACACTCGATCACGTCGGTCCCATACGGGAGGTGATAGTTGTGCGCTTCCGTTGCGCCCCAGGGCAGCACGGCGACGTCGAACGGCGTCTCGCGCACTGCCTTCCAGTTGGTCTCGGCGAGGATGTATGGACGCATTGGCGGGAATGAGGAGATGCGGGGATGCGGGGATGCGGGGATGCGAACGGCGCGCTGTCGCTGCGCTCGCTCGAGATGACAGCATCCGGGATGCCGACGCTGCGAATCAGCGCGGGCGTGTGACGGTCGAGTCCTCGAAGCCGAGGTAGCGATCGATCAGCCAGCTGCCGTCGGGCTGACGGGCGAGGATTTCGGCATAGCGGCCGAACTCGATCTTGCGTGCCCCGGTCGAGTCGCGCCACGTCTCCTCGAACGCGCCGAACTCCGTGGCGTGATCCGCACCGATGCGGCGCGTGATCGGAACGACCTTGAGCGCGAGATCGTCGAGCGGCTTCCACCCGTCGCGTGCCATCGCCTCGAGTGCGGCGTGCCCGCGCGTATCCGGGATCGCCGACCACATGAACACCGCCGAATCAGTGAAGAGCGATGGATACGCCTTCGAATCACGGGCGCGATAGACCGCGCTCAGCTTCGCGTTCATCGAGTCAATGCGCGCGCCGGCCTGCGGGTCCACCGCATTTGTCCGCGCCGAGGATTCGTTCGCGCAGGCGATCAGCGCGACGCTGCACGCGAGCGCGAGGAGACGTCGGGCGGCGCTCACGAGCGCTCCACCCAGCGACGGATCGACGACTTGTAGCCCTCCGGCATCGCCAGCGCGCTCACGTCCGCGAGCGGCACCCAGCGGAGCCGCGTGTGTTCGGCGCTGACGACGGCGTCGCGCGTCGAGCGTTCCCTGCACCCATACGTGATCACGAGCACGTGCACCCCTTCGGTGATGGTGTAGACCCACGCGTCGAGCAGCGTCGTCGGCTCGACGTCGAGCTGCAGCTCCTCGTCGATCTCGCGACCGACGCACTCCTCGGGTGATTCGCCCAGCTCCAGCTTGCCGCCGGGCAGCTCCCACTCGTTGCGCGCATTGCGCAGCAGGATGACCGCGTCGTCACGCACGACGACGCCCTTTACCGAGACCGGAAAGCGGAACGCCTGATTGTCGCGCGGCGGCGCGATCATTGGATGCGATTCGTTCCCGTCATGCGGCGTGCGGGAGCGCCGGGCGGCGGCGGCGGCTGATCGGGGCGCCACCAGTCATCCGGCGCCGCGGGAGGCGCCTGACGCTCGCTCACGTTCGACGAGTCGATCGTCGCCTCGATGAAATCCTCCGACGGCACCGGCGATCCGGCGAGCCGTCGCAGCAGGGCCAGCTGGCCGACGTGCGTCATGACGTCGGCCAGCGGTCCCTGGAGGAACTGGTCGTCGGAGATCTGCGCCTCGAGCGACGCGTCGGCGAAGTCGGCGTGCAGCGCGGCGAGCAGCTCGTGGAAGCGCGTGACCTCGTCGGCGAACGTCGGCAGCCGCGGCGGCGCGAACGCTCCGCCGTGCAGCTTGGTGCGTGCGAAGCCGATCACGCCGGACATGTGCCAGAGCAGCTCGTGCGGTGTGCGGACGAAGCTTCCCGCGCTGAACTCGCCGAACCCGTCCGGCGCATCGCGGACCGCCTTCTGCGTGCGGTACGCCAGGGCCGCGAGAAAATGCTGGAGGAGACGACGCGACTCGTTCACTGTGCCGGCGAGGCCGAGTGCGTGAGCGCGACCGACATGAAGTAGAGTGCCACGAGCCCGACGACGACCAGCAGCACGAAGACGAGGCGTCGGCGCGTGCTCCGGACCGCGACCCAGGTTGGCTCGTCGAGATAGTATCGACCAGCCGACGCCTCACGCAGCACGGCGTGGCGCAGCAGGCGGCGACCACCGACGCCCCCGAGGTCGACGGCGATGTCGTCCGGAACGACCGCACGCTCAGGGCTCGTGGCCCCCGCGCGCTGGAACGCATCGGCAACGTGGCGCTCCTTCACGAGGACGGCGGCAACGGCTGCACCCATGGCGATCCTCCCGTGCGGAAAATGCTCGGCTCGACGCTCAATCAGCGGCGACGTCGGGCACAGCGCAAGCCTTCCGAGGTCAGCGCGCCGGGCGACGTGTCGCGCCCCGAGTCGGCCCGCGCTGCCAGTGCGGGAACTCCGGCGCATGGAGCGCATCCTCGAGCTCGACGACCCGGTCCCGAATGTATGTCTGTGCGTCCACCACGGCGGCGTTGTAGACGGAGGGCCCGATCTCCTCGAGCAGGAAGTCGAGGAAGAGGTGAGCGGGCAGCTCGCCGAGCTCGTGCTCGAGCTCCTCGGCGAAGTAGCGGCGGATCGACGCGAGCGCCTTGGTGCGCGCATCAGGCGACAGCTGGAGTGTCATGGGCGAATCGAAGTGGAGATGACGTCAGGAGCAACCCTCGACGTACTCGACCGACGGCAGGATGCCGGCACGATAGCGGGTGACGCGTCCGCCAGCCGTCTCGAAGACGATGCGATAGCGCTTGTCGGCCGGCGCCGTTGGCGTCACGGTGAGATAGTGCCCGTCCTCGTACTTGTGCGGCGTCACCGTGACCTGGCCGGGATAGAGGCGCTTGATGCGCGCTTCGTCGTCGCCGACCCGTGCGCCCGCCGCGGTGGCGATGCCC
>JAEKKK010000289.1 GCA_019510405.1 Gemmatimonadota bacterium | reverse complement strand
GATACCTGATCACGTACTTCGACGCGATGGCGAGGAAGCCGCCGATGACGAAGGGCCAGAGCGCGGAGCCCTGCGGCTTGGTGAGCAGGGTGAGGCTGATGCCGCTGATGTAGGCACTCTGCAGGTTGACGACCTTGCCGCGATCGAACCAGGAGAGCACGGCCTCGGTGGCGGTGCAGACGGCGAGGGAGAGGAGAAGTCGCTCGTAACCGCCCACCATGTGGTAGCGGAACTGGGCGACGAGCAGCACCACCGTGATGAGGCCGGCGATGAGGTAGCGCGGATCGATGGCGCGCGAGCGCTGCCAGGAGCGCGCGAACAGGCCGGGCCGCGCGGCGACCGGGGTCGGATTCGTCGCGTCGGTCACGGGGTCAGCCTCGCCGGCTCGGTGATCGTGACGATGCGATCGATCGGCGGACGGGTGACGATCTGCTTCTCGCCGGAGGGCCAGCTGATGACGAGCCGGTCCACCCACTCGCGCGTGCCGAGCCCGAAGTGGAGTCGGCGATCGTTCTGGCTGGCGAATCCGGAGCCGCCGTCGACGACGCGGCGCTGCGTGAGGCCGGACGCCTCGAGCAGCACTTCGGCGCCGATCGCGCTGCGGTTGCTGCGCGTGCCGATCAGCTGCACGCCGAGCCAGTGGTTGCTGCTGTCGGGGATGTCGCGGTAGAGAATGGCTGGCTGATTCTGGTTGGCGACGACCACGTCCACCGCGCCGCGGTTGGAGAGATCGGCCAGCGCGACGGCGCGTCCGTCGTAGAGATCGTTCGCGCCGACCTTGGCGGCGACGTCCACCCAGCCGGCGACGCCGCGATTGAGGTAGACGCGCGACCGCTCGTAGCCGGAGAGGCTCGCGTTGCCGAAGGCGGGCCAGGTCGCGGCGTCCTCGAACAGCGCGCCGTTGGCGCCGGCGATCTTGGACATCGCGTACCAGTAGCTCTTGTCGCGATCGGCGGAGATGAAGCCGTTGGCGACGAACAGCTCGTTGGCGCCGTCGTTGTTGAAGTCACCGAACTGCGCGCCCCACGCCCATCCGGCGTCGGCGATCTGGCCTTCCGCGACGTTCCGGAACTTGCCTGTGCCGGTCATCTCGTTCAGGCGCAGGTTGTTGTTCTGGAAGATGTAGCCGCGCTCGGAGATGTTCGTGATGAAGGCGTCGAGTCTGCCGCGATTGAAGGCGTCGCCGAGGGCGACCGACATCCCGCTCTTGGACTCCGCCTCGAGGCCGGCGGTGGTGAGCTTGAACCCGCGGCCGTGGTCGTTGAGGTACAGCTCTTCGGGGCCGTAGTCGTTGGCGAGATAGATGTCGGGCCAGCCGTCGCCGTTGAAGTCGGCCGATGCGGCGGCGAGGGTCCAGCGGGTGCTGCCGACGCGCATCCGGTCGGTGACGTCCTCGAACTTCCCGTTGCCGAGGTTGTGGAAGAGCAGGTTCTTTCCGCCATTGTCGGCGTACTCGAAGCTGTTGTGCATGATCCGCGTCGTCGTGAGGTGCCAGAGGAATCGAGCCAGATGGCGCCATTGCTGTTGACCCAGCGATGGAGACCCGCCTTCTCGGTGATGTCGACGAAGTGGCGGCCGTCGACGTTCCTGAACAGTGACAGGTAGCCGTAGCGGTAGACGAGGAGGTCCTCGCGCCCGTCGTTGTCGATGTCACCCCAGACGGCGCCCATGGAGACGCCCTCGCCCGGCTTGTTGAGGTCGGCGACGCCGGCACCGGCGGCGACCTCCTCGAAGGTGCCGTCGCCCTTGTTGTGATAGAGCGCGTTCGGGTAGCCGAAGCGGCTGTCGGTGAAGTAGAGGTCGGGCTTGCCGTCGCCGTCGAAGTCGGCCACGGACACCGCGGCGCCCAGTCCGGCCACGTGCGGCTCGATGCCGGCGATCTTGGGATCGAAACTGGGGCGGTGATGGACGAACCGGATCCCGGCCTGGGCCGTCTCGTCGTGCAGCGAGAAGCCGGGGTGCGTCGCGTCCGCGCCGGACCGGATCGGGCCGCCGTTGAGGCGGGCAGCGATCAGGAGTGCGGCGACGAACGGAATCGCGATGATGGCGCGCCGGACGGCGGGCCGTGGGCGGTGCGGAACGGTGGGGGGCATGGCATCCAGCCTAGCGTCGTGCGGTGCTCCTCGGGACGACGCGGGTGTTGTACCCCTCAAGATAACGCTGGTGCGCCGAGTCGGTTGGGTACGCCTCGCCGGCCGCGTAGGGGTACGATCGGATGGCGTGGAAGGGGAGCGGCTCGACCGTCGTGCCGAACGCGGTGTTCAGGTCGGAGTCCTTGATCCAGCCGTCGGTGTAGAGCAGGAAATCACGCTTCCAGCCTCTGGGTACCGCGTTGGCCGAGGCCGCGTCGAACTGGATGGTCGCTTCGTCGCCCGGGGCCATGACGATGTACTGGTCGTCGGGCGCGCGGAGCAGCGGCAGCACGTCGCCGTAGCGAGTGAAGCGACCGGTGATCGGGCGCCATGGGGACTGCTTCGTCACCGAGTCGTAGTCGAACCAGTACGGCCCGTAGCGGCCGCCTTTGCGGTACATGCGGGAGAATCCGCGTGCGTGCAGATCGACGGAGATCGGCGCGAGCGTGGTGAGCTTCGACTCGCCCGCGATTGGTGCGCGCGCGACGAACGCCTGATCCCAGTAGATCTGCATGCTCGTGCGGATGCGCACGTGGTGATCGGCCGTGGGGAACTTGCCGGCGAGGTCGATCACCATCGTCTTGTCCTTCCCCGATGGGAAGCCGAGGCTGGGCACGACGGTGACCCAGCGGCCGCGTGCGTCGCGCACCTCGAGCGAGGGCGGCGCCGCGGCGATGGCCTTCTGCTGCGCGAGGGCGACGTTGATGCTCGCGTCGGTGGGATAGATCCAGCCGCGGAGGAAGAGGCGGCTGTCGGGGCCACCGGCGTTGGGGCCGAGATCCATCACGAGATCGTGTGGCTCGACGACGCCCTGGTAGCGCGTCGGGACGAAGTTGGAGACGTAGACGTCGTCGCTCGCGCGCAGGGCGGGGAGCACGTCCATGCCGCGCTCGTCGACGGCGGAGCGGGGCAGCTCGCGCGCGCCGACGTGGAAGAGCCGGAGCTTCACCGGGCCGGGCGGCACGAAGGTCTCGTCGACGAAGACG
The DNA here is from genome assembly GCA_019510405.1 of Gemmatimonadota bacterium. Classification (GTDB taxonomy): domain Bacteria; phylum Gemmatimonadota; class Gemmatimonadetes; order Gemmatimonadales; family Gemmatimonadaceae; genus AG11. Next base: position 6,620 of record JAEKKK010000289.1, on the reverse strand, counting down.
TCGACGGAATCCGGGTGATCGACGGCGACGAGCTTCACCTCGTCGGCGTAGGCCGTCTCCCACAGCTCCTCGGTGAGCTGGAGGAGATAGCGTCCGTCCTTCGGCGCGAGTGCGTCGCCGGGGATGCGGAGGTACTCCTGCGACGCGCCCGCCGGCGCGAAGGCGGTGCCGCTCCCCATGAGGCCGAGCGGCATGCCGAGCGCGCTGCGCCACATCGCGTCGGTCACGAAGCGAAAGCGCTTGCCGTCCCACGTGTAGGCGAAGGCGCACGAGCCCTTGAGCAGCTCCTGCTCGACGACGCTCTTGTCGTTGCCGGGGAGGAAGACGGTTTGGGGCACACCGTTGGGCCACTCGATGCGCAGCACGTCGGACTTGAGGTGCGAGCCGAGCCCGAAGTGCGTGCGCCGCGCGGTGGCGATGCGCGTCTGGAAGAGCTCTCCGGCGCGGAGCTCCATGCGCGAGCCGATGCCGAAGGTGTTGTTCTTGCCGCTGCCGGCGCCGAGCGCTTTCAGCTCGACGTTCAGCGCGAGGTTGCTGTTCCCCAGCTCGTTGCGGAGGAGATGCGGCGTGCCGGACGCATCGATGGTGGTGAGATCCTCGTCGCCGTCGTCGTCGATGTCCGACACTGCCATCGCGGCGGCGCCGAGCGGGCGAAGCTGGGCGGGGAGGACGTTCGAGCGGTCAAGGAACTTGCCAGTGCCGTCGTTGCGGAAGAGGAAGAGCGCCGGCTTGCCGCCGGTGGAGTTGGCGGCGACGACGAGGTCGAGCCAGCCGTCGTTGTCGTAGTCGACGAAGGTGGCGGCGGTGATGTCGAGGCCGCGCAACGCGGTCGTCACGGCGCCGTTGCGCGAGTCGATCGTGAAGGTGCCGCTCCCGTTGTTGCGCCAGAACATGGGACCGGCGTCGGCGCGGAAGAGATCGACCGCGCCGTCGTTGTCGTAGTCGGCAGCGGCGACGACGGATGCGCCGCCCGCAGTCGCGAGCCCGCTGGTCTGGGTCGCGTCGGTGAACCGTTGCGCGCCGCCGTTGCGGAGCAGCGCGCTCGTGCCCTTGCCCCGGATGCCGGCGATGTAGAGATCGATCCGCCCATCGCCGTCGAAGTCGCCGAAGGCCACATCGCTCGACGGCTCGGTCGAGGCGATCCCATACGCCGCGGACGATTCAGTGAAGGTGCCGTCGAGGTTGTTGCGGTAGACCGTACGCCCGTTCGGACCGACGACGAGGAGATCGAGATCGCCGTCGTGGTCGAGATCGACGAAGACGCCGCGCCTGGCGCCGTGTACGTCGCCGATGCCCGCCTTGGAAGAGACGTCGGTGAAGGTGCCGTTGCCCGTGTTGCGGAACAGATAGCCGCGTCCGTCGCCGCCGATGGCGAAGAGGTCGAGCCATCCGTCGTTGTCGAAATCGGCGAAGGTGGCGAACGACGCACCGCTCGGGAGGACGATACCGGCGGTCTGCGGCGCTTCGCGGAAGAAGCCGGCGCGCACGCGGTAGAGGTGCAGCGCGGGCTGCTTCTGGTCGGGCGCCCAGGCGGAGATGAACAGATCGTCCACGCCGTCGCCGTCCACGTCGCCGGCGGCGACCGTGATCGGAACGTTGGCGGGCGTCGGGGTCGTGGGGCGCGCGCCGGTGGAGAGCCCGGCGTCGAGCGAGGCGTCGACGAACTTCGCGACGTCGATCGTCGCCTTGTCGCGCACGCCGTGCGAGTTGACGAACGACTTCGGCACGAAGGTGAGCGTGGGGCGGCCGGGGATCGCCGCTTCCGTCCACCGTACTTCTTCCATCGACGCCTGATAGGGCGACGTGACGACCATCGTCTGCATCAGGCGATCGAACGACTGGCGCGATGCCGGAAGGTTGCCCGCCCGCAGGAGCTGAATGGTGCTGTCGATCTGCGCGAGTGCTTCGCGGCTGGGCTCCGGGGGCGTGCGCCGAACCTCTTCGAGGTGATGCACGGCGCTGTCGCTCTGCGACGCACGCACGAATGCGTCGACGAGCCCGAGCCGCGCGACGAGGTTGCCGGGTGCCGCGGCGAGGACATCGCGCAGGCGATCACGGTAGCGCGCGGTCGCGGCGGGATCGGTGGCGGCGGAGTCGAGGAGGGCGAGTGCGTAGAGAACGTGGGTGTTGCCGCTCGCTTCACCACGCAGCTTCTCGAGCAGTGCGCGTGACTCCGTGGGACGGTTGGTCAGCGCGTAGACGCGCGCCAGCGCGAGGCCGATGTCCGCGCTGGAGGGGTCGAGCTTGCGCGCCTGGTCGAGCTGCTTCTCCGCCTCGGCGAAGCGCCCCGCCTGGAGGTAGGTGTAGCCGAGGTTGGCGAAGCCGAGCGGATCTTCCGGGGCGAGCTCGGTGAGCTTCGTGAACTGGGTCTCCGCCTCGGCGAGCTGGTTGCGCTGCAGGTAGCTCACGCCGAGCATACGCGTGCTGTAGAGCTCCTCGACGGACGCGGTCTTGCGCTCCGGGCAGGCGGCGAGCGCGACGAGCGACGCGGCGACGAGGAAGGGGATCGCGGCGCGCAGACGATGTCTCGGCGGAGAGTGCATCCGCGGAATATGGCGGAGATGCGGGGATGCGGGGATGGGGGGATGCGAAACGACCTCGGGATGCCAAGGCATCCCGAGGTCGCTTTGTCCGCATCCCCGCATCTCCCCATCCCCGCATTACCGCAGTTCAGGCTTTCAACACCACCTTCTCGCAGTGGTCTTCCTTGTTGTTGAACATCCGGTAGCCCTCGGGGGCCTGATCGAGGGGCATGGTGTGGGTGATGATGAACGTCGGGTCGATGTCGCCACGCTGGATGCGCTCCAGGAGCGGCTTCATGTAGCGGTGCACGTGGCACTGGCCCGTCTTGATCGTGAGCGAGCGGTTCATCACCGCGTTCATCGGGAACTTGTCGATCAGGCCCGCGTAGACGCCGACCACGGACACGGTCCCCCCGTTTCGACAGGAGAGGATCGCCTCGCGCAACGCGATGGGCCGGTCGGTCTGCATGCGCAGGGCCTGTTTCATCCGGTCGTGCATGTAGAGCACGCCGTGGCTGTGTCCCTCGGCACCGACGGCGTCGATGCAGTGATCGGGCCCACGACCAGCGGTGAGATCCATCAGCACGTCCTGCACGCTGTCGACCTCCTCGTAGTTGATCGTGATCGCGCCGGCCTTCTCGCGCGCCATGTCGAGCCGATACTTGAATCGGTCGATGGCGATCACGCGCTCGGCTCCGAGCAGGTACGCGCTGGCGATGGCGAACTGGCCGACCGGCCCGCATCCCCACACGGCGACCGTATCGCCCGGCTTGATGCCGCACATCTCGGCGCCCATGTAGCCGGTGGGCAGGATGTCGGAGAGGAAGAGGACCTGCTCGTCCGTCATGCCTTCAGGGACCTTGATGTGTCCGATGTCGGCGTAGGGGACGCGCGCGTACTCGGCCTGACCGCCGGCGAATCCGCCGGTGAGGTGTGAGTAGCCGAAAATGCCCGAGGGCGAATGCCCGAGCAGCTTCTCGGCGATGTAGGCGTTCGGGTTGGAGTTCTCGCAGAGCGAGAACGCACCCGCCTTGCAGGCGCCGCAATCGCCGCAGGCGATGGGGAAGGGGACGACGATGCGGTCGCCGACCTTGAGGTTGTCGACTCCACTGCCCACCTCGACGACCTCGCCCATGAACTCGTGGCCCATGATGTCGCCCGGTTCCATCATCGGCAGGAAGCCGTTGTAGAGATGCAGGTCCGATCCGCAGATCGCCGTCGAGGAGATCTTCACGATCGCGTCGCGCTTGTTGAGGATCTTCGGATCCGGAACCTCGCGCACTTCCATCTTCTTCGGGGCAACCCAGCACGTGGCTTTCATAACGCAGTCCTCAGTTTACGGTTATCGGTTTTCAGTCATCGTCCATCGGCATCAGCTCCTACTGAACACCGATGACCGAGAGCCGATCACCGCGCCTAGAGCTCGACCGGCTTGTCGTCCGGTTGCGCGGGATGCATTCCGCGCTGCTTGGTCGCATCGGAGAAGAGGATCTCGCCCGTCTCCATCACCTGCTTGAAGTGGCGCAGGTCGTCCATCACCTGCTGGCCGGGCTCCTCGCGCCAGAGCATGGCGACCTTGGAGCCGAGCTTGCCGAGCGGCGGCTTGTACTCGAGCTCCACCCGCACCTCTGTCCCGCGATCGCCGGGCGCCTTCTGGAAGCGGACGGTCCCCGCGTTGTAGACGTCGGCGTCCTCGGTCGAGCGCCACGAGATGAGCTCGTTCGGGCGATCCTCGAGCGTCTCGGCGTCCCACTCGACAGTCTGTCCGGCCGGCGCCTTCGCCTTCCAGTGCGAGCGGCGCTCGCCGGTGACGGTGACGGACTCGAGGTGCCGCATGAACTGCGGCAGGTTCTCGAAGTTGCGCCAGAAGGCGTAGCACTCTTCGGGGCTCTTGCCGACGGTGATGCTGCGCTTGGTGCGAATGATTCCCTTGTCCGCGCCCTCGTTGGCGACGGTGCGCGGCTGCATCGACAGCGTCCTCGCGGCCATGACGTCGAGCGCGGTGACGGCGAGCACGTTCGCCGTGGCGAAGAGGGCTCGGCTGCGGCTGTTCTCCGGATTCGCCATGACCTTGCCGAGCAGTGCGAGATCGATCGCGTCGCCGGCGACGCGTGACCACATCGCCTTCTCCGGCTGCTGACGCGAAAGAATGGCGATGCCATTCGAGAACTCGCGCGCGCCGAGCGCGCGCATGAGGCCGCGATTGCCCTCGGCGTCCTTGATGCCGACGAGCTTCGACATCCCTTCCGGCGCGATCATCTGGGCCAGTCCGAGCCCGAGGCTGAACACACCGAGGAAGTTGGCGAGGCTCTCGCCGCCGGTGCCGCGATCCGCGTTGGCGATGCGCTGATAGCGCGCCGTGGTCGAGACGCGCGGACGTGCCTGCTCGCCGATCGCTGTCCCGATCGCCGCCGAGCCGCCGTCGCCATTCATCGTGTTCGTGCTCGTTTCGATTGATGCTCCCATGCTTCGCTCCTTGCGCGCGTGAGCACTGTGCGCGGTCCGTGAACTCCGTGTGTCGCTCCACTCGAGTGGAGAGCGGCGACTGTGCGCAGTTCACGTGCCTCGGCGCAACAAGTGTCGTCAACGTGTGTGGTGAAGGCACAGACGGAGAATGGGACTAGGATCCGCGCGTCGTGACGGTTAGGCTGCGCGAATGAACGTGCTCATCCTCGGAGCGACCGGCATGGTCGGGCAGGGCGTGCTGCGCGAGTGTCTGCTCGACGACGGCGTCGCGCATGTCATGACGCTCGGTCGGAGCGCGACCGGCCGCGCGCATCCCAGGCTCCGCGAGATCGTGCACGCCAACCTGCTCGACCTGACATCGATCGAGGGCGAACTGACGGGGCTCGACGCCTGCTTCTATTGCCTCGGTGCGACGGCGGCAGGAAAGTCGGAGCAGGAATACGCGCGGATCAACTACGACATGACCCTCGCGGTGGCGGAGACGCTCGCGCGTCTCGATCCCGACATGACGTTCGTGTACGTGTCGGGGATGGGCACGGACAGCACCGAGCGCGGCCGCACGATGTGGGCGCGCGTGAAGGGGAGAACGGAGAACGCGCTCCTCCGCTTGCCATTCAAGGCGGCCTATATGCTCCGGCCCGGGATCATCCTCCCGATGCACGGGATCAAATCGAAAACCACGTTGTATCGAGTCGGCTATACCTTGATGACACCGCTGTATCCTGCGCTCCGCGCACTATTTCCGCGGGCGATCACGACGACCGAGCACCTCGGCCAGGTGATGCTCCGGCTCGCCCGGTCCGGCTACTCGAAGCCACTGCTGGAGGCCGCCGACATCGCCTCGCTCTGACGTTGCGCGGCGCAGATGACCGGGCGTACGTGACCGCGATCACTGCGCCATCTCTTGCATGACTGTTCAGTGCCTTGCTGTACCGGCCGTGGCCGAGTCGATCGGTCGGGTCCGCAACGCTTTCTCTCACGCTCGTCGTCCCATGCAGCAGTCCGTCGAAGCACCAACGCCGAAAGCGCTCGCCGATCTCGTGGCGCGCTGCGACCAGATCAACCGGTTCGCGATGCAGCTCACCGCGGTGGAGGAGAACCGCATCGCCGCACTCGCGGCGGGGATCCTCGTGATGCGGCAGGTGCTCGACCTGAGACCGATCGACCCCGAGAAGCTTCCGATGCGTCAGGGGCGGATCCAGCACTGGGCACTGACGGGCGGGCATCTCAAGGAAGTGGAGACGCCGGCGATCCATGCCATCCGCGGTCAGCTCGTGCTCGACGAGCACGAGCAGGTGAAGGTGTTGACCCACCGCACGTGGAACGGCCACTGGCGGGCGGTGACGCTGTGGAAGAGCGCCGAGCACAAGATCCTTCCCGCGTCGATGATGGAGTATCTCGCGCGGCTGACCGAGCTCGCGCAGCAACGTGCGCCGGACGCGGCGCGCGCGCTCCTCGCGCGAAGCGAGGCGGTGACGGCGACGCACCGGCTGCTGGCGGTGGGGCCGAGACAGCGGGGAGGATGATTGGCGGGGATGCGGGGGTGCGGCGATGCGGAGATGCGATACGGCCTCGGGAGGCAATGGCTTCCCGAGGCCTTTGTATTACCGCATCCCCTCATCCCCGCATCTC
>JAEKKK010000121.1 GCA_019510405.1 Gemmatimonadota bacterium | reverse complement strand
GAGCGACCGATACACCTTGTTGCCGATGACCGTCGAGTCGCTGCAGAAGCGGACGACCTTGCCCGGCGGCAACGCGGCGACTGCAGACGGTGACTCGAAGAACAACTTCAGCGCGTCGTAGTTGCCGCGCTCGAAGAGGAACTGGCCAGGCATCTGCCCGCCGAGGATCAGCTTGGAGATGGGACCGCCGGCGCCGAGCGTGGCGCTGTCGGCCTTCGCGCTGTCCTTCTTCGCGCTATCCGACTTTGCCGGCGTTGCGCCCTTCTTGGCGGTGTCGGTGCCCGTCGTGAGCAGGCCACCCAGCGGTGCGGTCGCACTCGGCGACGTTTGCGTCGCGCCGGCGGCGGAGGCAACCGCGCCGCCGAAACCCTTGTCCCGCGCGACCTGATCGAGGCGCGGCAGAGCCTTCTCGAACGCGCCCGTCTTGTCGGTGATCTGGAACTCGAGGAAGGCCTGGTCCTGCGCGATCTTGATCGCGCGCTCGCGGTTGTCGATACCGGGAATGTCGACGAGGATGCGGTCATTGCCGGACTTCTGGATGACCGTCTCCGAGACACCGAGGCCCTCGATGCGCGTGCGCACGACCTTCAGTGCGCGATCGATCGCTTCGGACTTGTTCGCGACGACGCCCTTGGAGTCATCCACCTCGAGCGCGAGGTGCATCCCACCCTGCAGATCCAGGCCCTTCCGCAGCGGCACACGGTAGGTGGTGGTGTCGAAGAAGGTGCCGTCGGCGCGGCGCTGGCGGACCTTGACGTTCCGTGGATACAGCGCCCACACGGAACCGAGGACGAGCGCGCCGATGAGGGCGAGACGCCACTTCAGGTTGGACATGCGACTACGAGGTGGAAGGAGGTACGTGCGTGGAGCCATTGAAGTTACCCGACTCGGCCGATGCCGTCAACGCGCGTCGAGCGGCGTCGGCGTCGAGTCGGAGCTGTGCGACGAGCGCGTCGGGTCCGGGAAAGCGCATGGTGTCGCGAAGACGTGCGACGAACGCAACGTCCACGCGATCACCATAGAAATCTCCGCCGACATCGAAGAGATGCACCTCGATGTGACGGCGCTCGTCACCGAACGTCGGACGCCCGCCGAGGTTCATCATACCATCGAATCGCCCGCGCGATCCCTCGACCCGAACGGCGTACACGCCATCGGGCGGAAGCAGCTTCCGCGAATCGGGGACGGCGACGTTGAGCGTCGGAAATCCGAGCAGCCGACCACGTGCGTCGCCGGCGACGACCGTTCCACCGACCGAGTACGGGCGTCCCAGCAGGGCACGCGCTCGCTCGAGCTCGCCCGCGGCGAGGGCACGCCGCACGAGCGTGCTGCTCACCGGCTCTCCTCCCGACGTGAGCACGGGGGCCACGGCGTCCACCTCGAAGCCGCGCGACGCACCGAGCGTGCGGAGCAGCGTGATGTCACCTTCTCGCCCGCGCCCGAAGCCATGATCGTGTCCAATGAGGAGCTCGGCCATCCGAAAGCGGCCCAGCAGAATGGCATCCACGAATTCGGCGGCGGGTAGCTGCGCCAGAGCGGGGGTGAACGGAACGATCGCCACCCAGTCGAGCGCCGTCCTGGCGAGAAGGGCCAGCTTCTCGTCGCGGGTCGTGAGCAGGCCGGGTGCGGCGGCCGGGTTGATGATCTCGAGCGGATGCGGCTCGAAGGTCACCAGCAGGGTGGCGTGACGGGAGGCGCGTGCGTGCGCAACGAGCCGGGAGACGACGTCGCGGTGGCCGCAGTGCACCCCATCGAAGGTGCCGACGGTGACCACGGTGGCCTCGACATCGGCGGGAAGCTCCGTCTCTCCACCCGACCCGACGATGCGCACGCTCACCCGACCTTGTGCATGACGACACGCGGCTGCCAGCTCGCGCCGACGCCCTCGGCGAATGCGAGCAGTGCACCACTGCGCTCGTCGACGAGCGCCGCATGCGCCCCGACGTCCGTCCGCGGGACAGCGATGCCGCGCAACAGACGCTCGGCGTCCTCGGCGCCGACGCGGACGTGCGGGATCGACGGCAGCGCCTCGAGCGCGGGGCGCAGGCTCGCACCTCCGGCGCGCAGTGTCTCGACGTCGACCGCGTCCTGGACATGGAACGGCCCGCTGCGGATCCGTCGGAGCGCCGTGAGATGCGCGGCGCTGCCCGTGAGGCGGCCGAGGTCACGCGCGAGCGCGCGGATGTAGGTACCGCTCCCGCAGGAGATCACGGCGCGCAACGAATCGCCGTCGCGCACGACGTCCCGCCAGCCGAAGACCTCCACGCGCACCGGCGCAAGCTCGAGCGCCACGCCCGCGCGCGCCGCCTGGTACGCGCGGCGGCCGGCCACGCGCTTGGCGGAGTACGCGGGAGGCACCTGCTCGAGTGCGCCGGTAAGCTGGACGATCGCGTCGGCAATCGCGGTATCGCTCGGCGGAGACGCTTCGGCGACCACGGCGCCCAGCAGGTCGTCCGTGTCGGTCTCGCGGCCGAGCGCGATGGTCGCTTCGTACTCCTTGGGCACGCCGTCGAGGTGCGGGAGCAGCCGCGTCGCGCGGCCGAGGAGCAGCACGAGCAGGCCCGTGGCGAACGGGTCGAGCGTGCCCGCGTGGCCGATGCGCGACTCGCCGAACGCGCGACGCGCGGCGAGCACGACGTCGTGCGACGTCATCCCTGCCGGCTTGTCGACCAGCAACAACCCGTCAGTCGTCTCGCCCCTCATCCTGTGCCGGCGCGGGTGCATCGGCCGCCTGGTCGGGAAGATCGCGGCGCACCTGCGCGAGCAGCTGCTCGATGTGTGCGGCGTGCGCGATGCTCTCGTCGTTGCGGAACTCGATCTCGGGAGCGGCACGGAGCCGCAGGGCACGACCGATACGACCGCGCAGATGCGCCGCGACGCCGTTGAGCCCCTCGAACGTCGACGCACGCTGCGACTCGGAGCCGAGGACGCTCACGAAGACCTTCGCATGTCGCAGGTCGCGCGTCACCTCGACGCCCGTCACGGTGACGAGGCCAAGGATGCGGGGATCCTTGACGTCGTTGGCGAGAAAGGTGGCGATCTCCTCTCGCATCGCAGCGGCGACGCGATCGGAGCGATGATGGTCAGGAGACACGGGTCACCAGGATCGGAGGAGGCGACGCGCCGGGCACCCGAGGTGCCCGGCCGAACACGAGCCGCTCTCAGCTCTGCGGCGCCGACTCGAGCGTCCGCGCGACTTCTTCCGTGCGGTAGCACTCGATGCGATCGCCCACCTTGATGTCGTTGAAGTTCTCGATGCCGATACCGCACTCGAATCCTTCGCGGACCTCGCGAACGTCGTCCTTGAAGCGGCGCAGCGAGGCGATCGTACCTTCGAACACCTCGACCGCGTCGCGGATGACGCGAACGCGGCCATCGCGGCGGATGATCCCCGAGCGAACGGCACAGCCTGCGATGAGGCCGATCTTCGGCACCTTGAAGGTCTCGAGGACCTCCGCCTCGCCGAGGATGACCTCGCGCTCTTCCGGACGCAGCATCCCTTCGAGGGCCGCGCGGACATCGGCGACGGCCTCGTAGATGATGCGGTACAGCTTGATGTCGACGTTCTCCCGCTCGGCGGCGGCGCGTGCGTTGTTGTCGGGCCGGACGTGGAAGCCGATGATGATCGCGCCCGACGCGCGCGCGAGGAGGATGTCGCTCTCCGTGATCGCGCCGACGCCGCGGTGGACCACCTCGACCTTGACCTCGCTCGTCCCGAGCTGACTGAGCGCATCGGCGAGTGCTTCCGCCGGGCCGCCCTGATCCGCCTTGATGAGGATCCGCAGCGCACGGACATCGCCGGACGCCGACTGCGCCATGAAATCCTCGAGCGTGACGCCACGCGTCGAGCGACGGCTCTTCGCCTCGCGGTCGAGCCGCTCACGGCGCTGGGCCACCTCGCGCGCCGCGGTCGCGTCCTCGACGACCAGCATCTGATCGCCTGCCATCGGCACGCCGGCCATGCCGAGCACCTGCACCGGGATCGCCGGTCCGGCGGACTTCACCGTCTTGCCACGCTCGTCGAGCATGGCGCGGACGCGGCCCGAGAACATGCCGACGATGAAATCGTCGCCGACCTTCAACGTGCCGCTCTGGACGAGCACTGTCGCGACGGGACCCTTCCCCGGATCGAGCTGCGCTTCGATCACCGTACCGGTCGCGCGCTTGTCCGGGTTCGACTTGAGGTCGAGCAGCTCCGCCTGGAGCAGCACCTGATCGAGCAGCTCGCCGATGTTGGTGCCCTTCTTGGCCGAGATCTCCGTGCTGAGCACCGTGCCGCCGAACTCCTCGAGCACGACACCGTGCTGGAGGAGGTCCTGCTTCACGCGCATCGCATTGGCCTGCGGCAGATCGATCTTGTTGATCGCGACGATCATCGGCACGCCGGCGTTCTTGGCGTGCGAGATCGCCTCGATCGTCTGCGGCATGACGGCGTCGTCGGCCGCCACGACGAGGATGACCTCGTCGGTGACCTGCGCACCGCGCGCGCGCATGGCGGTGAACGCCTCGTGGCCCGGCGTGTCGAGGAAGGTGATCATCTTCCCGCTCGGCAGCTCGACGTGATACGCGCCGATGTGCTGGGTGATGCCGCCGGCCTCGCCCGCGACCACGTTCGCCTTGCGGATGTAGTCGAGCAGCGACGTCTTGCCGTGATCGACGTGACCCATGATGGTGACGACCGGGGGACGCGGCTGCAGGTCCTCCGGCTCGTCGGCGACGGCGCTGCCGACTTCCTCGGCCTGATACTCGTCCTCGCGCACCGCCTGGAAGCCGAACTCACCGGCGATCAGCTCGATCTGATCGAAGTCGAGACGCTGGTTGACGGTGATCATGAGCCCGAGGTTCTTGAAGGCGAAGCCGACGATCTCCGTCGGCGACACCTTCAGGATCTGCGCGAGCTCGCTGACCGTGATGAACTCGTTGACGCGGACGAGCTTCTTCTCGCGCTCGACCTCGGCCGCGCGCATCGCCTCGGCCTCCTCGCGCATGCCGCGGCGATCGATGCGACCGCCCCGTGAAGGCGCGCCGCGCATCGACGCCATCGTCTTGGCGATGTTCGCATCCACCGCGTCCTGATCGACCGCACCGCGCTTGCCCTTCTTGCGCGCGTTGCGATTCTGGGCACCCCCTGCACCGGCGCCCGCGCCGGTCGCCGGCGGTCCGCCACCACCCGGGCGCGGGCGGTCCGGGGTGCGCGTCGCGCCGCCGAAGCCACCGGGCGACGCCGAGGCCACGGGCCGCGGCGGGAATGGCGAACCGGCAGTGACGGGGCGTGGGCGTGGTGCACCCGGCGTGATCGGGCGCGGACGCGGACGCTCCGCCGCAGCGGGCGGCGGAGGCGAGCTCGCGGGACGCGACGCAGCCGGACGGGGCGCCTCAGTGACGGCGGATGCCGTCGTCTCGGCAGGCTCGCTCTCACCAGCGGCAGCGCGCTGCTCCTGCTCGCGCGCCTGTGCCTCGGCCTGAGCCGCGGTAGCCGCCGCGGCGGCTGCTGCTGCCTGGGCTGCGCGGGCACGCTCGGCTTCCTGACGCTCGGCCTGGAGCCGCTCCTGCTCGGCGCGCTCGGCGGCGGCTGCTTCCGCAGCCTGCTGGGCGAGCGCGTCCGCGGCTGCCTGCTCCGCGGCGACTTCCGCCGCGGCCGCGGCAACGTCGGCCGCCTTGCGACGACGCCGGATCTGCGAGCCGTCGGCGCCCTCTGCAGCGGCAACGGGGGCCGGCTCTGCGGCGACCGTCGCCGTGGATGCGCCACCACGCCGACGCCGGGCCGGTGCGGGCGGAGCCGCCTGCCTCTCGGCGCGAACGCGCTTCTCCCGCTCCCACCGGGCGCGCACGCGCGCCACCTGGTCATCGGTCAGCGGGCTCAAATGGCTGCGCACGGGAACGTCCATCTGACGAAGTAGGCCCATCACTTCGTCGGCGGAGATCCCGAACTCGCCTGCCATGTCATGTACACGAAGCTTGCTCACACCAACCTCCTATGGGGCCCGCTCGGAGCCCGACTCCACCAGCTCGCGAATTCCCGTCGCGAGCTGTCGATCGACGATCCCGACGACAGCCGTGGATTCACGTCCAACCGCGGCGCCGAGCTCGGTGGCGCTGGGTACCTCTACGAATCTAACCCGCCTGGCATTCAGCAGCGGGACCACCTTGTCCAGACTATGACGCGACGCGTCGGAGGCGACGACGGCGTACGCCACCTTGTGCTTCTTCACCTTCTCCCGCACTTGCTGGACGCCGACCACCGCGCCGCGCCCGCGAACGCCGAGCCCTACGAGGCGAAGCAAACGGCCACGCGCCGTGGCGTCCAGCGTCACTCGCTCGCGCCGCGGTTCGCCGACTGTACCTCTCCGTCGGACGCCGTGTCCTCGGTCGTCAGCTCGTCGAGCAGCGCGATGATCCGATCTGCTTCCTCGGGCGCGATGCCGGCGAGCCGCAGGAAGTCCTCGCGCTCCAGGTCGATGATGTCGTTCAGGGTGCGATAGCCGGCCTCGTTGAGCACCGCGACGGTGGCGGGATGCATCCCGGCCAGCTCGGTGAGCGGAACGTCCGCCGCCTCGTCGTTCTCACGCTCACCCGGAAGGGGTGCGAAGAGCTGCTCCCCGCCGCCCTTCTCCAGCCACTCGCGGCTCGAGTAGAGGTCGATCTTCCAGCCGGTCAGCTCCGACGCGAGCCGCACGTTCTGGCCATTCCGGCCGATCGCGAGGGAGAGCTGATCTTCGTCGACGACGGCCTGGATCGTCTTGCTCACGCCGTCGCTGAACACGCGCGCCACCTTCGCCGGCGCGAGCGCCAGCTTGGCGAAGCGCTCCGGGTCGGACGACCAGGGCACGATGTCGATCCGCTCGCCGCCCAGCTCATTCACCACGGTCTGCACGCGCGAGCCCTTGAGGCCGACGCATGCGCCCACCGGATCGATGCTGTCGTCGCGCGAGAAGACGGCGATCTTGGTACGGCTGCCCACCTCGCGGGCGGTAGCGCGGATCTCGACGATGTTCTGCTGGATCTCGGGGACCTCGAGCTTGAACAGCGCCTTGACGAAGAGGCCGTCGGCGCGGCTCAGGATGAGGCGCGGGCCCTTGGGCGTCTCCTCGACGCGCTTCAGCACGGCGCGAATGGGCTCGCCCTGATGGAAATGCTCGCGATGGTTCTGCTCGCGGTACGGAATGATCGCTTCCGCCTCGCGGAACTTGTTGAGCATGACGACGAGCTTACCGCGCTCGATCTGCTGGATCTCGCCGGAAAGCAGGTCACCGACGCGCGAGGCGAACTCGTCGCGGATCTTGGTTCGCTCGCCCTCACGGACGCGCTGGATGATGCGCTGCTTGGCAGCCTGGATGGCGGCACGGCCGAAGACGGTGAAGTCGAGCGGCTCCTCCATCACGTCCCCGGGCTCGAAGCCCTCGTCGAACATGCGGGCCTCCTCGAGGGAGATCTCACGCGCCGAGTCCTCGACGTTTTCCACGACCGTCTTGAGGAGCACGATGCGGATCTCGCCCTTGGAATCGTCGATCTCTACCTCGGCCTGCACCGTCGGACCGTACTTCTTTGCCAGCGCGGCCATGAAGCCGTCCTGCAGCAGACCGTACAGCTCCGTTCGATCGAGCTGCTTCGAGTTCGAAAGCTCGCGAAACGCGGCCAACATCTCTGCGGAACTGACCATCGTGGACCTCGCTGAAAGGGATCGCTCGCGCCGAGCGATCCGAAAACCGTTTATTGGAAGCGAAACGCCAGCCTCGCCTCCTTGACCGCAGCGAGCGGAATCCGCTTCGCCTCTCCACGCTCGGGCCGGAGCGTGACCACCGGCCCGTCTGCCTCCTCGTCCACGCCGACGATCTCGGCCTCGAAGCGACCTCCCGCTTCGGGCGCGAGGACGTTCGCCCAGCGGCCCACGAACCGTTGCCACTCGGCGAGCGTTCGCAGCGGGCGCTCACCCGGTGACGACACCTGCAACACGTATCGTTCAGCGACCAACGAGCCGTCGTCGAGCCGAGCCTCGAGTGCTCTCGACGCGCGCGCACAGTCGTCGACCGTCACTTTCTCACCATCCCGGCGATCAATCCGAACCTCGAGCACCGGACGGGTTCGCGTACCCCCCTGCCGGAGCTCGACGAGATCGTAACCAACCTCGGCAAGACCTTGGACGACAACGTGTTCCAGCGCGTCGTTCATGTCGTCTCTAGGCAACCTCAGAGAATAAAAAAATGTGGGGAGCATCCCCCACATTCCGCGCGCGGCCCGAAGCCCGCTCGCACCATAATAGTAAGAGCCGACCGGGACAGGGTCAAGTTGCGTCGGTGATCACGGATCGAACACGAGCGCTCCGAGTTGACGTCCCGCGTCGCCGGCGCGGTGAGAGAAGAAGCGCTCGTTGTCGCACCGCGTGCAGAGGGGGCTGATGGAGATCTGGCGCACACCCAACGCACGCGCGTGCTCGGCGATGATCGCGCGAAGATCGACACGCGCGGGCTGCTGGGTTGCCATGCCGGTGAGCCTCGTCGCAACGTCCGCGCTCACCTCGTAGCATCGCCCGCAGATCGCCGGCCCACAGTGCACGAGCAGCTCGCCGGCGGGAAAGCCGAGCGACGCGAGGTGCGAGATGGCGACGGCGGTGATCCTCGCCTCCGTGCCCCGCCAGCCGGAGTGGACGATGGCGGCTGCACCAGCCGGATGCGCGAGGAACACCGGCACGCAGTCCGCCACGGTCACGGCCATCGCGGTACCGCGAACGGGGGACAGATGTCCGTCCGCCGCATCGCCGCGCAGCCAGCCGCGCCAGCCGGGCCCGTGGGTCAGCACTTCACGTCCGTGCACCTGCGCCGCGGTCGCCAGCCGGACGGCCGGACCGCCCAGCCGCGCCCGCAGCGCCGTCCAGCGCGCGGAGACGTCACGCGCCGGCTCGTCGGACTGCAGGGAGAAGGAGCCGGCGGCGCGCCCGGTCGTGAAAGCCGTCACACCGAGTGCGTGGAACGACTCGACGACCTCCGCGCCGGCAAGGACGTCCACTGGCTCGACCACGGCGCTCACTTCAAGCGACGATCCTCTACGCGCTCGACTTTGGCGCCGAGCGCGCGGAGGCGCTCGTCGATCCGCTCGTAACCGCGCTCGATCTGGCCGACGTTGTCGATGATGCTCTCCCCCTCGGCACAGAGCGCCGCGAGGAGCATGGCCATGCCGGCGCGGATGTCCGGCGACTCGACGCGGCCGCTGTGCAGCTTGCTCGGGCCGACGACGACGGCGCGATGGGGATCGCAGAGGACGATGCGCGCGCCCATGCCGATCAGCTTGTCCACGAAGAAGAGGCGCGACTCGAACATCTTCTCGTGGATGACGATGACCCCCTCGCACTGGGTGGCGGTGACGAGCGCGATGGACATCGTGTCGGCGGGGAACGCCGGCCACGGCTGGTCCTCGAGCTTTGGAACGGCACCGCCGAGATCGCTCCGGATCACCATGTCCTGTTGGCCGGGGATGACGAGATCCTCGCCCTCGACGCGGCAGACGACGCCGAGCCGCTCGAAGCCCATGAGCGTGGAGCGCAGATGCTCGACCCCGGCCTTCTCGATCGTGATCTCGGAGCGCGTCACCGCGGCCAGCCCGATGAACGAGCCGACCTCGATGTGATCGGGACCGATGGAGTAGGTGCAGCCGTGCAGGGGGCGGCCGCCGTGGATCGTGATCGTGTTCGTGCCGATCCCCTCGATGCTCGCGCCCATCGCGACGAGGAACTTCGCCAGATCCTGGACGTGCGGCTCGCTCGCGGCGTTGCGAAGGACGGTCGTCCCCTCGGCGGCGACGGCGGCGGCGAGGGCATTCTCGGTGGCCGTGACGCTTGGCTCATCGAGGAAGACGTCCGCGCCGCGGAGCTTACTGGCGCGGAGGACGAACGCGTCGTCGAAGGTGAAGGTGGCGCCGAGCTGCTGGAGGGCGAGGAAATGCGTGTCGACACGCCGGCGGCCGATGACGTCACCGCCCGGCGGCGGGAGCTCGATCTCGCCGCAGCGCGCGAGGAGTGGTCCGGCGAGGAGGATCGATGCGCGGATCTTCCGGCAGAGCGCGGGATCGAGCTCGGTGGCCTTGACCGAGGTCGCGTGAATGGTGAGGGAGTTGCGCGCCGTCCATTCGGCGTGCGCGCCGATCGATTGGAGGAGCTGGACGAGCGTCTCGACGTCCCGGATGCGCGGGACGTTCTCGAGATGCACCGGCTCCTCGCAGAGCAGCGCGGCGGCGACGATCGGCAGCGCGGCGTTCTTGTTGCCGGAGGGTCGGATGCGGCCGGACAGCTTGTGACCGCCCTGGACGACGAACTGCTGTGCGCTCATGGGAGTAGTACGGATGGCGGGCGCGTAGTCGGACGCCCAGGTTCGGGGAGCCGGGAAACTTCCCGGTGGTGCGATGACGAGTCAAGCGGTGCAGATGCCACGGCGCGAGGCTGGCGGCGCAGCCACTGCACCCTTCGCGCCGTCGGATGGACGCACGGACGCGTGGACCGCCACGCTTGACACCTGCGCGCAGCGATCGGTACGATGGCCCAGCGCCCTCGGGTGTGGCCTTGCCCTTGCACTCGGCGGAAGTGGACCGGCGATTGCGCGCGGCCGGTGGGCGCCAGGCCTCTCATCTAGCCCAGGTATGCGATGATCGTCTCGTTCGCACGCGCCGGCACATGGCTGCTGGTGCAGGCGGCGCAGTTCCCCGACACCGTGTTGATGCGGCAGGTCGGGCAGGAACGTGGGTGGTTCGAGAAGACGACCGCGATCGCGAGCGGTCTGATGACGATCGCGCTGCTCGTACTCGCGGTGGCGCTGGTGCCAGCCGCGTGGAACTTCCGGAAGAGCTACGCGAAGGTGAGCGACCTGCTCGACCGGGTGTACGGCGACATCAATCCGTTGATGCGCCACGCGAGCGCGATCGCCGACAATGTGAACTACATCACGACGTCGGTGCGCACCGACGTGCAGCAGGTGAACGCGACCATCGCGGCGGCGAACCAGCGGCTGCAGCAGGCGATGGCCCTGACGGAGCAGCGCCTCGGCGAGTTCAACGCGCTGCTCGAAGTGGTACAGGAGGAGGCAGAGGGGATGTTCATCGCGACGGCGTCCACGGTGCGCGGGGTGCGTACCGGGGCGGCGGCGCTTCACACCGAGGACGAGGACGCGCCGAGCGCGGCCGGTCCAGCGCCAGAGGAACACGACGATGGCTACATCGATCCCGACCAGCCCGAAGCGGGGGCCACGCGTCCGCGAGTCCGCCCGCGACGGCGAGATTGGGCGTGATGCGCAGTACGACCTGCTCACCGCGGCACTCATCGGTGCCGCGATCGGCGCCACAGCGACCCTGCTCCTCCGACGCGGCCCCTCGGGGCAGCGACCGGTCACGCCCGTCATGCGAGGGGCGAAGTGGGCCGGACGCGGCGCAGCCGCGGCGGGACTGGCGGGGGCGAAGTGGGCGCGCGAGCACGGCGGTGAGCTCATCGACCGCATCCCGATGGATCGCATCGAGCACGATGTCCGCGAGACGGTGGGCGAGGCGCGCGAGCGGATCGACGGATTCGTCCAGCACGAGCTGCGCGACCTCCGCAAGGCGCTCCGCCGCCAGCGGCGCCGGCTGGGGATCTAGCACGCCTCGCAGGATCGGCCGGACGGCGCTTCGCGCCGCCGGCCTCCTCGGCGCCGCGGTGGTCCTCGTGGCGCTGCTCCCGAAAGCGGCCTACGCCTGGACGCCGGGGACGCACGTCTACCTCGGCGAGGCGGTGCTGCGCTCGCTCGCGCAGCTACCCGCGACGATTGGCGATCTGCTGCGCGCCTTCCCGTACGATTTCCTGTACGGCTCGATTGCCGCCGACACGAGCATGGCGAAGAAGTACGTGCCGACGGGGCGACACTGTCACTCGTGGACCGTCGGCCTGGAGATCCACGACGCCGCGCCCGACGAGCCGCTGCAGGCGTTCGCGCTCGGCTATCTCTCGCACCTCGCCGCCGACGCGATCGCGCACAACCACTTCGTGCCGAAGCAGCTCGCCGTGACGGCGAGCACGTCGTCGCTGGGACACAGCTACTGGGAGAGCCGGTTCGAGACGCACCTCGGGCCGGCGTGTGCGCGTCAGGCGCGGGACCTCATCCTGCTCGACCATTCGCGCTCCGACGCGCTGCTCGACCGCATCCTCAGCCCGACGATCTTCAGCACGCAGACGAACCGGCGGATCTTCCGCGGCATGGTGCACGCCGCCGACAACGAGGGGTGGCAGCGCATCTTCGCCCTCATGACGGAGAACAGCCGTTGGGATCTGAGTGACGCGGAGGTGGGCCGGTACCTCGATCACGCGTACGACTCGATCATCGACTTCCTGATCAAGTTCGACGACTCAGTCCCCTATCGCCTCGATCCGTCGGGCGACGAGGCGCTCCGTCGCGCGAAGCGGGTCCGGCGCGACGCGCTCCGCTCGGGGGGCGCGGAGCTGGTGCGCGCCGAAGCCGAGCGCAACTTCGGCCTCCCCGCGTCGACGCTCGGCTACGCGCGCGCCCTGGACGTGCCGCTCTACGACGTCAGTCGCGTCGTCAGCAACTGATTGAGCTTGCGCGGGTCGGCGCGACCCTTGGACTTCTTCATCACCGCGCCGACGAGCACCCCCTGCAGCTTCTTCTCCCCGTTGCGGAAGCGCTCCGCCTCGTTGGGGTTCTCGGTGATGACCTCGTCGAGCCAGGCGGAGAGCTGTGCGTCGTCGTCCACCTTGACGAGCCCCTCGCGCTCGGCGATCTGCGCGGGCTGGTCGCCCGTCGCGACCATGTGCGAGAAGATCTGCTTCGCCGCCGTGTGGCTCACGACGCCGTCGCGCACGAGGCCGAGCAGCGAGGCCAGATCTGCAGGGCGCACGCGGAACCGTGAGACGTCCTCGCCGGAGGTCTTGAGCGTGGCCATCACCTCGCCCATGACCCAGTTCGCGGCGGCCTTGGGCTCTCCGTGCGAGCGCGCCACCGACTCGTAGTAGTCGGCGAGGCGCGGATTGGAAGTGAGCACCTCGACGTCGTAGTCACCGAGCTTGTACTCGGTGGCGAACCGCGCCTGGCGCGCCGCCGGGAGCTCGGGCAGGTCGTGGCGCGCCTGCTCGATCCACTTCAGATCGAGGATGAGTGGCGGCAGATCGGGCTCCGGGAAGTAGCGATAGTCATGGCTGCCTTCCTTGGAGCGCGCGGGGCGCACCGTGCTGCCATCCCAGAGCATCGTCTGCTGCTCGATCACGCCGCCCGCCTCGAGCACGGAGACGTGCCGCGCGAACTCCACGTCGATGGCGCGCTCGACGCCCGAGAAGGAGTTCATGTTCTTCACCTCGGTCTTCGTGCCGAGCTTCGTCTCGCCGCGGCGCCGCGCGCTGACGTTCGCGTCGACGCGCAGGCTGCCCTCCTCCATGTTGACGTCGCTCACGTCGACGTACTCGAGGATCTGCTTGAGCACGCGCAGATACGCGCCCGCCTGCTCCGCCGACCGGATGTCCGGCTCGCTCACGATCTCGATGAGGGGAACGCCGGAGCGGTTGAGATCGACCGCCGTGACACCGGGGAAGCGATCGTGGATCGACTTACCGGCGTCGTCCTCCATGTGCACGCGCGTCACGCCGATCCGGATCGGCGAACTGTCGGCGCGCGCCCCGATCTCGATCCATCCGTCGAGGGCGAGCGGCTTGTCGAACTGCGAGATCTGATAGCCCTTGGGGAGATCCGGGTAGAAGTAGTTCTTCCGCGCGAAGATCGACACCGGCTGCACGACGCAGTTGATGGCCAGCGCGGCGCGCGTCGCCAGGGCGACGGCGTGCCCGTTCAGCACGGGGAGCGCCCCGGGCAGTGCGAGGCACACCGGGCAGGTGTTGGCGTTCGGCGCGGCGCCGAACTCCGCCGAGCACGAACAGAACAGCTTCGTGCGCGTCTTGAGCTGGACGTGGACCTCGAGGCCGACGACCATCTCCCACTGCTCGAGCGCGGACTTCGCCACAGGCGCCGTCATGCGTGCGCTTCCGCGCCAAGGGCGCGCTCGAGGGCGTACGCCGCAGTGAACATGCGCGCCTCGTCGAAGTGCGACGCGAGGAACTGTCCGCCGACGGGCAGTCCGCCGATGCGGCCGATCGGGATCGACATCGCCGGCACGCCGGCGAGGTTCGCGGTCGCGGTGAAGATGTCGCTCAGGTACATCTCATAGGGATCGGAGATGGCGCCGATCGGGAACGCGGTCGATGGCGCGGTCGGCGTGAACAGCACGTGGACGCCGGAGTCGAAGACGCGACGGAAGTCGTTCGCGATGAGCGTGCGCACCTGCTGCGCCTTGCGGTAGTACGCGTCGTAGTAGCCCGCGCTCAGCACGTAGGTGCCGAGGAGGATGCGGCGCGTGACCTCGGGGCCGAAGCCACCCGAGCGCGTCGCCTCGTACATCCCCCGCAGCCCGTCGCCGGTGAGGCGCAGCCCGTACCGCACGCCGTCGAAGCGCGCGAGGTTGGACGACGCTTCGGCCGGCGCGATGATGTAATAGACGGGGATGGCGAGATCGGTGTGCGGGAGCGAGACCTCCTTCACCGTCGCTCCGAGCGCCTTCAGGCGCTCGATGGCCGCATCGCACCTCGCGCGGATCTGCGAATCGAGCGAGGCCGGGAAGTATTCCTTGGGCAGCCCGACGACGAGTCCCTTCACGTCCGCATTCGCGCCGGCCGTGTAGTCCGGCACGGCGATGTCGGCCGAGGTCGAGTCCATCTCGTCGTGGCCGGCGATCGCGCCGAGGCCGCGCGCGGCGTCGTCGACCGTCTGGCCGAACACACCGACCTGGTCGAGCGACGAAGCAAAGGCGACGAGCCCGAAGCGGCTCACCCGTCCGTAGGTGGGCTTCACGCCGACGATGCCGCAGAAGGCCGCGGGTTGGCGTACCGAGCCACCAGTCTCGGAGCCGAGCGCGATCGAGACGATGCCCGAGGCGACAGCCGCAGCGGAGCCGCCCGACGAGCCGCCCGGGACGCGGTCCGGCGCGATGGGATTCTTCGTCGGTCCGTATGCACTGTGCTCGGTGGACGAGCCCATCGCGAACTCGTCCATGTTCGTCTTGCCGAACACGATCCCGCCGGCCGCGCGCAGGCGCTTGACGACCGTCGCCTCGTATGGGCTGACGTAACCCTCGAGAATGCGCGACCCGCAGGTCGTCGGCATGGTGAGGGTCGCGATGTTGTCCTTCACGGCGACGGGTACGCCGAGGAGGGCGCCGGGCGCCGTATCGGCGAGCCGGTCGCCGATCGACGCGGACTGGCGGCGCGCATCGTCGTCGTCGCGCCAGGCGAAGATGTTGAGGCCCTCGCGACCCGCGTTCACCTCACGCGCTCGATCGAGCGCGCCGGTGAGCGTCTCGGCCGCGGTGACCTTGCCCGCCGCGGTGTCGGCACGCACGTCCGCGCAGCAGCGCGCGGTCATGCTTCCTCCGGCGATTCGTGCGTGGACAACCGTGGCACGAGCAGGAAGCCGTCGCGCACGCTGGGCGCGAAGGCGTCGAGCGACCGTGCGAGGGGGAACGGGGGGCCCTTGTCCGCGCGCACCGGGAGTCCTTCCGCGCCCACTCCGATCGCCTCCTCGACGCCGGCGGTGTCGACCTTCGCCAGCTCGTCCATGTGGCCGAGGATGGTGTTCAACTCCGCGACGATGGCCGCCGCGCGCGCGTCGGTGAGACCGAGGCGGGCGAGCGTGGCGATGTGTCGTACGTCGTCGATGGTGACGGCCACTATTCGATGTCCCGTTCGAGGTTGGCCTGCGCGACGACGAGCGTCTTCCGGCCGATCGTCTCGTCGTCGAAATCGATCTTCGCCTTGAGGTCGCGGCCGCTGCCCGCCAGCTCGGCGATCACCCCCGAGCCGAACTTGCGATGCCGGACGCGCGCGCCGACGGCGATCACGGCGGCGTCCTGCGAGGCCTCGGCGTCGTCGAAGCTCGAGGGGCGCGCGACGGGCGTGCCGGGCCGACGCGCCGCCGCGCTGGGTGGGAACCCGGTGTCGTCGACGAACGCCGAGCGCAACGTCTCGCTCGTGTCACGACGGCGCGAGTTGCCCCACTGGCTGCCGCCGCGCAGCGAATGCATGAACGAGCGGCCGGAGCTGCGCACCTTGATCGTCATGCGCTGCTCGAGCATGTCCTCGGGAATGGCGACGAGAAAGCTCGACGCCTTGGACGGCATGAACTCCCCGTTGCGCCGGCGCTCCTCGGCGTGGGTGAGATAGAGCTTCCGCTCGGCGCGGGTGATGCCGACGTAGAACAACCGTCGCTCTTCCTCCATCAATGCGGGGTCGTCGTACGCCTTGGCGAGCGGAAAAAGCCCGTCTTCCATGCCGCTGATGAACACGACCGGGAACTCGAGCCCCTTCGCGTTGTGCAGCGTCATGAGCGTCACCGCATCCGCATCGGGGCCGAGCTTGTCGAGCTCGGAGACCAGCATCGCCTTCTGGAGGAAGTGGTCGAGCGGAGTGAGGCCGACTTCGCCCTCCTCGTCGGCGACCGTCTCGGCAGCGCCAGTGATCAGCTCGCGCACGTTGTCGATGCGATCGGCGGATTCCGGGCCCTCGGCGCGCAGATACTCGTCGTAGCGCACGCCCTCGACGATGTCGCGCAGCAGCTCGTCGACGGCGGCGTCGCGTGCCGACTCGCGGAAGCGTTCAATGAGTGCGGCGAAGTCGGTGAGCGCGTTGCGCGCCGCGGGGCGCAGGGCGCCGATGAGATCCGGACGCACCGCGGCGGCGAGCATGGGGATGCCCGCCTCGCGCGCGACGGCGGAAAGCTGCTCGAGCGTCGCGTCGCCGAGTCCACGCTTCGGGACCGCGATGGCGCGACGGAACGCCTCGTCGTCGGCTGGATTGGCGACGAGCTTGAGGTAGCTCATGAGGTCGCGAATCTCGCGCCGGTCGTAGAAGCGCACGGCCCCCACGATGCGATACGGCAAGGCGCGCTTGCGGAGCGCTTCCTCGATCGCGCGGCTCTGCGCATTCGTGCGGTAGAGGATCGCGAAGTCGCGGAGCGTGAGCGACGACGATTGCGCCCGCCGCGCGACCAGCTCCTCGACGATGAAGTCGGCCTCGTCGCGCTCGTCGAGGCAGCGCGCCGCCGTGACGCGCTCGCCGCTCCGGTGCGTGGGGCGCAGGGTCTTCCCCATGCGCCCCTTGTTGGCGCTGATGACGACGTTGGCCAGGTCGAGCACCTCCGGCGTGCTGCGGTAGTTCTCCTCGAGGCGGACGACGTGCGCTTCCGGGAAGTCCTTGTTGAAATCGAGGATGTTGCGGATGTCGGCGCCGCGCCAGCCGTAGATCGACTGATCGTCGTCGCCGACGACGCAGACGTTGCCGTGACCGCCGGCAAGCAGCTTGATGAACTGATACTGCGCGCGATTCGTGTCCTGATACTCGTCGACGAGCAGGTAGCGAAACTTCCGCTGGTACTTCTCCAGCTCCGGCGGATTCTGGGCGAGCAGGCGGACGGGGAGGACGAGCAGATCGTCGAAGTCCACCGCGTTGGCCACGCGGAGCGCCTCGCCAAGATCGCGATAGACGACCGCGACCGCGCGCGAGAAGGGATCCATCGCGAGGTTCGCGTACTCGTCGGGGGGCACGAGCGCGTTCTTCGCGTCGGAGATGGCGCCGTGGACGCCGCGCGGCGTGAACTGCTTCGTGTCGAGCCGGTTGCGCTCCAGCAGCCGCTTGATCACCGACTGGGTATCGTCCTGGTCGTAGATCGTGAACGCGGCGGTGCGACCGACGAGATGAGGCGCCGCGCGGAGCATGCGCGCGCCGATGGCGTGGAACGTCCCCACCCACATGCCGGCGGGCGCGCGGCCGAGGTGGCGCGCGATGCGCTCCTTCATCTCGCCCGCCGCCTTGTTGGTGAAGGTCACGGAGAGGATCCGGCTCGGATCGACGCCGTGCTGATCGATGAGACGGGCGATGCGCGTCGTCAGCACGCGCGTCTTGCCGGAGCCGGCGCCGGCCAGCACGAGCAGCGGGCCGTCGATGTGCAGCACCGCCTCACGCTGCGCGGGATTCAATCCCTCGAGCAGCGGATCGTCAGTCGCAATATCCATCAGGGTAAGATAATCTCGAATGCCGCGCCGCGATCGACCGCGGCCAATTGCAACGTGCCGCCGTGATTCTCCTCGACGATGCGGCGCGCGAGCGACAGGCCGATGCCCCAGCCGCTCGTCTTGGTGGAGAACCCGGGGTCGAAAATGCGCCCGCGCAGCTCGCGTGGAATGCCCGGGCCGTCGTCCGCGACGCGGAGACAGGCGCCGCCCCTGCCTCGCGGCTCCGCCGAGAGCGTGATGACGCCGCCGCGGCCGGCGAGCGCGTCGATCGCGTTCTTCACCAGCACCTCGAGCGCCCACTCGAGCAGGACGGCGTCGCCGCGCACGGCCACGGCGGAGGCGGGCTGCGCGACTTCGATCGTCACGGCGTGGGCGAGCTTCGGGACGCGAGCACGGAAGTAGTTCGCGATGCGCTCGACGAGCTCGGCGACGTTCACCGCGTCGCGGCGCGGCTCGCGCCCGATGCGCTCGAAGCGGTGCGCGACCCGATCGAGTCGCTCCAGATCGGCGCGCATGAAGCCGACGGCGCGCTGCGTTCCGTCATCAGTGGCGCGATCCTCGAGCAGCTCGATCCAGCCCGCGAGGCTCGACAGCGGCGTCCCGAGCTGATGCGCCGATTCGCGCGCCATGCCGGCCCACACGCGCTCGCGCTCGGCGTTGCCACGCGTGCGCACGATGTAGAACGCCGCGATGAGGAGCACGAACGCCGTCGCCGCCTGGAGCGCCGGGATGATGCGCAGCCATTTGACGAGGGACGGGTTGCCGAAATGGATCTTCCCCACCAGCGAATCGGTCACCGGCGGGTTCTGTCGATCCAGCTGACCGACGAACCGCCGGAGCTGGA
Source organism: Gemmatimonadota bacterium (assembly GCA_019510405.1). Classification (GTDB taxonomy): domain Bacteria; phylum Gemmatimonadota; class Gemmatimonadetes; order Gemmatimonadales; family Gemmatimonadaceae; genus AG11. The sequence continues at coordinate 8,455 of JAEKKK010000121.1, read as the reverse complement.
CCTGCTCGTCCTGCGTGCTGTCGAGCGGGAGGTTGGCGTGATAGGTCGGGCGGCCGCGCACGTCGGTGACGACGATCGGCACGCCCTGGGCGATGATGCTCTGCGTCAGATCGAACAGCGCGCGCGTGCCCGCGTCCGTGCTCGTGTCGGTCTGGGCGCGCAGCACGCGCGCGTACATGAGGCTCGAGCGCTGGGCCTCGGCGCGGAGGTCGCGCACGACGCGCCGCGTGTACACGACGTAGGAGGAAAGCAGTACGGCGAGGAGCAGGCCGACGACCAGCTCGGGAGCGCCGCGGCGCATCGCCTAGCCGATCCGGTCGGACCCTACGTACGGCCGCAGCACTTCGGGGACGAGCACTGCACCGTCCGGCTGCTGATAGTTCTCCAGGATGCACGCGAGGGTGCGCGGGAACGCGAGCCCGGATCCGTTGAGCGTGTGCACGAAGCGTGGCTTCTCGCCCTTCGCCGGCCGGAAGCGAATGTTCGCGCGCCGCGCCTGGAAGTCGGTGAAGGTGCTGCAGGAGCTGACCTCGAGCCATGCGCCGACGCCGGGCGCCCACGCCTCGAGATCGTACGTCTTGGCGCTGGAGAAGCCGGTGTCGCCCGCCGCGAGCAGCTTGACCCGATAGGGGATGCCCAGCCGCTGCAGGATCGACTCCGCGTGACCGAGCAGCGTCGCGAGCTCCGTCTCGGATTGCTCGGGCGCGCAGTACCGCACCAGCTCGACCTTGTCGAACTGGTGCATGCGGAGAATGCCGCGGGTGTCCTTCCCCGCCGATCCGGCCTCGCGGCGAAAGCAGGGCGTGTACGCGGTGAACGCCTTCGGCAGCTCGGCGCCGTCGAGGATCTCGTCGCGGTACAGGTTGGTGACCGGAACTTCGGCGGTCGGGATGAGGAAGAGATCGTCGTCGGCGATCTTGTACGCGTCGTCCTCGAACTTGGGGAGCTGGCCCGTGCCGGTCATGCTGCCGCGATTGACCAGCACGGGAGTCCAGACTTCCTCGTAGCCGTGCTCTCGCGTGTGCACGTCGAGGAAGAAGTTCAGCAGCGCGCGCACGAGCCGCGATCCGGCGCCGCGGAAGACGGCGAAGCCGGAGCCACTGATCTTCGCCGCGCGCTCGAGATCGAACAGACCGTACTGCGCCGCGATGTCCCAGTGCGGACGCACGCCCTCGGACGGGCGCGGGTCGCCCCAGCTTCGGACGATGACGTTGTTCGACTCGTCGCCGGCCGGCACGTCGGGGAGCGTGATGTTCGGAACTTCGAGGAGAATGGTCGCGAGCGACCGCTCCGCGTCGCCGAGCTCCAGCTCGAGGCGGCCGATCTCGTCACCGAGCGCGCGGCCGCTGGCGATCAGGTCGTCGGCCGGCTCGCCGGCGCGCTTGCGACGCGCCACTTCCTGCGAGCCCGCGTTCCGCGCGGCCTTCCGTTCTTCGACCGCCTGGATGAGCAGGCGCCGCTCGCGCTCCAATCCCTCGCACCGGTCGAGCTGCGGTCCGAGCGCGTCCAGTGCATCGCGCCGGCGCATCGCCTCGCGCAGGTCGTCGAGGCGTTCGCGGACCAGCCGCACGTCGTGCATCAGGAAGTTGGGATCGAGTCCGGAACGAGGCCGCGGAATCCGCAGTTTCCGTCGACCACCTGACGCACGAACAGGCGGCGCGCGGGAAGATCGACGCTGTCGACGACGAACTTGGCATACATCGCCGAACCCTGCAGCGAGTAGACGCAGGCCAGCGAGGTCTGCTGCAGAATCTCCGCCGCCACGACCTGACCGGGCGCGATGGGCTGCACGGTGATCGTGTCGTAGACGCCGCTGTTGGGGGCAGAACGCACCGACTCGAAGGTACCGGACACCTTCTGCAGACCGACGCGCGTCGGGATGGTGCCGGCGAGCGGGCCGGCCAGGGCGCGCACCGGATACATCATGATCTTGCCCGTCGGATCGAGATCGAGCGCGACGTCGAAGCTGAACGCGCCATCGACCCGCGCCGGACCGGCGAACAAGTTGATCGCATTCGTCACTCCCGCCGGGGTACCGGTCAGCGCGTAGACCGAATAGTCGAGCAGGAGGCTGGGAGTCGAGGCTTTGGGACGCGTGAGGTCACCGCAAGCGACCGCGAGTGTCGCAAGGGCGACGACGGCAACGACGGCGACGCGCGGGAGGCGTGTCGGCAGCATGAGGAGGGTGATAATGTGACTGAATGCGGAACGAAGGATAGACAGACCGTCGATCAAACTCAACCCGATGTCCTCGCTTGACTTCCACCACCTCGACCGTATGCTTCGGCTCCACTTCTGGAGACACGGGAATGCCGAGCATTCGGGACCTGGTCGCGGCGATCCGACAGCGTGAAGGTGTCGAAGCGGCGGTCATCCTGGGACGTGACGGGCTGTTGATCGATGGACAGAGTATACCCGGGCTCGACGCAGAAGATCTCGCGGCGAGAATCCCGGCGATCATCGGACCGGCTGACGAGCTCGGCGCAGCGGCGAATCGGGGTCCTCTGACCACCGCTGTGCTCGAACATCGCGACGGCCTCGCCGTCCTCTCCGTCCTCAGTGCCGACGCCGTGCTCTTCGTGCTCGTGCGCCCGCAAGCCAACATCGGGCAGCTCCTCTTCGAGTTGCGTCGCAATCGCGAGCACATCGCGGCACTCGTCTGACCGTGAACGAGATTCCCCTGACGCATGCGCTCGTCGCCGACGACGAGCCGCACATCGGACGCATCATCAAGATGAAGCTCGAGCAGGGCCCCTTCCGGGTGACCCTCGTGTACGACGGCCGCGAGGCGCTCGAGGTGCTGCGCCGCGAGGACGACATCCGGCTGGTGCTGCTCGATCTCATGATGCCCTACCTGAGCGGCCTCGACGTACTCGCCGAGATGAAGCGCGACGAGCGGCTGAAGCACCTTCCGGCGATCGTGTTGACCGCCGCCGGCCAGGAGCAGCAGCATCATCTCGCGCTCGAGCTGGGCGCCGCGGAGTTCATGACCAAGCCGTTCAGCCCCAAGCGCCTCTACGCACGCGCCGCCGAGCTGGCCGGTATCGCGCCCGACGAATCAGCGGCCGAGAGCGCATGACCCAGTGGGCCGTCGTTCTGGCCGGGGGCGTCGGTTCGCGCTTCTGGCCGGTCAGCACACCGGATAGACCGAAGCAGCTGCTGCCACTCGCCACGAGCGAACCGATGCTCGCGGACACGCTGACGCGCCTCGCGCCGCTGGTTCCCCCCGAGCGCACGCTCGTGCTCACGAACGAAGGGCTCGTGAACGCGATCGCGGCGCTCGCCCCCGCCCTGCCGCGCCACAACATCGTCGCGGAGCCGCGGCCGGCGGGCACCGCGGCGGCGCTGGCGTGGGCGGCGCACCTCATCGCGCAGCGCGGCGCGTGGGAGGACGTGATGATCAGCGTCCACGCCGACTGGGCGATCGGTGATCCCGCGGGGTTCCGTGCGGCACTGAGCACCGCGGCGCGGATCGCCGAAGCGCGACACGCGCTCGTCACGGTGGGTGTGGTTCCGGTGCGCCCCGACCCCGGCTTCGGCTACATCCAGCCTGGCGACGCGATCGCCGGCGAGGATCACGCACGCCGCGTCGCACGATTCGTCGAGAAGCCAGACCGCGCACGCGCCGAGACGATGATGCGCGACGGCTACCTCTGGAACTCGGGGATCTTCGTCTGGCGCGCCGGAGACTTCCTCGACGAGATCGCCGCGCTCACACCGGAGATCGCGCCGCACCTCGCCGCGCATCCGAACGACATGGCGGGGTTCTTCGGCGCGATCACGAGCGGGATCGCGGTGGACGTCGGCGTGATGGAGCGCAGCGCGCGCGTCGTCGTGCTGCCGGGCGATTTCGGCTGGGACGACGTCGGCACGTGGGCGGCGCTCCGGCGCGTGCGCACCAACGACGCGCGCGGCAATGCGATGCACGGCGACGTGCACGTGCTCGACGCGGCGAACAACGTCGTGCACGCCGACGGGAACGCGGTCGTGCTGTACGGCGTTCAGGACCTCGTCGTGGTGTCACGCGACGGGCTGACGCTCGTCACGACGACGGACCGCGCGGCCGACCTGAAGAAGCTGATCGAGTCGCTCCCGCCACGCATTCGCGATCAGGCGTGAGCAGCATCTATCTCTACGACGACCAGCGGGCGCGCGGCTTCCAGCCGTTCGCCTTGACGCGCCCCGTCGCCGAGCTGCGTGCCGGCGCACTGCTCGTGCGCGAGCGGTGGGCCCGGGCACTCGGCGGCGAGGTCGCCGGCGTCATCACGGCGCCGCATCTGACGGGATTCGCCGAGCCTGGCTCCGCGCCCGTGCTCGGCGCGACGACCATGCCGGCCGGGAGCTGGATCGTGAACACGCGATTCGCCCCGTCGCTGGCCGCTGCGCCGCAGGGTGACGTGCTGGAGGCGGATGGGCGGATCGTCGCGGCACGAATCGACCAGCCGACGAACACCGACGTCGGCGACGGCGACGCGAGTCTCGACGTATTCGGGCGACATGGCAGCGCGGCGCGCACGCCGATCGAGGGGTGGTGGATGGAGGACGTGTGGGACTACGTCCGTCATCTCGTCCCGATGCTCGAGGCGGACATCCCGCTCATCGCCTCGGACATCAAGGCCGGCGCGCCCAAGGGGGCCGTCGTGGTGGGCACGCAGCCGGTGTTCGTCGAGCGCGGCGCCGTCGTCGAGCCGAGCGTGTGCTTCGACACCACCGAGGGACCGATCCTGCTGCGTGCGGGCTCGCACGTCCACGCGTTCACGCGCCTCGTCGGCCCGCTGTACGTCGGGGAGCACACGCTCGTCACCTCGGACCGGATCGAGGCGTCGTCGATCGGCGACACGTGCAAGGTGCACGGCCAGATCAGCAACTCGATCCTGCTCGGCCACTCCAACAAGGCGCACGAGGGGTTCATCGGCCATTCGATGATCGGGCGCTGGGTCAACGTCGGGGCGGGCACGATCACGAGCAACCTGAAGAACACGTACGGCGACGTCCAGCTCTGGACGCCGGAAGGCACGCGCGACACCGGCATGCAGTTCCTCGGCACGCTGTTCGGCGATCACGTCAAGACCGGGATCGGCCTCTGCCTCACGACCGGGTGCGTGCTCGGCACGGGAGCGAACGTGTTCGGCCGGACCATGCCTCCCAAAGCCGTCGCGCCCTTCTCGTGGGGGGAAGCGGGTGCATTCCAGCCGTATCACATCGATAAATTCCTCGAGACGGCGGAGCGCATGATGGCGCGGCGCGACGTCGTGCTGGACGATGGGATGCGGGCGCAGCTCCAGGCGGCGTTCGAGCGGCGGTGGTCGGTGGAGGAGGCATGAAGGTCTGGGTGCTGGGCAGCGGGAGCAGCGGGAACGCCGTGCTCGTCGAGTGCGGTGAGAGCCGCGTCGTCGTGGACGCGGGGTTCGGCACGCGGATGCTCTCGACGCGGTTGAAGGCGATCGGCGTGATGCCACAGTCCATCGAGGCGTGCGTCGTGACGCACGAGCACACCGATCACGTGAAGGGCGCGGCCGCGGCGGCCCGCCGGTGGGGCTGGTCGCTGTACGCGAGCGAGGGCACGGTGGACGCGTGGCCCGAGCTGGGCGAGGCAGACTGCACCCGCCTGCCCCGCCGCGGGAGCATCGAGCTCTCGCGGATGCGGCTGACGACCTACGCGACTCCACACGATGCGGCCAGCCCGATCGGCGTGCGGCTCACGTCGACGCGCACCGGCGCGACGACGGTGGTGTGCACGGACGTTGGCCATGTGAGCGACGAAGTCCGGACGCTGTGCACCGACGCGGACGTCCTCGTGCTCGAGTCGAACCACGACGAAGGGATGCTGCGGGCGGGGCCGTACCCGCCGTCGGTGCGGGCGCGCATCGCGTCGCGGACGGGGCATCTGTCGAACCGCGCCTGCGCGGGGCTGGTGCGCGACGTGATGCACGCGAACCTCGCGCACGTCGTGCTCGCGCACCTGAGCGAGAACTGCAACGATCACGGCCTCGCGCACGCGACGACCGCCGACACGTTGCGAAAGACGCGCTTCAAGGGGCGGTTGAGCGTCGCGATGCAGCACGACGTCGTGGGCCCGTTCCTGCCGCGCGCCTCGCGCGTCGACGCCGAAGCGCAATACGCGCTCGCGCTGTAGCCGGCGCGCGCTGACTGAAATACAAATGGGGGCCTCCGAGGAGGCCCCCATTCGCGTTCACGAGTGCGGGACGCTTAGTACATCCCGCCCATGCCACCGCCGCCACCGCCGGGGGCCGGGTGACCCGAGTCCTTCTCCTTCTTCTCGACGATGATCGCTTCCGTCGTGAGGAGGAGCGAGGCGATCGACGCGGCGTTCTGGAGCGCCGTGCGCGTCACCTTCGTCGGGTCGATGACGCCCGCCTGGACCAGATCCTCGTAGGTGTCCGTGAGGGCGTTGTAGCCGAACTTGTCGTCCTTGCTGGAGCGGACCTTCTCGAGGACGATGGACCCTTCACCGCCCGCGTTCTGCACGATCATGCGGAGCGGCTCCTCGATGGCGCGACGGATGATGTCGACGCCGATCTGCTCGTCGGTCTCGTCGAGCTTGAGCGACTTGAGCGCCTTCTGCGCGCGGATGAGCGCGACGCCGCCGCCGGGGACGATGCCTTCCTCGACCGCCGCTCTCGTCGCATGCAACGCGTCTTCCACTCGTGCCTTCTTCTCCTTCATCTCGGCTTCGGTCGCGGCGCCGACGTTGATCACCGCCACGCCGCCGGCGAGCTTCGCGAGACGCTCCTGCAGCTTCTCCTTGTCGTAGTCCGACGTGGAGGTGTCGATCGCGGCGCGGATCTCCTTGATGCGGCCCTGGATCTTCGCGTCCTCACCGGCACCGTCGATGATCGTGGTGTTGTCCTTGTCCACGACGACGCGCTTGGCGCGGCCGAGGTCCGAGACCACCGCGTTCTCGAGCTTGAAGCCGACTTCCTCGCTGACGACCTGACCGTTGGTCAGCGTCGCGATGTCGCCCAGCATCGCCTTGCGGCGATCGCCGAAGCCCGGCGCCTTGACGGCGGCGACGCGCAGCGTGCCGCGGAGCTTGTTCACGACGAGCGTGGCGAGCGCCTCACCGTCGACGTCCTCGGCGATGATGAGCAGGGGCTTGCCGAGCTGCGCGACCTTCTCGAGGACCGGGAGCAGGTCCTTCATCGAGGAGATCTTCTTGTCGTGGATGAGGATGTAGGGATCCTCGAGGACCGCCTCCATCTTCTCCGGATCGGTCACGAAGTACTGCGAGACGTAGCCGCGGTCGAACTGCATGCCCTCGACCGTCTCGAGCGTCGTCTCGACGCCGCGCGCTTCCTCGACCGTGATGACGCCGTCCTTGCCCACCTTCTCCATCGCCTCGGAGATCAGGTTGCCGATCTCGCCGTCGTTGTTGGCCGAGATGGCGCCGACCTGGGCGATCTCCTTCTTGCCCGTCGTCGGGGTGCTGATGCGCTTCAGCTCCTCGATGACCGCGGTGACGGCCTTGTCGATGCCGCGCTTGATCGCCATCGGGTTCGCGCCGGCCGTCACGTTCTTGAGGCCCTCGCGGAAGATCGCCTGGGCGAGCACGGTCGCCGTCGTGGTGCCGTCGCCGGCGTTGTCGGAAGTCTTGGTCGCGACCTCCTTCACCATCTGGGCGCCCATGTTCTCGAGCGGATCGGAGAGCTCGATCTCCTTGGCGACGGTGACGCCGTCCTTGGTGACCGTGGGCGCGCCGAACTTCTTGTCGATGACGACGTTCCGTCCCTTCGGGCCGAGGGTGACCTTCACCGCCTCGGCAAGCTGGTCGACGCCGCGCTTCAGGGCAGCGCGCGCATCGGTGTTGAAGTGGAGTTCCTTGCTAGCCATATGGTATTCCTCTCTCTATGCGTAGGCAGTGATCAGGCGACGACCGCGAGCACGTCGCTCTCGCGGAGGATCAGGAACTGCTCGTTGTCGAGCGTGATCTCGGTGCCGCTGTACTTCCCGTAGAGCACCTTGTCGCCAACCTTGACCGTCATCGGAACCAGCTTGCCGTCCTCATACTTGCCGGGGCCGACGGCGACGATCTCCCCCTGCTGCGGCTTCTCCTTCGCGGTATCGGGGATGTACAACCCACCCCGCATCTGCTCGGACTCCTCGGTCGCCTTGACGACGACGCGATCGGACAGCGGCGAGAGCTTCACACTTGCCGCGCTCTTGGTGGCCATAGGTGGTGCGCCTCCATTCTCGATGTAACGGTGAACACTCAGTGAACCGGGCTTTAGCACTCAAGTGCGTCGAGTGCTAACAAGACTGGATTCTAGCCGAGTCGTTCGGGCGAGGCAAGGGCGCGCAGCGGAATGCCGACGTGCGCGCTAAAATATTGTCCGCCAATATTTTAGCGACCGCGTCTGGCGGGGGGCGGTCAGTCGCCGGCCAGCAGCCCGTAGGCGAGGGAGAGGCCGTACAGGGTGAGGTGCGGGTCCACCTC
>JAEKKK010000324.1 GCA_019510405.1 Gemmatimonadota bacterium | reverse complement strand
CCCGGAAGGGTAGCGCGCGACCGCCGCACCGAGAAAAACAACGGCGCCCATCTCTGGGCGCCGTCATTGTTTCCGGTCATTCAGTGGAGGCGCGGGGAATCGAACCCCGGTCCGAAGCTAGATCGACCACAAGCACTACGTGCGTATCCCACCGATTGATGTCCCCGACCGCTGGCCAGTGGGCCGCCCACCGTCAGGTAATCCTCCTGGAATTTCGCTCGGCGCCGGAAGGCGCACCGCCAAGCTAGCCCGGATTTCCGTTACCCATAAAGCCGCCCCGGGCGGGCTTCCTCATGGGCACTTGCAGGCCTAACTAAAAGTTAGGCGGCAAGGGCGAAGTTGTTGTTCGCAGTTGGATGTTTCCCGAGTGTTTAACGAGGTGCCCGAGGACCTCGGCACGCGCCCACGGCTTCACCAGTCCCGTCGAAGCCAGTCGCCCCCTTACTCCACGCAATCTAGCCGATCGGCCGCTCCAGTCAAGCGAACCCTGCCCTCCTGTGAAACTGGAGGCTCGCAAGCTCAACTCGTTGTGCGGCCTTTCGTTGCAGGTTTTGCCCTCACCCTGTTTCTCCCCTCGTGCTTGGCGATGTACAGCGCCTTGTCCGACGCCGGGAAGAGCTGGTCGCGCACCTTGACCGTCTCGGGGTAGGTCGCCACACCGAAGGACGCCGTTACGGGGATCTCGGCGCCACCATACGAGAACGGCTGAGACGCAATCTTTGCCCGCAACCGCTCGGCGACTTCGACGGCATGGTCGCTGTCGGTCTGCGCGAGCAGCATGGCGACCTCCTCCCCACCGTACCGCACGCAGACATCCACCGACCGAACCCCGTCGTGGAGAATCCGCGTCAGCTGCTTGAGCACCGCGTCCCCCGCCTCGTGCCCCCAGGTGTCGTTGACGCGCTTGAAGTGGTCGATGTCGACGAGCACCAGGGACACGGGATGGCCGAAGCGGTCCGCCTCGTTCAGGCAGCGTTGAAGCTGCTCGCCGAAGTGGTGCCGGTTCCACAGCCCGGTCAGTGGATCGGTGCGCGACCGCTTGTCCACTTCCGCGAACTGCCAGACCAGCTCGAGCGAACCGGCGACGATGGCGCCCAGGACGGTCAGCGGTCAGCTGGCGGCTCTCCTCCAGCGTCAGACCGCGGACCTCCGCCGCCTCGAGCACCAGAGCGCCCAGCGTGCGGTTGTCCTTCACGAGCGGCACGATCGTCACCGAGCCTGGCTCCTCCACGGTCCGCGGTACCCCGTACAACGCGCGCCCGAGGGTCGCGTTACGGGCGTCTTCCAGCACCTGAAGCTTCCCCGACCGGCACGCTTCCGCCACGAGGCTCGCGCCGTCCAACGCTGCGGGCGCCTTGAGGCCGGCGCCGTCAGTGGCGTAGCTCAACTCGCCCGCCTCTTCGTCCGCCGACCAGCGTACGAGTGCCGCTCCACGGGCCCCGGAGACGTCGAGCGCCGTCTCGCAGAGCGCGCGGGCCAGCCCCTCGCCCGTCTTGCCTCCCTGAAGCCGCTGGACGGCATCCAGGAGTGCCTGACTCTGACGCATGTGGCGCGTATGGCGGCGCCTCACGTCCACCAGCTCCTGCACCGTTCCGAGCTGGTCGGCGAGCCGAGGGAGCCAGTCCCGCAGTAAGCTGCGATTCCATCCGAGCCCGGTCCGATGCGTCAGGCTCAGGACGCCCATCAGCGTCTCGCCGCGCCGGATCGGTGCGGCGCCGACGTAGACGGTCTCCTCCTGTCCGACCGTCTGGATGACGCCGCCCTCCGCCGACCATTGAACCAGCGGAGCCCACTCCGTGATGCTGAAGAAGGATGGCCGCGTCCCCTCGGATGACCAGACCTCCGGCGCGAGAGCATCGCGCTCCGGTCTCCAGCGCCAGAAGATCGCCTCCTCCGCTCCCGCGAGGTCGCGAAAGTCGATCAGGAGCTGAACCAGGACGGCCCGATCGGCTCTGGCCTGTCCAACCTCGAACAGGACACGGACGTCCCGCCGCAGCGCATTCGCGCTGATCGCTTGCTGCTGATCCGCCGTGGGCGGTATCGCGGCGTCGATCCGCGCCAGTCGGCTCCGAGCCGTCGCCAGATCGCGCTTCGCCGTCGCTGCCTGGCGCAGCGCGGCGCCCGCCACGACGATGGCGGCAACAGCGGCGAGGAGAGCTGCGGCGAGCAGCATCGACAGGTCGTTCGGCGGGTTCGAGGCTTGGGGGCGGTCGTCGTCGTCCGCCGCCGCCCTTGGCTACGAACGCGAGCCGTGCAGGATGCGTGCGGCGGCGACCGCCGCACCGAATCCGTTGTCGATGTTGACGACAGTCACGCCGGCGGCGCAACTGTTCAGCATGGTCAGCAGCGGGGCGATTCCGCTGAAGGACGCACCGTATCCAACGCTCGTCGGCACCGCAATGACGGGTACACGTACCAGTCCGCCCACGACGGACGCCAACGCACCATCCATCCCCGCCACGACGATGATCACGGCGGCGCGCTCCAGCACCGCGCCGTTGGCCAGCAGGCGGTGGATCCCGGCTACGCCCACATCCGTCAACCGCTCGGCCACGCAGCCCATCGCGTCGGCGGTCACGGCGGCTTCCTCGGCAACCGGAAGGTCGCTCGTGCCGGCGGTGACGACGAGGATCGTGCCTCGCGCCGTCGCGGGCGGCTGCGTGGCGCGCACCCGTACAGTTCTCGCGATGGCGTTCCACTCCGACCCCGGCAACGCCTCGAGGAGAGGCGCGGCCGACTCCGCCGGCACCCTCGTCACCAGGACGCCGTCGCCCCGATCAGCGATGCGCTGGGCGATGGCTACCAGCTGTTCCGTCGTCTTAGCGGCGCCGTAGACGACTTCGGGAAAGCCCTGCCGAAGGGCGCGGTGGTGGTCGATCGTCGCGAAGCCCAGCGACTCCGCCGGCTCCTGGGACAGCGAGGCGAGTGCGGACTCGATCGGCATCGAGCCGTCCGCGACCTTGCCGAGCAGGTCGCGCACGCGCTCGCGCCTCACGCCGCCGTCGCCTCCACCGAACGATCATCGTCCTCGCCGCGATTGGCGAGATAGTCGGCGAAGATGCCTTCGACCTCGCCGAACGACGTCACCGCGTACAGTCGCTTCCGCAGCTCAGCGCCGCCGTGCAGCCCCTTGGCGTACCAGCCGAGGTGCTTCCGGAACTCGATCGCCGCGCCGCGCGGATCCGTCTCGTACTCCATGACCATCCGCGCGTGCGCGAGCGCGACGGCGAACCGGTCCCCGATCGTCGGCGCCGGACGCTTGGGACGTCCCGCGAGCAGGTCCTTCACCTGGTCGAAGATCCACGGCTGCCCGTACGACCCGCGCGCGATCATGATGCCTTCGCAGCGTGTCTGCTCGAGCATGCGGATCGCATCTTCGGCCGTCTTGATGTCGCCATTGCCGAGCACCGGAATGTCGAGGGCCTCCGCGACAGCGGCGATCTCCTCCCACCGTGCGTGCCCCGAGTACATCTGCGTCCGTGTGCGCGGATGCAGCGTGAGCACCTTCACGCCCGCGTCCTGGCAGCGGAGCGCGATCTGGACCGGGTCGCGCATCTCCTCGTTCCACCCGCTGCGGATCTTGCACGTTACCGGCAGGTGGGTCGCCGCGACCACGGCGCGAATCACTTGCTGCACCAGGTCGAGGTCGCGCAGGCACCCCGAGCCGCCGTTCCTTCTGACGACCTTCTTCACCGGACATCCGAAGTTGATGTCGATGAACTCCGGCTGGAACACGTCGGAGACGAAGCGAGCGGCCTCCCCCATCGCTACCGGGTCCGCGCCGAAGATCTGCACGCCGATCGGACGCTCATCGGGGCCGAACGCCAGCTTGTGCAGCGTCGCCTCGTTCTCGCGGCGGATCCCCTCGGCGGAGAGGAACTCGGTGACCACCACGTCCGCGCCGTGCTGGCGGCAGAGTCGCCGGAAGGGCGACTCGGACACACCGGCCATCGGGGCCAGATAGAGTGGGACGTCGGCGTGGAGCGGGAACGGGAAAGCCATCCCGAAAGTTACCGAGGCTCGGAAGTGCAAGCAACGTCATGGTTTGACAATCCGCCGCGCGCGCGGATAGCTTCCTCGGCTCGACCCGACCACAGCCCTCGGTGGCCCCCGCCATCGGTCAGCGTCACGCACCGTCAGCACCGGATCCAGCCACGATGGAATTGCGCGAGTTCTTCAGCGAGGACGCAATCAAGCTCGAGCTCGAAGGGGAGTCGAAGGACGACATCCTGAAGGAGCTCATCGCCCTGCTCAAGCTGGACGACAAGTCCGAGGGGATGCTCTACAAGATGCTGAAGCGGCGTGAGAACCTCGGTTCGACGGGGATCGGCCGCGGCATCGCCATCCCGCACTGCCGCTCGCTCGTGGTGAACAAGCTGCGCGTCGCGTTCGGGCGGAAGTCGCGCGGGGTGGACTTCAAGGCGATCGACGAGAAGCCGGTGAACTTCTTCTTTCTCATCGTCGCACCGCCGCTCGAGGTCTCCAATCAGTACCTCCCGGTGCTCGGCAAGATCGCGCAGTTCTCCAAGGAGAGCGACGTGCCCCAGCGGCTCCTCGGCTTGACGGAGCCGGCGCAGTTTCTCGAGCTGCTGAAGGAGAAGGGCGTCTAGTCGCGCGTTCCTCGCGCGCGCCGCTGGTCAGACGCGCAGCGCGACGAGCGCGAACGTCAGCAGCATGGCCACGGTGAACGCGGCGAAGTAAGTCACCGCGACTGCACCGCTCCGTAGCATCGCGCTCCAGGTCGAGCCGCCGTAGACGCGGCGGACGGCGAGCACCATGTAGATCGCGATGGCGAGGAAGCTCGCCGCAACGGCGAGCGCATCGACGACGGCGTTCCGCGTCAGACGCGTGACGAGCGTCAGGACGAGCGCGAGAAACAGGAACGCGTGCGTATGTAGCGCGAACGCGAGATGCTGCGGATAGCGCATCCGGCGGCTGCGGAACACGAGCGCGACGAGCCCCGCGAAGATCGGCACGAGCACGAACATCAGGTTCGGAATCGACTGGCGCAGCGATGCGGCCGTCTGGTCGCCGTGACGGAGCGCGTTGCCGAGCACACGCCCCGTCACGCGGTCCGTCGAGCTCTTGCTCTGGGTCATCCTGTCGATCGCCTGAAGCGTCGCGCCGACGGTGTCCTCCTGGATCGTCACCATGCCGACCTGCGTGGTGCCTGCGCGCACGACGACCGGCGGATCGGGGGCGAGTGCCTTGACGGCGAAGAAGACCACGCTGCAGGTCAGATAGAG